>DAIOID010000105.1:0-11066 GCA_036744355.1 Brevundimonas sp.
CGACAAGGCCCGGACCATGGCCATGGTCATGAACACCGTCGCCGCCGACAAGGCGTTGGAGGACAAGTGGCGCGGCTTCAAACGCCCCGCCGACAGTCGTCATCTGGGCAACGAGGTCGACGGCGAGAGCGTCGACGCCATGGCCGAGGCCGTGGCCGAAGCCTATCCGCGCATCTCGCACCGCTATTACGCGCTGAAAGCCAAGGCGATGGGCAAGACGGCCCTGGACCACTGGGATCGCAACGCCCCCATCGAGGCCACCCCGCCGCGCACCTATGACTGGGCCCAGGCGCGCGAGGTGGTGCTGGCCAGCTTCGCGGACCTTGGCGGCGACTTCGCCGAGCGCGCGGCCTGGTTCTTCGACCGGCCGTGGATCGACGCCAGGGCGCGACCGGGCAAGCAGTCCGGCGCTTATGCCCACCCGGTGACGGCGGACCGCCACCCTTACGTCTTCCTGAACTGGATGGGCGAGCGGCGCGACCTGCTGACCCTGGCCCACGAACTGGGCCACGGGGTGCATCAGACCCTGGCGGCGGCGCAAGGCAGCCTGCTGGCCGACACGCCGCTGACCCTGGCCGAGACCGCCTCCATCTTCGCCGAGGGCCTGACCTTTGACCGCCTGCTGGCCGAGGCGACGCCGCAGGATCAGCGCGCCCTTCTGGCCGGCCGCATCGAGGACGGCCTGAACACGGTGGTGCGCCAGATCGCCTTCCACCGCTTCGAGACCCGCTTCCACGACGAGCGCGCGGCGGGCGAGGTTCCGGTCGAGCGCATAGGCGAGATCTGGATGGAGGAGCTGGGCGCCAGCCTCGGCCCGGCGGTCACCCTGAACCCGGGCTATGAGAATTGGTGGGCCTACGTCAGCCACTTCGTCCACTCGCCCTTCTACGTTTACGCCTACGCCTTCGGCGACCTGCTGGTCGCGGCCCTGATGGAGACGCGGGCCAAGGACCCGGCGGCCTTCACGCCCCTCTATCGCGACCTGCTGTCGGGCGGCGGAGCGCACACCTATGTCGAGGCGCTGAAACCCTTCGGCCTGAACCCGCGCGATCCGGCCTTCTGGACTATCGGCACGAAGCGGCTGGAACGCCTGGTCGACCAGTTCGAGGCCTTGTCGGCCCAGGGCTGAGCGAGGCAAGACGCCGCGCGGGCTTGAGCCCCGCGCGGGCGTCGCTATAAGAGCCGTCGAAATCTTGACTCTTTTTCGGAAGACCGGAATGGCCGACCAGCACGCAGACAACGCCGAACACGCCTATGTGCACGGCTCGATGGAAATCTCGGAACAGACCGCGACCTGGGGCCTGTTCGTCTTCCTGGCCAAGTGGGGGTCGCTGCTGACCGCCGCGATCATCCTGTTCCTGACGGTCTGGTTCGCGGTCGGCGCAGGCTTCCTCGCCGCCGCCATCAGCGCGGTGGCCCTGTTCGCTGTCGGCTTCTTCGCTCTGCGCTCCAAGCCCGCGCACTGAGTTTCACGCCGCCTCTGCGGCGTTGAACGGCCCGTCGATCGTTTCGGTCGACGGGCTTTTTCATGTCTGCCTCATGCCCAGAAAAGGTCGAAAGTTGCGTTGTTGGATCTAATTTTTCGGCTCGCTGCAACAAATTGTCAGTATGCGGGGGCGATTGCGCTTTGACGCGCCCTTTCGCTTCGGCCTAACGTTCGGGCTCTGGGGGACTTGGGAGGGATTCGCTTGGCTGTCGCCATCGCCGTGACCCGCGAGCGCCGTGAAGGCGAAACGCGTTGCGCTGTAACGCCGGAGACGGTGAAGAAGCTGATCGCGCTGGGCGCGACCGTCTCGGTCGAGGCCGGAGCGGGGCTCGGCTCGTCCATTCCCGACGCCAACTACGCCGAGGCCGGGGCCACGGTGAAGCCCGACACCCGCGCGGTGCTGGACGGCGCCGACATCCTGCTGAAGGTGCGGGGTCCGACGGCGCAGGAAACCAGCGCCCTGAAGCCCGGCGCCATCGTCATCGCCATGCTGGACGCCTATCGCGAGAAGGATACGGTCGAGGCGCTGAAGGGCGCCGGCGTCACTGCCTTCGCCATGGAATTCGTGCCGCGCATCACCCGCGCCCAGGTCATGGACGTGTTGTCGTCCCAGGCCAATCTGGCCGGCTACCGCGCGGTGATCGAGGCGGCCTACGCCTTCGGCAAGGGCTTCCCGATGATGATGACGGCGGCGGGCACGGTCGCCCCGGCCAAGGTCTTCGTCATAGGCGTCGGCGTGGCGGGGCTTCAGGCCATAGCCACGGCCCGGCGCCTCGGCGCGGTGGTCACCGCCACCGATGTGCGCCCGGCGACCAAGGAACAGGTCGAGAGCCTCGGCGCCAAGTTCCTGGCCGTCGAGGACGAAGAGTTCAAGAACGCGCAAACCGCTGGCGGCTACGCCAAGCCGATGTCGGCGGAATATCAGGCCAAGCAGGCCGCTCTAACCGGCGAACACATCAGGAAACAGGACATCGTCATCACCACGGCCCTGATCCCGGGCCGCGCGGCGCCGGTTCTGGTCAGCGCCGAACAGGTGGCGTCGATGAAGCCCGGCTCGGTCCTGATCGATCTGTCGGTCGAGGCGGGCGGCAATGTCGCCGGCGCCAAGGCGGGCGAGGTCGTGACCACGGCGAACGGCGTGTCCATCGTCGGCTACACCAACCTGCCGGGCCGGATCGCGGCGGACGCCAGCGCCCTCTATGCGCGCAACCTGGCCGCCTTCGTCGGGTTGATGCTCAAGGACGGGGCCGTGACGCTGGATCTGGAAGACGAAATCCTCAAGGCCGCCGTCGTGACGCATGGCGGGGCCGTCGTGCATGAAGGAGTTAAGGGCTGATGGAACACGTCGATCCCACGATCTTCCGGCTGGCCATCTTCGTGCTGGCGATCTTTGTCGGTTATTATGTGGTGTGGAGCGTGACGCCGGCTCTTCACACGCCGCTGATGGCCGTGACCAACGCCATTTCCAGCGTCATCATCGTCGGAGGCCTGATCGCCGCGGCGGCGCTCAGCCCCGAGGCGGCGGGCCCGAACGCCTGGATCGCCAAGGGCGCGGGCGTGGCGGCGGTGACGCTGGCCAGCGTCAACATCTTCGGCGGCTTCATGGTCACGCGTCGGATGCTGGCTATGTACAAGAAGAAGGAAAGGCCCAAGGCCTCGTGATTTTCTCGCCTGCCCTGTTCGCCTTCTATGTCTCCTGGGCCGTCACAGGTCTGGGCGTGGCCCTGTGGATCTGGAGCTGGGTGCGGGTCAAGGATCCCATCGGCAGGCTGCGGTTTCAGGACTGCGGCGTGGTGCTGGTCTTCGCCGCCGTGCTGACGCGCATCGTCATCCAGAACCGCGAGATGACCGTCTTCGACTGGGCCATGATATTCCTGGGACCGCTGTTCATCGCCGCCGCGCTGTGGCGACTGACGCGCACCCAAAGCCTGACCAAACGCTGAGAGTAACTGTAATGAAGACCTCCCTGATTTTCGCCGCCGTCCTGACCGCCGCTGTGGCCGCCTCGGGCGCCGCTTCGGCCCAGAAGACCGAAGAGGTCGGCCAGAACCCTTACGGCGGCCTGCATTGGTCCGTCGCCGCGCCGCAGGGCGCCAGCTGGGCGCTGCAGTGCCAGTTTGCACCGGTGACCATCCGCGGCATCCATATGAACCGCATCAACCACACGGGCACGGGGCGCATGGCGGGCCGTCTGCCCAGCGACAACGGCAGCTGCCGCGTGACCAAGACGGGCGGCGAGGGCGGCGTCGGCGTCGCCGTCGTCAAGAACGGCGTGGCCACCTCGGCTGGCACTCGCGACGCGGCGACGCCGGCCGTCGTCAACGTCTTCTGATCTGAAATGACCGACTGACATGACCCTGGGGGAGGGGATCTGATGAACGCATCCATAGCCGCGCTGGCCTATCTGGCCGCGGGGGTCCTGTTCATCCTCTCGCTCAGGGGCTTGTCCAGCCCGGAGACCAGCCGTCGCGGCAATACGCTCGGCATGATCGGCATGGCTCTGGCCGTCGGCGTGACCCTGCTGACGCTGGGTACGTCTGGCGCGCTGGACCTGATGACCCTGGCTCTTATCGGCGGGGGCGTCGTGGTCGGCGGCGGCGCAGGCGCCTTGATCGCCAAGCGTGTGCCGATGACGGCCATGCCGCAACTGGTCGCGGCCTTCCATTCCCTGGTCGGTCTGGCCGCCTGTCTGGTGGCGGTCGGCGCCGTCTATGCGCCCGACGCCTTCGGCATCATGACAGCCGAGGGCGGCATCAAGACCCTGTCGATCGTGGAACTGAGCCTGGGCGTGGCCATCGGGGCCATCACCTTCACCGGCTCGGTCATCGCCTTCGCCAAGCTGGATGGCCGGATGAGCGGTTCGCCGATCCTGCTGCCGGCGCGGCACCTGATCAACATCGGCCTGGCCCTGGCCCTGGTCTTCCTGATCGGGGTGCTGATCGGCACTGGCGGCACGGCCATCTGGCCCTTCTGGGGCGTCTTCGCCATCGCCCTTATTCTCGGCGCGACCCTGATCATCCCCATCGGCGGCGCCGACATGCCGGTCGTGGTGTCGATGCTGAACTCCTATTCCGGCTGGGCCGCGGCGGCGCTGGGCTTCACGCTGGAGAACATCGCCCTGATCATCACTGGCGCTTTGGTCGGGTCGTCGGGCGCCATCCTCAGCTACATCATGTGCAAGGGCATGAACCGCAGCTTCGTCAGCGTCATCCTGGGCGGCTTCGGCGGCGGGGACGCGGCGGCGTCGGGCGGCGGCGTGGTCGAGACGCGTCCGGTCAAGCAGGGCTCGGCCGAGGACGCGGCCTTCATCATGAAGAACGCCTCCAAGGTCATCATCGTCCCCGGCTACGGCATGGCTGTGGCCCAGGCCCAGCACGCGCTTCGCGAAATGGCCGACAAGCTGAAGGAAGAGGGCGTCGAGGTGAAGTACGCCATCCATCCCGTCGCGGGCCGGATGCCGGGTCACATGAACGTCCTGCTGGCCGAGGCCAACGTCCCCTATGACGAGGTGTTCGAGCTGGAGGACATCAACTCCGAGTTCTCCTCCGCCGACGTGGCCTTCGTCATCGGCGCCAACGACGTCACCAACCCCGCCGCCAAGACCGACCCGCAATCGCCCATCTATGGCATGCCGGTGCTGGACGTGGAGAAGGCGGGCACCGTCCTCTTCATCAAGCGCGGCATGGCGGCGGGCTATGCGGGCGTCGAGAACGAACTCTTCTTCCGCGACAACACCATGATGCTGTTCGCCGACGCCAAGAAGATGGTCGAGGGGATCGTGAAGGCGCTCTAGGCTGAGCGTGAGAGCCCTTCGCGCGTCGGTGCGTTGGCTTGCGACGCTCAACATGAGCCCTGGAGAAATGATGGCTGTGTACCAAGGACTGAAAACCGTCGCCGTGCTGGTCGCCTTGGCCGGACTGGCCGCCTGTGGTCAGGCGGAGAAGGCGGAGGAGAAGGGCGTGGCTCCGGCCGAGGCGACGGCGGCTGCGTCTGAGGCCGCTCCCTCGGCGGGCGGCGCAGCGACGATTGATCAGATGTTGGGTGTTCAGGTCGCCTATCTGGAATCCAAATTGGGTCCGGCCCGCACGGTTCAGGACAAGGAACGGACCTATGAGATCGGCGACTGCACGGTCCGGGTCAGGGCCGAGGGCGGCGAGGTCGTCGGCTACGCCGTACCGATGACGCCGGCTTGCTCGACCCAGGCTCTGGCGGCGCTGAAGGACTATGACCTGCCGCAGAAGATCGACCTAACCATGGGCGAGTTCGCCGCCGCGCGCGGCAACGCCGACTTCAAGGCGGACTGCCTGACCCTGTGCGGCAATGCGGCCGACCCGTGGCTCTATCTGGAAAGCGCCGGTCCGCGCGTCTCGCCGGGCATCCGCGCCTCGGCCGTGATGGTCAGCGACGCCACCATTGACGCCGCCTTCCGTATCCGTGACGCCATCAAGGCGGCCAAGGGCGAGGACCATGTGATCGACACGACCTTCAATTGCAGCGCCGACTTCGACCAGATGGCGGTGCGCGAGCTGAAGAATGTCCGCATCGACGAGATCGAGGTCGGCTACGCTCCCTACGCCGGGTGCTGAGGCGCCGTGCGGCCTGGCGCGCCGGGCCGGCGCTGGCGGCGGCGGCCTCTCTGGCCGGCTGTTCGGCCATGATCCCGATCAGTATCAACGGCGACCTGCAGCGGCCGACGGCGAGCTTCGGCGCCGATCCGACGCATCCCCAGAAGGCCTGCCTCGGCGGTTTGGCCGTGCATGAGCTGTCCAACGCCTTGATGCGGCCGGTCTGGTCGATTGAGGCGCGCGGTCGCGAGTGCCGCAGCCTGCGTCAGATCTTCTATGGCGAGGCGCCGGACGGGTTCGAGACGACAGTAGAGGCTCTCCCGCTGAAGCCCGGCGTGGACTACGCCGTCGTCGGTTATGGCGTTTCCGGCGGACCGCTGAGCCGAGTCCCTTGGCGTGGAGGCGGCGACTTCGTCTTTGAGGATGGTCAGTGGCGCTCCGCCGAGGGCCCAGGGCTTGGCGTTGGGCAGGGGGCTTAGGCATTCCTTTTGTGGTTTGGGCGCGGCGACCCGGCGTTGAGTCTCGCGGCGAACAGCGCCATCAAGTCCGCCAGATCAGCAACGAGGCGTCCATGACTGAGGAGGGGAGATGGATTTCAGCGCTGACGAAGTCATCGCCAACCTGTCGCTGACCCCGCATCCCGAGGGCGGGCATTTTCGACCGATGGCGCGCGATCCGGGCCTGGCGGCTTGCGGGTCAGAGGCCGCGACGGTCTATCGGCTGCTGACGGCGGACGACGCGGACGACTGGCGTCCGGTCGAGGCGACCGAAATCTGGGCCTTCTACATGGGGGCGCCGCTGATGCTGGAGATCGTCACCGACCAGGGGCTACGGCCCTTGGTGCTGGGGCCGGCCCAGCCGCAGATCGCGGCGCCCGCCGGCGCCTGGCGGCGAATGCGCAGTCATGGCGACTGGACCCTGGCCGCCTGTTCCACGGCGCCGGGACTGGCCATCGAAGCGGTGGAGGCGCCCCGTGTCTGAACCCAAGACCCGGCCCACCAACGCCTCGGTCGAGGATTTCCTGGCCGCCGCCGAACCGGCGCGACGGCGCGATGAAGGCCGTGTCCTGTGCGACCTGATGCAGGAGGCGACGGGCGAGGCTCCGGTCATGTGGGGGCCGTCCATCGTTGGTTTCGGCCGCTACACCTACGTCAACTCGACCAGGAAGCCGGCTGACTGGCCTATCATCGCCTTCTCGCCTCGCAAGGCGGCGCTGACCGTTTACATCATGCCGGGCTTCAAGGCGCAGACCGACTTGCTGGACCGGCTGGGGCCGCACACGACCAGCGTATCCTGCCTCTACATCAAGCGTCTGGATCAGATCGACGTGGGCGTGCTGCGTGAGCTGTGCGAATGGTCGGTGGCAGAGATGAAGCGGCTCTATCCCTGATCGGCTTGCGGGGCGCGGGGCCCGCGTATAGCGAACGCCATGCGCCATTTTCTGATCGCCGCCGCCCCGTTAAGCTGGGCCTGACGCCGCGCGAGGCCTTGATGGGGGGCGGTCGTGGACGGGCCGCGCTTCCTGAACCAGGGTGCGCGTTACGGCGCTGTGGCGGCTGGCCAGTCGGCAGACCTGCTGGTGCTGGAGGCGGACCCGCTCAAGGACGTGTCGGCGACGCGGCGCATCGCCGACGTGGTGCTGCGCGGTCGTCTGATCGACGCGGACGAACTGGAGCGGATGCGCGGCGACATCCGCGCCCGCGTCATCGCCCGCAACGCGGCCTTTAGGCCTTCGCCAGCTTCCTGACGCGGAAGGCGAGGACGATCAGCAGGCCGCCGAACAGGACGGCCCAGGCCGCGATCAGCCACAGCAGGCCCATGGCCCCGCTGCCCGGCGCAAAGACCAGGATCAGACCGAAGATCACCGACAGGACCCCCGCCGCGATCAGGGTCCACTCGTTGGCGATCTCCTTGCGCAGGCGAATGGCGCCGACGATCTCGATGATCCCACGCATGATCGACCAGAAGCCGATCAGATAGACCAGAACCAGGGCCGTTAGACCGGGCCAGGCGAAAGCCACTATCCCGGCCAGAATGCTGACCACCCCGCCCAGGGCCAGCCACCAGCGCGGGGCGATGCCGCCGCCGCGAACAGCGGCGATCAGGGCCAGAATTCCGTCCGCCACGGCGTAGACTCCATAGACGAGGATCAGGCTCAGCAGGCTGATCTGCGGCCAGACGAAAGTCGCGACGGCGAAGGCGATGGCGATGATCCCGCGCAGCAGCAACAGCCACCATGATCGGTGAAGGGCCGACTTCACGATGTCTTCGAGCGAAGGCGCGGCGGTGTGAGACGACGTCATCAACAACTTCCCGGCTGGCGTGACCATAGGGGTCAGTTCAGGCCGAACGCCGTTAGGCTTTGCGGGTTCCGTCAGGCCGCCATGCGCCAGTCGCGGGCCGCGGCGGCCGGTGCGGCGTGGAACTCGTCCCACAGGGCGTCCTCGTCCGAGTAACGGCTGCTGGCCGAGGCTGAGATGACGTCCACGACCTGTTCTTCCTGGCGGTCCCAGATGACGGCCAGGTCGCCCTCGGCCTCGCACGGCACGATCATGTAGCGGTCGGCGAAGGTCTTGCGGGCGGGCTTTTGAACCGTCGGGGTGCGGGCGAAGGCCATGTCGTGATCTCCTGAAGCGATTGCCTCTTGCTGATGTTGAGAAGATGCGACAGCATTGCGTCAATTTCGGACGTATCTCTGTGGGGAAGTTTCTTGCGGCACGACAAGGCGGCGATGGTCATCGATCTGGCGCGCGGCATGGCGGCCAGCGCCGAGGGGCTGACGCTGAACGAGATGGCGGGGCAGCTGCGGGTCGGGCGCCGCACCGCCGAGCGGATGCGCGACGCGGTGCTGATGCTGTTCCCGCAAGTCGAGGAGATCAGCGACCCGCCGACCAAGCGCTGGCGTATTCGCGGCGGTCTGTCCGCCTTTGAACAGGCCCCGACCGCGACCGAGATGCTGGAATTGACCAAGGCGGCGGCGGCCCTGCGCGCGGCGGGCGAACCGGCGCGAGCGGCGGCGCTGGAGGGGCTGGAGCGCAAGGTCAAGGCGGCCATGCGCTCGACGACCCTGAACCGCATGGCCCCTGATCTGGAGGCTCTGGTCCGCGCCGAGACTATCGCCGTCCAGGCCGGGCCGCGTCCCACCGCCGACGAGACGGTGCTGGCCGAAATCCGCGGCGCGGTGCTGGCCGAACGGCCGCTGAGCTTCATCTACGCCCGTCCCGGCGTCGAGGCGCGCAGCCGCAGCGTGGCCCCCTGCGGCCTGATGTTCGGCCGCGCCAACTATCTGGTGGCGGCGGATCGCGAGAGCGGGCGTATCCAGACCTTCCGTCTGGATCGCATGAGCTCGGTCGAGGCGGGCGAGGGGACGGCGCGGCCGCCCGCCGACTTCGACCTGGCCGCCTTCGCCAGCCAGTCCTTCGGCATCTATCAGGACGAGATCGAGGAGGTGGTGCTGCGCATCGCCCCCGAGGGCGCGGCCGAGGCGCGCGGCTGGCGCTGGCACCCCACCCAGACCATCGAGGATCAGGCGGACGGTTCGGTCCTGGTGCGCTTCCGGGCCTCGGGCATGCGTGAACTGGCCTGGCACCTGTTCAGCTGGGGCGAGCAGGTGACCATCGAGGCCCCGCAGCGGCTGAAGGCGGTGATGGCGGCCGAGCTGGCGGCGGCCGGCCGCGCCCTAGAGCGGGCGCAATCCTGAGCAAACCGTAAGCTGACGGGGGCGCTGCGTCGCCTATGCTCAAGCTGAACAGTTCGGAGTTTCCACCCTTGCGTCTGAAAGCCTTCGCCGTTTCGACCGCTCTGGCCACGGCCTTGCTCGGCGCCTGCGCCGCCGCGCCCCTGCCGCCGGGGACCTGGGACGTGCGCGCCGCTCCGGTGGTCGAGGTCGTGCGCGACGGCGATCGGTGGACTGCGGACTATGTCTTCAACCGCGACGCACAAGTTTGGGCCTTCATGGACTCGGCCCTGATGACCGATGTGCGCCAGCCCTGGCGGCCGACCCAGTGGACGGTGGAGACGCCCGGCGTCGTCATGGAGCGGCGCGGCCACTATGACGTGATCCGCGCTCTGGACGGCGGTCCTGTGCCGCGTCATGTGCGTTTCTCGCTCAAGCCCAAGTCGGTCTATCTGGAAGCCGAGTACGGCACGCTGACCTTCTCGGACGGCGCCGTGGCTCTGCCGACGCGCCAGTTCGACGTCTTCGCCCTGCCTTCGGTTGAGGCGGCCGAGGCCATGCCAGCAGACCTGAACGGCGTCGATCTGGAAGGCGGGGCCTCCACCGTCGTCTGGCGCGACACGGCCGGGCCGGTGCTGTTCAACGGCAGGCGGCAGGCCAATCTGACCACGACGGGCGAGCGGTCCTATGTCCTGCTGGGCCAGGCGCGGGTGACGCCGGGAGAGGGGCTGACTACGGTCATCGACCCCAATCTGCCGCCGTGGATCGGCGAGGAAATCCGCAGCTTCGCCCCCCACGTCGGCGACTACTACCTGCGGCGTCTCGGCGCGCCGGGTGTGGGCAGCGAGACCTCGACGGTCATGGTCAGCTGGAACGGTCCGACCGAGCGCCTGTCCAGCATGGGCGGCAGCGTCCTGCCGGGCCTGATCGTCATGAAGTTTGAGGGCGTGGGCGTGCTGAACCCCAGCCAGCAGGTGCTGGAACGCTCGCGCTGGTTCATCGGGCATGAGAGCGCGCACTTCTGGCTGGGGCAGGCGGTGCGCTATCAGTTCGCCCGCGACGCCTGGATCACCGAGGGCGGGGCCGACCTGATGGCCGTGCGGGCTTTAAAGGCGCTGGACCCGGCCTATGACGATCGCGCCGAACTGCAGACCGAGGTGGACGACTGCATCAGCCTGAGCCGCAAGCCGGTGGCCGAGGCGGGGGATCGGGGCGAGCACCGGGCCTATTATGCCTGCGGGGCCGTTTTTGCTATGGCGGCGGAAGGGGTGCAGAAACGACGCGACGGCGGCGACTGGTTCGACTTCCTGCGCCCGGTGCTGGCCGCCAACCGTGAGGA
>DAIOID010000106.1:0-1338 GCA_036744355.1 Brevundimonas sp.
AGCAGCTGGGGCCGGGTCTTGATGGTCGCGCGGACGCGCCTGGCCGCGCCGATGTCCGGCACCGTGTCCTCGACCGCCCCGGTGGCGACCACGATCTGATCGGGGCTTACCACGCCCGATCCGTCCTGCGGGTGCAGGGTGACGCCGTGGGCGCGCAGCCAGTCGAACTTGTCCGGGGTGCGGCCTTGGTCCAACGCCCGGTCCGAGCCGGCGATGCGGTTCCCTTGCGCCTGAACGATCATGGCCAGGGGCAGCATGCCGGACCCGCCGACGCCGCAGAAGAAATAGTCTTTGTTCATCGGCTTGATTTTGACGCGCGAAACCGGGGAATGTCCGGCGGCCTGACTAGCACGGGCGACGCCGGAGACCATCCCCATCCCTACGTCCACTCCCTTCAAGATCGGCGTCGTCAACGCCAGTTCGCGTCTGGATCCCGAGCGCGGCGCGGCCATCCAGGCCTGGATGGATCGGGCCTATCCGGGCGGCGAGGTGCAGCTGGTCTTCCACCCGCAGGCCTTCAACAAGCACGGCCATTTCGGCGGCGACGACGCCACCCGCGCCCGCGCCTTCGTCGAGTTCGCCAATGATCCGCGCCTTGGCGCCCTCTGGTTCGCACGCGGCGGCTATGGGTCGTGCCGCATCGCCGAGGCGGTCCTGCCGCAGCTGACCGATGTGGCGAGGAAGAAGCGCTACCTCGGCTATTCCGACGCGGGCAGCCTGCTGGCCCTGCTCTACAAGGCCGGCTTTCCTCATGTGGCCCATGGGCCGATGGCCTCGGACGGCGCACGCCACGACGCCACCGGCCGACGTGCGGTGGACTGGCTGGTCAGCGGCGACCGCGCCTCGCTGGAGCCGTCCCTGCTGGACGACCCGCGTCCGGCCGTGGCCTTCAATTTGACCATCCTCAACGAACTGGTCGGCACCGCCTTGGAGCCGGACCTGTCGGGTCACGTCATCATGCTGGAAGAGGTGTCCGAGGCCCTCTATCGCGTGGATCGGATGATGTTCCACCTGACGGGCCAGGCCTCGATCCGCCGCGCGGCGGGCATTCGTCTGGGCCGGATTTCGGACGTCACGCCCAATGATCCCGACTTCGGCCTGACGCCGGAGGAGATCGTCCGCTACTGGTGTGAACGCTCGGGCATCCCCTATCTGGGGACCGCCGACATCGGCCACGACCCGGATAACAAGGTGGTCCCGTTCGGCGCGAGCCGCTGAACCGGCGATCCTCCCCCGTGAACGGGGGAGGATCGAGAGCGGTCCTCAGCCCTTGAAGGTCAGGCCTTCGGGCCGGGCCTCGAAGCCGGACAGCCGGCCCAGATAGCTCATGCCCAGCAG
>DAIOID010000106.1:1438-11002 GCA_036744355.1 Brevundimonas sp.
GTGGCGATCGCGCGCGGCGGTCGGGCGGGAGAAGGGACGGGCGGCTGGCTCATGTTATATGACGGTGAAACTACAATACGTCCGATATCGGATCAAAATATTGACTTTTTAACCAAGCTGAGCTATCTAAACCCCTGACGCGAAACGACTGACAGGGTGAGAGTCCCAATAAGCACGACGCGTCTTCTTTCATCGTTCAGCGAAAGGAGACGCCAAAAATGAACGACAAGGAGCGCAACCTCCAGCACGCCATGATGTCCTTCGCCCTCTGGGGCGGGATGCTGGTGAACACGAAGCAGATGAACAACGCGAACAACCGCGTGGTCAGTCATCCTTCCAACTTCGTGCCCATAACGATCAAACGGCCGCGCGCGTAGTCGCGAGGGCAGTTGATCTAACCGCAACCCCGGTCAGAACGACCGGGGTTTCTCAATTCCGCTTGCCTTCGCCCGCCGCCCCGCTGAAACCGGCTCCGTCTTTTTAGAGGAGCATCGCCATGGGTCTGATCGTCGAGGAGCGCCAAGGCGCGGTCATGGTCTGGACCCTGACCCGGCCCGACCGGCTGAACGCCCTGCCGGATCTGGACGACGGCGAAGCCTTCGCCGCCGTCTGCGAGGCGGTCAACGCCGACCCCTCGATCCGCTGCGTCGTCATGACCGGGGCGGGCCGCGCCTTCTCGGCGGGCGGCGACCTCAAGGCCATGAAGGCCCGCGCCGACCTGTTCGAGGGCTCGGGCGCGGCCATCCGCGAGCGCTATCGCCGCGTGGTCCATCGCATCGTCCGCTCGCTCTACGGGCTGGAGGTTCCGCTGATCGCCGCCGTCAATGGACCGGCCATGGGCCTGGGGTGCGACATCGCCGGGCTCGGCGACATCCGCATCGCCTCGGACCGCGCCAGCTTCGGCGTGCCCTTCATGAAGCTGGGCATCATTCCCGGCGACGGCGGGTCCTGGCTGCTGCCGCGCAACGTCGGCTACGTCCGCGCCGCCGAGATGCTGTTCACCGCCCGCTCCATCGACGCCCAGACGGCGGACCAGTGGGGTCTGGTCAACCGCGTGGTTCCGCACGACACCCTGATGGACGAGGCCATGAGCACCGCCGCCCAGATCGCCGCCCAGCCGCCCCAGGCCCTGCGCATGGCCAAGAGCCTCCTGCGTCAGGGCCGCGACATGAATTTCGACCAGATGCTGGAGCTGTCCGCCGCCATGCAGGCCCTGGCCCACCTGACCGAGGATCACATCGAGGGCGTGACGGCCGTGCTGGAGAAGCGGCCGGGGGCGTTTACGGGGGACTGATCCCATAGCCGCAAAGCCCTCTCCCTCGAGGGGGGAGGGGGGTGTCTGCAGCCAACAAAAAAGGGGCCCCTCGCGAGGCCCCTTTTCCATTTTCAGTCTCTGACCCTTAGCGGCGGGCCGGGGTCTGCATCGAGCGGCTGGCGGGGACGCCGGCGACGCTGGTGTCGCGTTTGGCGCCGGCCGTCTGACCCGGCTTCATGAACTTGACCAGGACGCGCTGGCCGATCAGCAGCGGGGCGTCGTTGACGGCCACGACCACCTCGACGACGCGCTCGTCGGTGCGTTGCGAGGGGTCGTCCGAGGCCAGCTTGCGGGCGCCGAAGACGGCGGCGCGGCGCAGGACCTTGCCGACATAGACCTTCGAGGGGTCGCCTTCGGGGGTGATCTCGACGGCCTGATCCACGGCGACGTTGGGGATGTCGGCCTCGACGATTTCGGCGCGGGCGATGCGCGGGGCGTCGGGCTCCAGATCGAACATGTTGGACACGTTCAGGGTCGAGGCGCCCGCGCCGGGGTTGGCGTAGCGGCGCACGATCCGGCCGTCGGCGGGCGAGCGGATGACAGTCAGCTCGACGTCATAGGCGGCCTGGTCGCGGCGGGCGCGGGCGGTCTGGACGGCCGACTGGGCCGAGCCGAGACGGGCCTGGGCCTGGGCGATGGCGTCGCGGGCCTGATCCAGCTTCTGGGCGGCGACGAAGTTGCTGTCCTTGAGCCGCGCCAGGCGGTCGTATTCGCGCTGGGCCGTGGCGATGTCGACGTTGATCAGACGAAGCTGGCTTTCGGCTTCCGACAGGTTGGCGGCGGCGGTCTGCAGGGCCAGGCGCGGCTCATCGTCTTCCTGACGGGCCAGGATCTGACCGGCGACGACGCGGTCGCCTTCCTGCACCAGGACTTCACGCACCACGCCGCCGCGACGGGCCGCGATCTGGATGATGCCGCCCTCGATGTCGACCTTGCCGTTGGCGATGGCCGCATAGGGGCTCTCGACCTTCTTCTCGGCGGCGGCGGCCGCTTCGGCCTTCTTGGCGGCCTGGGCCTTCTGGAACATGCCGAAGCCGACGACGGCCACGATCAGGACCACGAGGCCGATCCAGAGCCATTTGTTTTTCAGAAAAGCGGGCATGGAGGTGTCCTTGAGGATCGGTGTCAGTGCGAGGCCAGAACGGCGTCGGGATTGGGGATGCGGCGCTGATCGTCGATGATCACGCCGTCTTCGATGTGGATGACCCGGTCGGCCCAGGCCTCGAGGCGCGGGTCGTGGGTCACGCAGATGACCGCCGCGCCATGCTCGGTGGCGGCCCGGCGAAGAAGTTTAATGACGATCTGGCCGTTCTCGCCGTCGAGCGCCGAGGTCGGTTCGTCGGCGAACAGGATCTGGGGGTCCTTGGCCAGGGCGCGGGCGATGGCGACGCGCTGCTTCTCGCCGCCCGACAGGGCCGCCGGGCGCTGGTGCAGGCGATGGCCCAGACCGACCTCTTCAAGGGCGAGGGTGGCGCGCTTTTTCGCCTGATCCGGGGTCAGGCCCTGGAACTTCAGCACCGTCGTCACCTGCTGCAGGGCGCTGAGCGACGGGAACAGGTTGAAGCCCTGGAAGATGAAGCCGCAGTGGTCCAGGCGGAACTTGTCGATCTTGCCCGACGACAGCTTCCACATGTCATCGACATCCAGGGCGTCGACCCGGCCTTCTTCGGGCTTCAACAGGCCGGACAGGGCGGCGATCAAGGTCGACTTGCCCGAGCCGGACGGCCCCATGACCATGGTCAGGTCGCCGTGGCGGGCGTCGAAATTCACGCCCTTCAGCACCTCGACATAGTTCTTGCCGGACTTGAAGCGCTTGACCAGACCCTTGGCCTCGATGGCGAACTCGCCATGGCGGCCTTGAACTTTCGTATGCATGTTCATCGCAGCAGGTCCGCAGGTTGGCTCTTCTTCAGGATGCCCATCGAGAGGAAGCCCGACAGCATGGAGATGGCGATCAGGCCGCCGCCCACCACGATCAGCAGCGGCAGGGGCAGGGCGATGATGACCGCCTTGGACATGGCGAACAGCGACAGAAGCCAGGTCAGGCCGATGGCGGCGCCGACGCCGACCACGCCGACCCAGAAGCTCAGCTCCATGACGATGCGGCGCAGGGATCCCATGCCGACGCCCAGGGCGCGCAGCGAGGCGAATTCCTTGATGTTGGCCATGATGGCGCCGCGCAGGGTCTGCCAGGTGATGGCCACGCCGATGATGATGCCCAGCACCACGCACCCGCCGATGATGATGACCAGGATGCCTTCCTCGAACATGGCGCCGGCGTTGGCGTCGGCCAGCTCCTGACGCGTCCAGGCCTTCCACTGGCCGTTGCCGATCTTGTTCAGCTCGGCGACGACGGCCGGGGCCTGGGCGGGGTCCTTGATCTTGATCATCAGCGGGCCGACGCGCGGGCCGGTGTCGGCCTGACCCAGCATGCGCAGGGTGTCGCGCGACATGACCACGCCGGGCTGCATCATGTTGGGATAGCCGCGCGTCACGCCGACGACGGTGACGGTCTGGCCGTTATACAGGGCCTTGTCGCCCAGCTTGACGCCCAGGGTCTTCAGCGCCGTTTCGTCGACCGCGACGGTGTAGGGCTGGCGGAGGGCGTCGACCAGTTCCTGGGAATAGTCGGTGGGGATGGTGACCGAGCCCGGCGTCGTGTCGATGATGCTGGACTGGACGAATTTCTGGCGCGGGGCGCCCTGCTTGGCGTTATCGGCCTGACTGCGGGTCGGATCGACCTCCTTGACCGACTGGAAGGTGCCGCCGGCGCCGTCCAGAGGCTGCACCTCGATCACGGCGGGGTGGTTGTAGGCCAGCGGGATGAAGCGACGCGGCACGCCCGACGGCCCGTTGATCAGGCTCTTGGCGCCCGGCTGCAGGATCATGATGTCCGCATTCGAGCGCTCGATCTGGGCGGTGAAGCCCTTGCCAATGCCGATGAAGACACCGGTCATGGCGAGCACGAGCAGGCCCGAAAGGGCCAGCGCCATGACGGCGGCCATATAACGTCGCCACTCGAAGAGCAGCGTGGAAAGCGCGAGCGACATAAGACGTTTCTGATCCCTGACTTGCAGCGTTATCTGACCGGGCGAGGGGCCGGGGCCAAGTTAAATCGGGGTAAGGCGGCGACGGGTCGCTGCAGACAGGGGTTGAGACCCTTCCCCTTGCGGGTCTAGTGACGGGGCAAGAACAAGGCGGGACGCCGGGTCCGCGCCTCGGGAGAGCCTGAATGTCGCTTCGTCGCACCTTTTCCTTCACCGCCTCGCTGGCGGCCTTGGGCGTAGCCGCCGCCGTCACCGGCGCGACCGCCACCCCGGCCCGCGCCGACGAGGGCATGTGGACCTTCGACAACTTCCCGATCCAGACGGTGAACGACAAGTACGGCACGCGCATCGACCAGTCTTGGCTGGACCGCGTGCGCAACGCCGCCGTGCGCCTGCAGGGTTGCTCGGCCTCCTTCGTCTCGGGCGAAGGCCTGATCCTGACCAACCACCACTGCGTCATCTCCTGCGTCCAGGACCTGTCCACGGCCCAGAACGACTACGTCAAGAACGGCTGGATGCCGGCCACGCGTGAAGAAGAGAAGACGTGCCCCGGCCAGACCGCCGAGGTCCTGACCGACATCACCGACGTGACCGAGCGCGTGCTCGGCGCCGGTTCGGGCCTGGAAGGCGCGGCCTTCGTCGCCGCCCGCTCGGCCGAGATCGACAAGATCCAGAAGGAAGCCTGCGGCGACGACCGCAAGCTGACCTGCCAGGTCATCAGCTTCTACCGCGGCGGCAAGTACGCCCTGTATAAGTTCCGCAAGTACGAAGACGTGCGTCTGGCCTTCGCGCCGGAGTTCCAGGCGGCCTTCTTCGGCGGCGACCCGGACAATTTCAACTTCCCGCGCTACGCCTTGGATGCCGCCTTCCTGCGCGCCTACGAGGACGGCAAGCCGGTCTCGACCCCGAACCATCTGAAGTGGAACCCCGAGGCTCCGGCCGAGGGTGAGGTGACCTTCGTCGCCGGCAACCCCGGCACCACCCAGCGCCTGCTGACCATCAGCCAGCTGGAGCGTCTGCGCGACCAGCAGATCCCGGTCACCCTGATCCAGGGTTCGGAGCTGCGCGGTCGTCTGGTCGAGTATGCGACGCAAGGCGACGAGGAGAAGCGCGTCGCGCTGGATCCGATCTTCGGTCTCGAGAACAGCTTCAAGGTCTATTACGGCCAGCAGGGCGCCCTGACCGATCCGGCCTTCATGGGCAAGAAGCGCGCTGAAGAAGCGGAGCTGCGTCAACGCGTCGCCGCCGACCCGGCCCTGGCCGAACGCATCGGCGACCCCTGGGCGGATCTGGAAAAGGTCCAGTCGACGGCCCGCGACCTCTACCTGCCTTACCGTCAGCTGGAAGGTAACGCCGGCGGCGGTTCGACGCTGTATTCCTACGCCCGCGCCATCGTTCGCGCCTCCAAGGAACGCGCCAAGCCGGTCGCCGAACGCCGCGCCGGCTACGCCGACAGCGACATCGCGGCTCTCGGCCGTCGTCTGGCCTCGGAAGCCCCGATCGCCAAGGGCGTCGAGGAAATCCAGCTGTCCTTCTGGCTGTCCAAGACCCGCGAATACCTGACCGTCGACAACGCCAATGTGAAGGCGATGCTGGGTCGCGAAAACCCCGAGAGCATCGCCGCCAGCCTGGTCGAGACCAAGCTGATCGACCCGGCCTTCCGC
Source organism: Brevundimonas sp. (assembly GCA_036744355.1). Classification (GTDB taxonomy): domain Bacteria; phylum Pseudomonadota; class Alphaproteobacteria; order Caulobacterales; family Caulobacteraceae; genus Brevundimonas. Next base: position 7,465 of record DAIOID010000106.1, read on the forward strand.
GCCCAGGCTCTGGCCATGACGCCGGAACAGCTGGCCGCCTCGGGCGACCCGATGATCGCCTTCGTCCTGGCCAATGACGACGCCGCCCAGGCCGTCCGCACCCAGTGGGACGCCGGCGTCAACGGTCCGACCGCCCGCGCCGCCGAAAAGGTCGCCCAGGCCCGCTTCGCCGTCTATGGCGACAACCTGTACCCCGACGCGACCTTCTCGCTGCGTCTGTCCTATGGTCAGGTGAAGGGCTGGACCTATCGCGGCGTGAGCGTGCCGGCCTTCACCTACATGGGCGGCCTGTACGAGCGCGCCACCGGCGCCGAGCCCTTCAACGCAGCCGCCCGCTTCGTCGACGCCGAGAGCCGCATCAACAAGAACGTCGTCTATGACTTCGTCTCGACCAACGACATCATCGGCGGCAACTCCGGCTCGCCGGTGATCAACGCCAAGGGTGAAGTGATCGGCGCCGCCTTCGACGGCAACATCCACTCGCTGGGTGGCTCGTTCGGCTACGACGGCGAACTGAACCGCACGGTGACGGTCTCGACCGCCGCCGTCACCGAGGCCCTGCGCACCGTCTACAACCAGCCGCGCCTGCTGCGCGAACTGGGCGTGCGTCGCTAAGCCCATCAAGACCCTTCTCCTCTTGTGGGAGAAGGTGTCATGCGCAGCATGACGGATGAGGGGTGTCGGCGGCGCGGTCTGAGATTTCAGGCTCGCTGCCGGCCCCCTTTGTCATAATCTCGCGCTGACACCCCTCATCCGAGCGCCTCCGGCGCCCACCTTCTCCCACAAGGGGAGAAGGAACTACGCCCCCGTCTGACGCAGCGCCCTGCTAGCTTCTTTTGATCCGCGCCGCCGATTTCAGACTATTCAGACGAATTGGACTCTGTTTTTCCTCGCCGGGGTCCGAACCAGGAGTTCTCCATGCGTCACATGTTCTTCGCCTCGGCCGCCGTCCTGGCCTTCGTCGCCGCCAACTCCGCCAAGGCAGAGGAAGGCATGTGGACCTACGACAACTTCCCCATCGCGCGCGCCAACCAGACCCTGGGCACCTCGATTGACCAGAACTGGCTGGACCGCGTCCGCCTGTCGTCGGTCAAGTTCGGCGGCTGCTCGGCGGGCGTCATCTCCGGCGAGGGCCTGGTGATGACCAACAATCACTGCGTCGCCACCTGCGTCGCCAACCTGTCCACGCCCCAGCTGCAATACGCCGAGACCGGCTTCACGCCCAAGAGCCGCGAGGAGGAGCTGAAATGCCCCGGCGGTTCGGCTGAGATCCTGACCGACATCACCGACGTCACCGAACGCGTCCAGAAGGCGGGCGAGGGTCTGGACGGCCAGGCCTTCACCCAGGCCCGCGAGGCCGAGGCCGGCCGCATCGAGACCGAGGCCTGCGGCAATGATCCCAAGATCCGCTGCCAGGTCGTCAGCCTGTATCGCGGTGGTCAGTTCAAGCTCTACAAGTTCCGCAAATACTCCGACGTGCGTCTGGCCTGGGCCCCGGAAGACCGCGCCGCGACCTTCGGCGGCGACCTCGACAACTTCTCCTTCCCGCGCTTCGCCATCGATGCGGCCTTCATCCGCCTCTATGAGGACGGCAAGCCCGCTCTGACGCCGACCCACTTCACCTGGAACCCGAACCGGCCGACCGAGGGCGAGCCGGTCTTCGTCACCGGCAACCCCGGCTCGACCCAGCGCCTGCTGACCCAGGCCCAGCTGATGACCATCCGCGACGTGGTCCTGCCGATGGACCAGCTGATCGCCTCCGAGTTGCGCGGCCGTCTGATCCGCTATTCCGAGGAAGGCGAGGAACAGGCCTTCATCGCCATGGATCCCATCGTCGGCGTCGAGAACACCTACAAGCGCGGTCGCGGCCGCATGGCCGCCCTGATCGACCCGGCCTTCATGGCCGCCAAGGCCGAGGCCGAGGCTGACTTCCGCGCTCGCGCCGCCGGCGGCGCTGCCGATCCGTGGGCGACGCTGGACGCAGTTCAGCCCTTGGCCCGCGAGCTCTACGCCCCCATGGCCTTGCTGGAAGGCGGCACCGGCATGGGCACCACCTCGGTTGCGGGCGGCTCGCCCCTGTTCAGCTGGGCGCGAGCCATCGTGCGCGGCGCCCAGGAGCGCGCCAAGCCGTCCGATCAGCGTCTGGGCGAGTTCGCCGACAGCCGCCTGCCGGGCGTCCAGTCGGCCCTGTTCGCCGAGCGCCCGACCTATCCGGCGCTGGAGCAGATCCGTCTGGAATGGTGGCTGTCCAAGACCCGCGAATGGCTGACCGTCGACAGCCCCTATGTCCGCACCCTGCTGGGCAAGGAAAGCCCCGAGGCCCTGTCGGCCCGCCTGGTCGAAGGCACGAAGCTGGCTGATCCGGCCGTGCGCCGCGCCCTGTGGGAAGGCGGTCTGCCCGCCGTCCAGGCCTCGACCGATCCGCTGATCCAGTATGTCCTGGCCATCGACGCCGACGCCCGCGCCGTGCGCAAGGAATGGGATGACAAGGTCAAGGCCCCGACCGACCGCGCCTCGGAACAGCTGGCCGCCGCCCGCTTCGCCGCCTATGGCGACGCCGTCTATCCCGACGCCACCGGCACCCTGCGCCTGACTTATGGCCGGGTCGAGGGCACCGACGTTCCGGGCCAGCGCATCGGCGCCTTCACCACCTTCGCCGGCCTGTGGGACCGTGCGACGGGGGCCGAGCCCTTCAACGTCGCGCCCAAACTCTTGGCCGCCAAGGACCGCATCGACCCCAACGCGGTGATGAACATGGCTGTCTCGTCCGACACCATCGGCGGCTCGTCCGGCTCGCCCGCCGTCAACGCCAGGGGCGAGATCATCGGCGCCAACTTCGACTCCACCGTCCTGACCCAGCGCAACGCCTATGGCTATGACCGCAACGTCAACCGCAGCGTCATCGTCACCACCCAGGCCGTGACCACGGCCCTGCGCGACGTCTACGGCATGGATCACCTGATCACAGAACTCGGTGTGGCGGCACCCAAGGCCCCTGCTCGCCGGGCGCGCCGTTGATCGCCCCGACCTTCCGCCCAGCGGCGCCGGACGATGTTACGGCGCTGCACCGCTTGGTTGAAAGCGCCTATCGCGGCGACGCTGCCCGGGCCGGCTGGACCCACGAGGCCGACCTTTTGGGCGGTCAGCGCACCGACGAGGCCGAACTGCTCGACATCCTCGCCGACGCCAGCCGGGTCATCCTGCTGACCGAGGTCGACGGGGCCCTGACCGGCTGCGTCCAGGTGGCGGACCAAGGCGAAGGCCTGGCCTATCTCGGCCTGCTGACCGTCGATCCGACCCGTCAGGCGGGCGGTCTGGGCCGCCTGCTGATCGAGGCCGCCGAGGCCGAGGCCCGCAGCCGCTTCGGCGCGACCCGCATGGAGATGACCGTCATCCGCCAGCGGTCTGAACTGATCGCCTGGTACGAACGCCGCGGCTACGGCCTGACCGGCGAGACCCGGCCCTTCCCGCTGGACGACGAGCGCTTCGGCCTGCCGCAGACGCGGGAGCTGGAGTTCGTGGTCATGGAAAAGGCGCT
>DAIOID010000107.1:0-10997 GCA_036744355.1 Brevundimonas sp.
ACGGTCTTGGTCTTGGTCCAGAAACGCAGACCTTCCATGCCGTGCTGGTTGATGTCGCCGAAGGCCGAACGCTTCCAGCCGCCGAACGAGTGATAGGCCACCGGCACCGGGATCGGCACATTGATGCCGACCATGCCGACGTTGACGCGGGCGGCGAAGTCGCGGGCCGCGCGGCCGTTCTGGGTGAAGATGGCGACGCCGTTGCCGTACTGGTGCTTGCTGGGCAGGCTCAGCGCCTCCTCGAAGCTGGCGGCGCGCATGATCTGCAGCACAGGGCCGAAGATCTCTTCCTTGTAGGATTCCATCTCGGGCTTGACGTGGTCGAACAGCGACGGGCCGATGAAGAAGCCCTTCTCGTGGCCCTGCAGGCTGAACTCGCGGCCGTCGACGACCAGTTCGGCGCCTTCCTCTACGCCCTTGTTGATCCAGCCCACGACCTTGTCCTTGTGGGTCTGGGTGACGACCGGGCCATAGTGGGCCTCGGCGTCGGTCGAGACGCCGACGCGCAGGTTGGGGATTTCCGAGACCAGACGCTCGCGCAGCTCGTCCGCGGTGCGCTGGCCGACCGGCACCACCACCGGCAGGGCCATGCAGCGCTCGCCGGCCGAGCCGTAGGCCGCGCCCGTCAGGTCCTTGATCACCTGATCCATGTCGGCGTCGGGCAGGACGATGCCGTGGTTCTTGGCGCCGCCCATGGCCTGGACGCGTTTCCCGTGCTGGGCACCCATCTGATAGACGTAGTGGGCGATGTCCGACGAGCCGACGAAGCTGACGGCGTGGATGTCGGGGTGGGTCAGGATGGCGTCGACCGCCACCTTGTCGCCGTGGACGACGTTCAGCACGCCCTTGGGCGCGCCGGCTTCCATCATCAGTTCGCCCAGACGCACCGGAAGGGACGGATCGCGCTCCGACGGCTTCAGGATGAAGGTGTTGCCGGCGGCGATCGCCATGCCGAACATCCACATCGGGATCATGCCGGGGAAGTTGAACGGGGTGATGCCCGCCACCACGCCCAGCGGCTGACGCATGGAATAGACGTCGATGCCGGGGCCCGCGCCTTGCGTGTATTCGCCCTTCAGCGCGTGGGGGATGCCGCAGGCGAATTCGATGACTTCAAGGCCGCGCTGGATATCGCCCTTGGAGTCGGCGATGACCTTGCCGTGTTCCGAGGACAGCAGCTCGGCCAGTTCGTTCATATTGGCCTCGACCAGGCGCTTGAACTCGAACATGACGCGGGCGCGGCGCTGCGGGTTGGTGCTGGACCAGCCCTCGAAGGCGGCCTGGGCCGACTGGACCGCACGGTCCATCTCGCTGACGGTCGCCAGCTGGACGCGGGCCTGAACCTCGCCGGTGTTGGGATTGAACACGTCGCCGAAACGGCTCGATACGCCGTCGAAGGCCGCACCGTCGATGAAGTGGCGAATGTCGCGCATGAAGGCGTTTCCCTGTGATGTCGTTGTTCGTTTCATCATGGCCTAGCAGACCGACGCCGAACCACCCATTGCAATCTTGCATCCTATGCTGTGCATTCCTGCAATGTTCGACTGGGACGACGTTCGCATCTTCATCGCCGCCGCGCGAGCCGGCTCTCTGGCGACCGCAGCACAGCGGCTGGGCATAGACGCGGCCACGGTCGGGCGGCGGGTGGCGCGGCTGGAGACGGCGCTGAAGTCGACCCTGGTGGTGCGCTCGGCGTCGGGCCTGCTGCTGACGGCGGCGGGGGCGCAACTGCTGGAGACGGCGCTGGACGCCGAAAGCGCCATGGAGGCCGCCGAGCGGGTGACGCGGCCCGACCTGATCGCCGGCACGGTGCGCATCAGCGCCTCCGAAGGCTTCGGCGGCGCCGTCCTGGCCCCCGCCCTGCCCGACCTTCTGGCGGCGCATCCCGGACTGAACATCGAACTGGCCGCCAGTTCCGGCTTCCTGTCGCCCAGCCGCCGCGAGGTGGACATGGCCATCACCCTCAGCCCCGCCGCCAGCCCCCGCCTGATCGTCGAGCCCCTGACGCCCTATCAACTGGCCCTCTATGCCGCGCCCAAGCATCTGGACCGACATGGCGCGCCCGAGACGGTGGACGACCTGCCGCGCTTCGACATCGTCGGCTATGTCGACGACCTGATCTATGCGCCGGAGCTGCATTATCTGGATGAGATCCGCCCGAACCTGAGGCCGCGCCTGGCCTCGTCGTCGATCCGGGCCCAGCGGGACATGATAGCGGCGGGCGGCGGGATCGGGGTCCTGCCCTGCTTCCTGGCCGAGGGGCTGACGCGGGTTCTGCCCGACGCCGTGCTGATCGAGCGCCGCTTCTGGCTCAGCACCCACCGCGAGGTCCACGGCACGGCGCGGCTGAAGGCGTCGCGGCGCTGGATCAAGACCCTGTGCCGTGACTCCGCCGAACGCCTGTCGCCCTACTAGAGCCCCAGCAGGTCCGACCAGCGCCACTGGCCGGTCCCCAGCGCCAGCTTGGGCGCGCCGGGATCGTCGCTCAGGGTCACGACCACATAGCCGCGCACCGTCTGCGACTTGCACTCGCGCGGCGAGAAGCCGACCACCACAGCCACGGCCTGACGCACGCCCGCCAGCCCCTTGCCGTCCTGACCGGGGCTCAGCACCCAGTCGCCGTCCCAGATGACGATGGCCCGACCACGCGCGCCGGACGACTGATAGGCCTCGGTCAGGCGCGCCCGGATGCGCGGGTCGTCGCGCAGGGCGTTCTGCAGGCGCTCGACCATGTTGCAGACCCCGCCTGATCCCGAACCCGAGCCTGAGCCGGACCCGCTGCCGGACCCTGTGCCCGAGCCGGTCCCCGCGCCGCTGCCGACGCCCGAGCCGCCGCCCGCCGTCATGGCCCCGGCCAGGGCGCTGTCGCCCAGAAAGACATAGGAGACGCTAGGGGTCGGCGCCGAGATGGGCACTGGCTCCACCGTCGGCGAGCGCGGCGCGGGGCGGCTGGGACGCGGCGTCGGGCGGGCGACCGGCGCGGGCGCGGCCTTGGCCGGCCTCTTCACCGGCGAGGGCGCGGGCGACGGCTTGGGCTCGGGCGTCGGGGCCGCGGCGGGCTTGCCGCCTCCGGCCTCTCGCTCTGCCGGTTCCGGCGCGGGCGGCGGCGGCAGGGGCTCGACCAGTTCCACCTCGACCGTCTTCCATTCGGGCGGAAAGACCGGTGTCTTGACCGGCGCTAGCAAAATGACGGCCAGAACCAGAAAGTGGGCGGCGACGCTGATCATGATCGTCATCGCGCGCGTGCCGCGACGCCTGCGCGCGCGGGCGGCTGCATCCGGCCGCGTCATCCAGAACCGACCCGCCGCTTCAGACTCTCACCCGGAGATCGCATCGCCATATGTATTCCGCAGTCGATCTCGTCGCCCGAGACCAGCATTTCAAAGGATCAGCTACTCGCGTCAGGATCATGGCGCTCGGGATACAACGCACGAGGACAGCGAAAAACGCAGATATTTAAACTTTTTCTATGGTTAAGCTGGCACCTTTTCTTTCGCTGCGCGTCTCTTCCGCGCCGTTCCTGTTCCGGCAGGTTCCGCGTGCGCACATCCGGGATTAGCGCCCCGGCACGAAGGAGACTTACCTTGATCAAATTGACATCTCGAGCGGTGGCCGTGACCAGCGTTCTGCTGATCGGCGGCTTGGCCGCCAGCGGGTGCGCCAGCCATCGCTTCGTGCGCGACAACGTGGCCGTGGTCGACGAACGCGTCACCCAGGTCGACAATCACCTGACCCAGGTCGAAGGCACCGCCGGCGAGGCTCTGGCCCGCGCCAACGCCGCCCACAAGCTGGCCGAAGGCAAGTTCCTGTACGAGGTCGTGCTGTCGGATGACTCGGTGAAGTTCCCGGTCAACCGCGACGCCCTGTCACCCGAAGCTGAACAGCGTCTGACCGAACTGGTCCAGCGCCTGAAGGCCGAGAACCGCAACGTCTACCTGGAAATCCAGGGTCATACGGACTCGTCGGGCGACACTCGCGTCAACGAGCAACTCGGCCAGGCCCGCGCCGAGGCGGTCCGTCGCTTCCTCAGCGACCAGGGCATCGCCCTGAACCGCATGGCGACCATCTCCTATGGCGAGACCAAGCCGGTGGCGCCGAACAACACTCGCGAAGGCCGCGCGCAAAACCGTCGCGTCGCGATCGTCGTCCTGAGCTGATCTACGGGCGGCGGCTCGCAGCAGAGCCGCCGCCGCAATGCCCGCCGGAGCGTTTCCAGCCCCTGCCCCGTCGCGCCCGGTGAAACCGCCGGACCTCAGGGCAACCCCGCGATGGCCTCCAGCGTCGCAATGTCGAAGTGGGATTCAAGAACGGCCGCGATGCGGTCAAGCGCTTCATCGACGCGCGCCGCCTGATCGACGCCGTCGCTGACCGCGCCCAGCTCCGCCAGCAGGGCTGTGCGCGCCTCGGCCCGGTCGAACAGACCGTGGATATAGGCACCGCTGATGCGTCCGTCGGCCGACACCGCGCCATGAGGCCGCCCGTCGATCCGGGCGAACGGTCGCGCCGTATCCGGCCCGTCGCTCACGCCGATGTGGATCTCATAGCCTTCGACCATGGCCCCCGACGACGTCAGCTCTCCTTCGAAGCGCCGCAGCACCTTGTCGCCCGCCAAGACGGTTTCTACGTCCAGCAGCCCCAGGCCCAGGGCCGATCCAGGCTCGCCCTCGGCGCCGTCGGGGTCGCTGACACGCGCCCCCAACATCTGATAGCCGCCGCAGATCCCCAGCACCCGCCCGCCGCGCCGGACGTGAGCCTTGATATCCACATCCCAGCCCTCGGCCCGCAGGAAGGCCAGGTCAGCCAGCGTCGCCTTGGTCCCCGGCAGGATGATCAGGTCGGCGTCGCCGGGCAGGGCCGTCCCCGGCGGGACGAAGCTGAAGTCCACGCCCGGCTCGTGTCGCAAGGGATCGAAATCGTCGAAATTGGCGATGCGCGACACCATGGGTACGGCGATGCGAACCCGCCGCCCGGCCCCGCCCCGTGAGGCCCGGTCCAGCACCACGGCGTCCTCGGCCGGGAGACTGCGCGCATCAACCAGCCAGGGCGCCATGCCCAGGTCGGCCCAGCCGGTGCGCCGCGCGATCTCGGCGCGACCTTCATCGAACAGGGCCGGATCACCGCGGAATTTGTTGATGAGAAAGCCTTTGATCATGGCCCGATCCGCCGGATCCAGAACAGCGTGGGCGCCGACCAGGGCGGCTATGACGTGGCCCCGATCGATGTCCCCGACCAGAGCCACAGGCACGTCAGCGGCGCGGGCGAAGCCCATGTTGGCGATGTCGCCGGCGCGCAGATTGGTCTCGGCCGGACTGCCCGCCCCCTCGACGATCACCAGATCGGCCTCGGCCCGGAGGCGACGGAAGCTGTCCAGCGCGGTGTCGAGCAAGGCCGCCTTGCGCTCCTGATAGCCCGCCGCCTGCCAGACCCCTTCGACCCGGCCGCGCACGACCAGCTGGGCGCCCGTATCGCTCTGCGGCTTCAGCAGGACCGGGTTCATGTCCACGGTCGGCGACGTGCGGCAGGCGACGGCCTGCAGCGCCTGGGCGCGCCCGATCTCGCCCGCCCGCCCTTCGGCGTCGGGCGCGGTGACCGCGGCGTTGTTGGACATGTTCTGCGGCTTGAACGGCCGCACCGTCAGCCCGCGATTGGCGAAGACCCGACACAGCCCAGCCACCAGCACCGACTTGCCTACGTCCGAGCCGCAGCCCTGTATCATCAACGCCGCCATAGGCTCGGCTCTCCCTGACCCAACGGACCGTCTCCCGGGGAGACGGCGCTTCGTCCGACGCGGGACCATGATCAAAAATCCGGCGCGGGGGCAACCGTGCGCTGCCGCCTCAGCCGCTCCCATCCAGCCAGGCGTCGATCTCGGCCTGATCCAGCCCCCGCCCCGGCTGGGCGGGTCCGTTCTCCAGACCCTCGCCGGTCGGCAAATGCCCGATCCACAGCGCGTCCAGCTGCGTCAGCCTCTGTCCCACCATGTCCTCCACGGCGCAGGCCTGCAGCACCTTCACGAACGCGTCCTCCAGACGCGCCAAGGCCTCGCCGTCGCCTGCCCGAGCCCGCTCGACGTCGTACAACCCGGCTTCCGACGCCGACATCAGCGCCTCGGTCGCCGTCGCAAGATCTTGTCGGATGGCGACGACCACGGCCTCGAACGCCTGCGTCCCGGCCATCATCAGAACTCGCCCAGCACAGCCGTCAGCTTCTGCTTCAATACCGCGTGGTTGAAGGGCTTGATGATGTAGCTGTTCACCCCCGCCTGACGCGCGGCGATGACGTTCTCGACCTTGGCCTCGGCCGTGACCAGAACGAAAGGCAGCGACTTGGTCTTGGGATCGGCGCGCACCAGCTTCAACAGTTCGAAGCCCGTCATCGGCGCCATGTTCCAGTCCGACAGGACCAGGCCGTAGCCGTTGGCGCCGATCATCGACAAGGCCGTCGGGCCATCCGTCGCCTCGTCCACATTCATGAAGCCGAGCTGGTTCAAAAGCCCGCGCACGATCCGCACCATCGTCTTGTAGTCGTCGACGACCAGGATCTTCATTGATTTATCGACAGCCATTCTCGCCCTCCATCACCCTCCGTGATCGCAGCAAGATGAACGCCCATATCGTCAATAAAGTCTGGACATTGATGCATATCAATTTTCTGAAATTGAACAATGCAAGAGCACATAAATACACCATAGGTGTAAATATATCCCCTCAATTTATAACAGTTTGATCCATTAGACAATCTTGCGGACGAATAGAGCTGCAATTTTTGCAAAATTATTATGTTTCATAATCCGTTTATTTATAGCCGAGGGATCGAATCTATAGATAACAACGCCATTCCACGCATTCATGCGTTTGGCGCCAGCCCCGTGGGAACGGCCGCCGCAGACTGTCAGGGAGGGTGCTGTGGACGAGGTTCTGGGCGACTTCATCGCGGAAACGCGCGAGGGCCTCGAAGCGCTGGACAGCAAACTGGTGCGCTTCGAGCGCAATCCGCGCGACCCTGAGCCCCTGGCCAGCGTCTTTCGCCTGATGCACACCATCAAGGGCGCGTGCGGCTTCATCGGACTGATACGTCTGCAACGCGTGGCCCATGCGGCTGAGGAGGTGCTGGGCGGGTTCCCCGACGGCTCCCTGACGGTCAGCGCCGCCGCCGTGACCACCATCCTGGAGGCCGTGGACGTGATCCGGGGCCTGATCGACGCCCTGGACGCCACCGGCGAAGAGCCGGCGGGTGAGGACTCCGCCCTGATCGCGCGACTGGAAGCCGTCTGCGCGCCGACCGGCCCCGCCAGCGCACCCGCACAGGAGGCCGCATCCCTTCCCCTGATCGAGCGCCTCGGCGGCGACGCCGCGCTGGACGCCGCCGCCGAGGCCGCCACGCCGGCCCTGATGCAGCTGGCCGCGCTCGCGCCCTGCCTCGGCGACGCCGATCCCGTCCTGTTGCAGGCCGCCCTGCTGCAGGGCCTGCTGGGCGCCGCGCGCCAAGGCGACGCCGGCGCCCTGGCCCGGGCCCTGCATGAGATCGCCGACGTCCGTCTGGACGACGGCATGCCGCACGCTCTGTTCAACCTGGTCGCCGTCGCCCTGGAAGCCCTGGGCGCCCCGCCCGAGGAAGTGGCGGAGCTGGGCGCCCGCGCCCTGACCGATGCGGACGCCGCTCCCGCGCCCGCAGCCGCGCCCCAGCCCGTGCAAGATGAACCCCAGCAACCCGCTGGCGCCGGCAAGTCCGCCGCCACCATCCGCATCAATGTCGAGGTGCTGGAACAGCTGATGCGTTCGGTCAGCGAGCTGGTGCTGATCCGCAACCAGATGATCCAGACCCTGGGGCTGGAGCCGGAAAGCCCCTTAAAGGCCCCGCTGCATCGGCTCAATCAGGTGACCAGCGAGATCCAGGAAAAGGTCATGGTCGCCCGGATGCAGCCGATCGGCGGCGCCTGGGCCAAGCTGCCGCGTCTGGTGCGCGACCTCGAGAACGAACTGGGCAAGCGCATCGAACTGCACATGTCCGGTCAGGAGACCGAGCTGGACCGGCAGGTCATGGAGCTGATCCGCGATCCGCTGACCCACATGATCCGCAACGCCGCTGATCACGGACTGGAGACGCCGGACCAGCGCCGCGCCGCAGGCAAGGCCGAGGCCGGGCGCATCACCCTGTCGGCGCGTCACGAGGGCGGGGCCCTCGTCATCGAGGTGGCCGACAACGGGCGCGGGCTGGCGGTGTCGCGCCTGCGGGCCAAGGCGATCGCCCTGGACCTGATGTCGCCCGCCGAAGCCGAGCAGATGAGCGACGCCGAGGCGATGCAACTGATCTTCCGCGCCGGTTTCTCGACGGCGTCGCAGGTCACCAGCGTCTCGGGCCGGGGCGTCGGCATGGACGTGGTGCGCGCCAACATCGAACAGATCGGCGGCACGATCGAGCTGAACTCCGTCGAGGGGCGCGGTGCCTGCTTCACCGTGCGCATCCCGCTGACCCTGGCCATCGTTTCGGCCCTGATCGTCGAGGCGGGCGGCGAGCGGTTCGCCCTGCCCCAGTCGTCGGTCATCGAACTGGTCAGCGCCAGCGGCGCCTCGGGCCGCAACATCGAGACGATCGAGAACGCGCCCGTGTTGCGTCTGCGCGAGCGGCTGCTGCCGCTGGTGTCGCTGCAACGCCTGCTGAAGCTGGACGATGAAGCCCCACCTCAAGCCCAGGGCAAGGCGGCGAACGAGACCTGCATCATCGTCACCCACTTCGGGGCCAGCACCTTCGGCGTCATCGTCGATCGGGTGTTCGACATCGAGGAGATCGTGGTCAAGCCGACCGCCGGGGTGCTCCGCCACCTCAACCTCTATTCCGGGGCGACCATTCTGGGCGACGGGGCCGTCATCATGATCCTGGACCCCAAGGGCGCCGCGCGCACCGCCGGGGTCGACCAGTTGGCCGGACAGCTATCCGCTCCCAGCAGCCACGCCGCCCGGAACGAGACCGCCGCCGCGCCCGAGGAAGAAGCCCTGCTGCTGTTCCGCGCCAGCGATACGACCCTGCGCGCCGCCCCTCTGGCCGCCGTCTCCCGCATCGAGGAGATCGAGGCGCGCCAGATCGAACGCGTCGAGGGCCGCGCGGTCATGCAGTATCGGGGACGCCTGATGCCGGTCCTGGGCGCCGACGGCGGATCGCCCGACTGGTCCGGGCCGGGCCGTCGCCCCCTGCTGGTGCTGGCGCGCGAGGAACAGGCCGTGGGCCTGCTGATCGAGGAGATCGTCGACATCGTCGAAACCGCCGCACGCCCCGACATCAGCGGCGCGGGCGGGCTGACGCTGGGCGGCCTGATCGTCGTGGACCAGGCCGCGGACCTGATCGACGTCGACGCCTACTGGCGACGGGCCTTTGCGGCCAAGCCCGCCGCCCCCGGGCCTGACCCCGCCCCCGGTCTCGACCTGCCCGCCGGCCTGAAGCGCCTGCTGGTGATCGACCCCAGCGCCTTCTCCCAGTTGCTGCTGCGCCCCCTGCTGGCGCAGGCCGGCTATGACGTGACCGTCACGCCCGACGCCGAGGGGGCGCTGGCCCGGCACGACGCCGACGAGGCCTACGACTTGATCCTGGCCGACCTGCAGCCCAGCCGGGCGCGCGAGTTCGCCCGCATCCTGGCCCGCGCCGATCAGTGGCACGCCACTCCGCTGCTGAGCCTCAGCCTGCTGAACGGCGGCGGCCCGGCCCTGGACGCCGGGCTGCTGCTGGACGCGGTGTCCAACGCCCTGACGCCCGAAAGCACGGCGGCATGAACGCGCTGAATCCAACGACGGACGCCGGCCTCGTCTCCATTCAGATCGGCGGTCAAACCTTCGGCGTGCCGGTGCTGGAGGTGCAGGACGTCATCACCCGGACGGCGATCAACCGCGTGCCCCTGGCCCCGCCCGAGATCGCCGGTTCGCTGAACCTGCGAGGCCGCATCGTCACCGCCATCGACATGCGCCGCCGGCTGGGCCTGCCGCCCCAGGCTGAGGGTCAGGGCGACGGCGTGTCCGTCATCGTCGAACAGGCCTCGGGCGAGCTCTACGCCCTGATGGTGGACGACGTGGGCGACGTGCTGTGGCTCCCGCCTTCGGCGTTCGAGCCGCCCCCGCCGACCCTGTCGCCCGCGTGGCGCGACCTGTGCGACGGCCTCTACCGGCTGGAAAACAGTCTGATGCTGGTGCTGGGAACCGAGGCGGTCCTCACCCTGACGCCGCCCGCCGGCGACACCCCCGATTCAACCCGCCGCACGGCGGACCCCCTTCACGGAGATCGATCATGACCAGCGCAGCCACGGCGCGCAGCGCCCGCGCCCTCGACCAGAGCGTTCAGCCGGTCGAATGGACGCCCGACTTCCAGCAACTGCTGGACGACGCCCCGGTCAACATCATGATCTGCGACCTGATCGACTTCCAGATCACCTACGCCAACAAGGCCACGCTGACGACGCTGCGGTCGATCGAACACGTCCTGCCGATCCGGGCGGACGATCTGGTCGGCGCCTCGATCGACGTCTTCCACAAGGCCCCGGCCCACCAACGCCGGATGCTGGCCGATCCGCGCAACCTGCCGCATCGCGCCAGCATCGAGATCGGCGGCGAGCATCTGGACCTGCTGGTCAGCGCCGTGCTGGACGATCAGGGCCGCTATGTCGCCGCCATGACGACCTGGTCGCTGCAGACCGAGAAGGTCAGGGCCGAGCGCGACAACCAGCGCCTGCTGCAGATGCTGGACGACATGCCGCTGAACGTCATGATGTGCGAGCCGGAAGAGCTGCGCCTGACCTATGTGAACCGCCGCTCCATCGAGACCCTGCGCCCGCTGCAGCACCTGCTGGCCGTCCCGGTCGACAAGATGCTGGGCCAGTCCATCGACATCTTCCACAAGCACCCGGAGCATCAGCGCCGGATGCTGGCCGATCACAGCCGTCTGCCGCACCGCGCCTTGATCCAACTTGGCGATCACAAGCTGGACCTCAACATAGCCGCCGTGCGCACGCCTCA
>DAIOID010000108.1:0-8606 GCA_036744355.1 Brevundimonas sp.
CCAGCGAGCATCAGATTCGGGGGACCTTCTGCGATCTCGCGGTTCAGACAGATGGCGTGGTACGGTTCCTGATCGAGGTCAAATCCGCCGGCTCCACCCTCAGCGAGGCGCACCTTCGACAGGCCGTAAACTACGGCGCACACAAGGGGATCGAATGGATCGTCCTGACCAATGCCGTCGAATGGCGTTTCTATCGTGTGCGGTTCGCCCAGCCGATCGGCTGGAATGAGGTCGTCAGCATCAACCTGCCTGAGATCACCACCCGCTCGGAGGACGATCTGCAGAAGCTGTTCCTCCTCGCGCGCGAGGGCTTGGCCGCCGACGCCATCAGCGCTTTCCATCAGCAAGGGCAGTTGTTCAACGCCTTCACCGTCGCCCAGGCCGCCATGTCCGAGCCGGTCGTGACGGCAATTCGCCGCGAACTGCGCCGAGCTTTCCCCGAGCTCAAGATCGATCCCGAAGCCGTAGAGGAAATGGTCCGGCTGCACGTCGTGAAGCGCGAACTCGTCGACGGAGACAAGGCCAACGAAGCGCGGGACCGTCTTAAGAAGGCAGCGCAAAAAGCCCAGCGCGCTGCCCGAAAAGCGGCTCAACTGGACGAAGAAAGCGAAAAAGCCGCCTGATGGTAAACTCCCGTATCGCTGTATGGCGACGCGGCAGGACTCGGCGCACCCTCCGCTGATCCGCGTCGATGCGGGCGCATGAAACGGGAGGGTTGTCATGTTGAAGAAGTTTGCGGCCGAACTGGTCGGGACGATGGTGCTGGTGCTGTTCGGGTGCGGCGCCGCCGTGCTGGGCGGGTTCGACCATGTGGGTCAGCTGGGCATCGCCCTGGCCTTTGGCTTTTCCATCATCGCCATGGCCTATGGCATCGGGCCGGTGTCGGGCTGCCACGTCAATCCGGCGGTCAGCCTGGGCGTCTTCGTCGCCGGTCGGATGAGCGCCAGGGACATGATCCTCTACTGGATCGCCCAGTTCATCGGCGCCGTCGTCGGCGCGGCCATCCTCGGCCTGATCGCCAAGACCGGCTTCGCCAGCCTGGGCCAGAACGGCTTCGACGCCGGCTCGCCGGGCGGGTACGGCCTGCACGCGGCCCTGGTCTTCGAGATCGTGGCCACCGCCATCTTCATTATCGCCATCCTGGGCGTGACGGGGGCCAAGGGTCACGGCGCCTTCGCCGGCGTCGCCATCGGCATCACCCTGTCGGTCATCCACATCGTCGGCATTCAGGTGACCGGCGTCTCCGTCAATCCGGCCCGCAGTTTCGGCCCGGCCCTGCTGGTCGGCGGCCAGGCCCTGAGCCAGGTCTGGGTCTTCTTTGTCGCCCCCGCCATCGGCGCGGTGATCGGCGCGGCCTTCTTCCGCTTGAAACTGCTCGAGCCAGAGGCCTAAGTCGGCGCCAAGGGGGCGGCGCTTCGTCGCCCCCGTCCGCCGGAGTTCGCCTGTGTCCATTCCCCCAATCGGCCCCAAGATCGCCCTCGTCGTCGCCCGCGCCCGCAACGGCGTCATCGGACGCGACGGCGACCTGCCGTGGCGGCTGCGCTCGGACCTGCAGCGTTTCAAGGCCGTGACCGTCGGCAAGCCCTGCATCATGGGCCGCAAGACCTGGGAGAGCCTGCCGCTCAAGCCCCTGCCCGGCCGGCTGAACATCGTCCTGACCAAGGACGGCTCCTATGAATCCGAAGGCATGGCCAAAGGCGCGCTGGTCTGCTCGAACCTCAGCGAGGCCCTGTCCATCGCCCGCGAAACTGCTGAGGAGGACGGCGTGGAAGAGGTCTGCGTCATCGGCGGCACGGCCCTGTTCGAGATGACCCTGCCGCGCGCCCAGCGTCTCTACATCACCGAGGTCGAGGCCGAGCCCGAGGGCGACGCCCACTTCCCGGCTTTCAACGAGACCGCTTTCGTCGAGACCCTGTCGGAACCTCACCCGGCGGGCGAAAAGGACGACCACGCCTTCACCTTCCGCATTCTCGACCGCCGCTGAACCGGAGACACGACCATGCTCGTCGCCACCACCAACGACCTGCCCGGCCATCGCATCGTGCGCCATCTGGGCATGGTGCGCGGGGTCACCGTGCGCTCGCGCAATGTCGTTTCCGACGCCATCGGCGGGGTGCAGTCGATGATCGGCGGGCGCGTCGGCGCCTATGTGAAGTTGGCCGAGGCCGCCCGTCAGGAAGCCTATGACGAACTGGTCGCCCATGCGCGCGACATGGGCGCCAACGCCATCCTGGCCATGCGCTACGACGCCAACGAGATCATGCCCGGCGTGACCGAGGTTCTGGCCTACGGCACGGCTGTGGAGGTCGAACCGGCCTGAGGGATCAGGCGGCGGGGATCACGGCGCCGTCGTACTTCCTGGCGATGAAGTCCTTGACCGCCTGGCTGCGCAGAGCGGTCGCCAGAGCCTGAACGCGCGGGTCGTTCTGATTGTCAGGACGCGCCACCAGATAGTTGACATAGGGGCTGTCGGCGCCTTCCAGCGACAGGGCGTCGGTCTTGGGCTTCAGCCCGGCGTCGAGGGCATAGTTGGTGTTGATCACCGCCGCATCGACCTGAGGCAGGATGCGCGGAATGGTGGCGGCCTCTACTTCCTGGAACTTCAGCCCCTTGGGATTGGTCGCGATGTCACGCACCGTCTGCAACGGGTTGGTCGGATCGCGCAGGGTGATCAGGCCCGCGCCCTGCAGCAGCAGCAGCGATCGCCCGGTGTTGGACGCATCGTTCGGCAGCACCACCTGCGCCCCGTTAGGGATCGCCGCTAGCGTCGTGTGCTTCTTGGAATAGATGCCCAAGGGCTCGACGTGGACGCCGACCACGGTGACCAGATCAGCGCCGCGCGCGATGTTGAACTCGTCAAGATAGGGCTTGGTCTGGAAATAGTTCACATCCAGCCGTTTTTCAGACAGTTGCACGTTCGGCTGAACGTAGTCGTTAAAGACCTTGATCTCGATCGGTACCCCCTCGGCGGCCAGGATCGGCTTCACCACCTCCAGGATTTCAGCGTGCGGAACGGCCGTGGCGCCGACCAGCAGCGGCGCGCCCTCGGCGCCCGCCTTCTTGTCCGCGCCCTGGCCGCAGGCGGCGAGCGTCAGGACGGCGACGGCGGACAGCAGCAGCGAACGGCGGATCATGGGGCGGGCTCTCAGGAAATCAGCGGTGCGAGACCTTAGCGACCAGACGGTCGCCGATCATCTGCAGAATTTGTACAAGGATCAGCAGCAGAACTACGGTCACCACCATGACGTCGGTCTGGAAGCGCTGATAGCCGAAGCGCACGGCCAGGTCGCCCAGACCGCCCGCCCCGACCACGCCCGCCATGGCGGTATAGCTGACCAGGGCGATGGCCGTGACCGTGGCCCCGGCGATGATGCCCGGCATGGCCTCGGGCAACAGGGCCCGCGTCACGATCTGGAAGGTCGAGCCGCCCATGGCCTGGGTCGCCTCGACCACGCCCTTGTCCACTTCGCGCAGGGCCGTCTCGACCAGACGCGCATAGAAGGGCGCAGCGCCCACGACCAGCGGCGGAATGGCCCCCGCCACCCCCAGCGAAGTGCCGACCAGCAGCACCGTCACCGGCAGCATGACGATCAGCAGGATGATGAAGGGCACCGAGCGCAGGACGTTGACGATCAGCGACAGCACGGCGTTCAGCACCGGATTGGCCGCCAGCCGCCCCTTGCCCGACAGATAGAGCAGCACGCCCAGCGGCACGCCCAGAATGACCGTCAGCACCAGCGACCCGCCCAGCATCAACAGGGTGTCCACGGTGGCGCGGCCGATCTCGGCCCAATCAACGTTGTCGAACATCAGGCCGCCTCTACCGTCACGCCGCGCGCGGTCAATTGCGCCACAGCTGCCTCGGCGTCGCCGCCGATGAAGGCCACGACCAGTTGGCCATAAGGCTCGCCCCGGATGCGGCTGATTCGGCCCGACAGGATGGAATAGTCCACGCCGACGGAACGCGCGACGCGGCTCAGTTCGGGCCCATAGGTCGAGCCGCCGCGGAAGGTCAGCTTGGCCATCCGCGCACCGGCGGGCACGACCGAGGCGTCGAACCCCTCCTCGCCCTCGGCCAACATGGCGCGGGTCACAGGATGCTGCGGGTGCAGGAAGACGTCGGCGGTGGCCCCCTGCTCCACGATCCGGCCGTCCTTCAGCACCGCCACCCGGTCGCAGACGCGGCGCACCACCTCCATCTGGTGGGTGATCAGGACGATGGTCAGGCCTAGGTCGCGGTTCAGCCCGTCCAGCAGGGTCAGAATGTCCTCGGTCGTTTCCGGGTCCAGAGCGCTGGTCGCTTCGTCGCACAAGAGGACGCTAGGGCCGCAGGCCAGGGCGCGGGCGATGCCGACGCGCTGCTTCTGCCCGCCTGACAGCTGGGCTGGATGCTTCCTCGCGTGTTCCGCCAGACCCAGCTGGGCCAGCAACTGCGCCGTGCGCGCCTTCACCTCGGCCTCAGGCCGCCCCTCCAGCCGAAGGGGAAAGGCGACGTTGTCCTCGATGGTCTTGGCGTTCAGCAGGTTGAAATGCTGGAAGATCATGCCGATCCGACGCCGCGCGGCGCGCAGCTCGGCGGGCTTCAGCGCCGTGATTTCCTGATCGTCGACGAAGATGCGCCCCGCGTCGGGCGTCTCCAGCCGGTTGATGGCGCGGATCAGGGTCGACTTGCCGGCGCCGGAACGCCCGACCACGCCGAACACCTCGCCGCGACCGATGGTCAGGTCGACGGCGTCCAGCGCCGTGCGTTCGCCCGCCGCGCTGCGATAGCGCCGGGTCACCCCCTCCAGTCGGATCATGTCAGTCGGCGTCCAGAGCGGCAGCGGGGATGATGGTCACGCTCTCGCCGCAGCCGCAGGCGTCGGTCTCGTTCGGATTGCGGAACACGAACTTGGATGCCAGCCTGGTCGTCTCGTAGTCGATTTCGGAGCCGATCAGGAACAGCACGGCCTTGGGCTCGATCAGGATGGTGACGCCCTTGTCCTCGACCACCTCGTCCAGCGGCTCGATCTGCTCGGCATAGGCGAAGGTGTATTCCTGGCCGGCGCAGCCGCCGTTCTTCACCCCGACGCGCAGGCCGACGTAGTCCTTCTCGGCATTGGCCATGATCTCGCGCACGCGCGCTGCGGCGGCGTCAGTCAGGGTCACGGCCTTGGGCCGGGGGCGGCGCGGTCGGGCGGCGGTCTGAAGCTCGGTCATGGATGCGTCCTCAGAACATGTTCAGGGCCAGCTTGGCCTCGTCGCTCATCTTGGAGGAGTCCCACGGCGGGTCGAACACCAGATTGGCCCGCGCGGACTTAACGCCCTCGACCTTCATGACCGCCGCCTCGACCCAGCCCGGCATCTCGCCGGCCACGGGGCAGCCCGGCGCCGTCAGCGTCATCTCGACCAGGACATCGCGGTCGTCGGAGACGTCGACCTTGTAGATCAGGCCCAGCTCATAGATGTCGACCGGGATTTCCGGATCGTACACCGTCTTCAGCGCCTCGATCAGGTCGTCCGTCAGCTTGTCCAGCTCAGCTTGCGACAAGGCGCTCTTCTGCGGCTCGTCCCAGGTCGCGGCGAAGGCGTCGCTGTCGCTGATGGCGTTGTCGGTCTTGGCGTCCATACTCATCACACGAAGAAGTTCCGCGCCTTGATCAGCGCATCCACGAAGGCGTCTGTATCCTCCACGGTGTTATATAGGGCGAAGGAGGCGCGCGTGCTCGAGGTCACGCCCAGTCTTTTCGCCAGCGGTTCGGCGCAGTGCAGCCCAGCCCGCACGGCGACGCCGTATCGATCCATGATCTGCGCCACGTCATGCGCGTGCGCGCCCTCGACCGCAAAGGTCAGCAGCGCCCCCTTGCCCTCGGCCTCGCCCAGCACCCGCAGCCAGCCAGCGTCGGCCAGTCGCGCCCGCGCGTGGTCATAGAGGGCCATCTCGTGCGCGGCGACGGCTTGCTGGTCAAAGCCCGCAAGCCATTCTAGCGCCGCGCCCAGACCGATGGCCTCCAGGATCGGCGGCGTGCCGGCCTCAAACCGATGCGGCGGCCGGGCGTAGGTCACGCGCTCCTTCTCGACCGTCTCAATCATCTCGCCCCCGCCCTGATAGGGCGGCAGGCTCTCCAAGGCCTCGGTCGTGCCGTACAGGGCGCCGACGCCGGTCGGGCCATACAGCTTGTGGCCGGTGATCACATACCAGTCGCAGCCGACGGCCTGAACGTCCGGCGTCGCGTGGACCGCGCCCTGGCAGCCGTCGACCAGAACCCGCGCCCCGACCCCGTGGGCCAGACGGGTGATCTCGGTGATCGGGTTGATGGTGCCCAACACGTTCGACATGTGGGTGACGGCGACGACCTTGGTCCTCGGCCCCAGCAATTCAGCATAGGCCGCCATGTCCAGCGAGCCGTCGTCTTTGATCGGCGCCCATTTCAGCACCGCGCCCTTGCGCTCGCGCAGCAGGTGCCATGGCACGATGTTGGAGTGGTGCTCCATCTCGGTGACGATGATCTCGTCGCCCGGCTCGAGGCTCAGGCCGATGCCGTTGGCGACCAGATTGATCGCCTCGGTCCCGCCCTTGGTCCAGACGATGTTCTCGCCCGAGGGCGCGTTCAGGAAGCGGGCGACGATCTCGCGCGCCGCCTCGAACGCCTCGGTCGCCTCGTTCGACAGGGTGTGCAGACCCCGGTGAACATTGGCGTAGCTGCCCTCCATCGACGCGACCAGGGCGTCGATCACCGCGCGCGGCTTCTGCGCCGAGGCGGCGTTGTCCAGATAGACCAGCGGCTTGCCGTTCACCTGTCGCGCCAGGATCGGGAACTGCGCCCGCGCGGCGTAGGGATCGAAATTGGTCACAGGCAGGTC
Source organism: Brevundimonas sp. (assembly GCA_036744355.1). GTDB lineage: Bacteria > Pseudomonadota > Alphaproteobacteria > Caulobacterales > Caulobacteraceae > Brevundimonas. Next base: position 6,844 of record DAIOID010000108.1, read on the forward strand.
TTTCAGAGTCTGGCCGTCAGCCATGCGCGCACAACCTCCCTCGCCGCCTCGTCCTCGATGCGGTCGATGACCTCGAACAGGAAGGCCTGGACCAGCAGGGCGCGGGCCTCGTCGGCCGGAATGCCGCGCTGCTGCATGTAGAAGAGCGCGCGCTCGTCCAGCGTCCCCACCGTATTGCCGTGCGCGCACTGCACGTCGTCGGCATAGATGATCAGTTCCGGCTTGGCGTCGATCTCGCCGCGCTCGGACGCGATCAGGGCGTTGTGGGCCATGCGGGCGTCGGTGCCGTCAGCCCCGCGTTCGACGATGATCTTACCCTGAAACACGCCGCGCGCGGTGTCGTGCACGACGCCCTTGGTCAGTTGGCTGGTCGTGCCGTTCGCGGCCAAGTGATCGACCACGCTTGTCAGGTCCGCGTGACGCGAACCCTTCAACAGATAGAGCCCGTCCAGACGCGCGTCGGCGCCCTCGGCGCCGTGGCTCAGTTGCGTCTCGATGCGTTGCAGCTTGGCGCCGGTCGTGACCACGGTCTGGCGATAGCGACCGCCGGCCTCCAGCTGCACCTCGGCGTTGGTCACCGAAATGGCGTCCTCGGGCTCATCGATCAGGACGATGCGCGTGACCTCGGCGTCGCGGGCGACGTCGATCTCGACCTTGTTGTGGGCGACATAGGCCGAGCCCTTGCCCTCGTGCGTCTCCAGCAGCAGCAGGCGCGCGCCGGAGCGAGCGACGATGCGGGCCGCCGCCGTGTGGCCGGTGTCGACCGCGTCGGAAATGAAGCGCAGACGCAGGGTCTGCACGCCCGAGGCGATGAAGTCGGTGACCCCGACCGGACGCCCGTTGGCGAAGACGATCGCCTCTCCGCCCAGGTCATAGAACGGCCCCGGCGCACCAACCAGCGCCGTGCCCGACGGCTCAGGCGCTTCACGAAGCCAGCGCTTCAGGTCGCTGTATTTCCACGCTTCCGTGCGCCGGGACGGGAAGGTTTCGGCGTTGGTCAGGTCGATTTGCGGCGCCGCGCTCATGCCGCGGTCGGCAGGAACTTGTCGTACCCTTCCGCCTCCAGCTCCAGCGCCAGTTCAGGCCCGCCCGAAGCGACGATGCGGCCTGCGGCCAGCACGTGCACCTTGTCCGGTTTGATGTAGTCCAGCAGGCGCTGATAGTGGGTGATGACCAGCATGGAGCGGTCGGCGCGACGCAGGGCGTTCACCCCCTCCGACACGATGCGCAGAGCGTCGATATCGAGGCCGGAGTCCGTCTCGTCGAGGATCAGCAGCGACGGCTCCAGCAAGGCCATCTGCAGGATCTCCATCCGCTTCTTCTCACCGCCGGAGAAGCCGACGTTCAGCGGCCGCTTCAGCATGTCGAAGTCCATCTTCAGCGCCTGCGACGCCGCCTTGACCTGCTTCAGGAAGGCGGGGGCCGAAACCTCCTCCTCGCCGCGCGCGCGCTTCTGGGCGTTCAGCGCCGTGCGGATGAAGGTCATGGCCGGCACGCCGGGGATCTCCATCGGATACTGGAAGGACAGGAAGACGCCCGCCGCCGCGCGCTCGGCCGGGTCCAGACCCAGCAGGTCCTGACCGTTCCACGAGGCGGAACCGTCCGTGACCTCATAGCCAGGACGCCCCGACAGGCTGTAACCCAGCGTCGACTTGCCGGCCCCGTTCGGCCCCATGACCGCATGGACTTCGCCCGCCGGCACTTCGAGCGTCAGGCCCTTGAGGATCGGCTTGTCAGCGACCGAGACGTGGAGGTTGTTGATC
>DAIOID010000108.1:8706-10888 GCA_036744355.1 Brevundimonas sp.
CGTCAGGCCCTTGAGGATCGGCTTGTCAGCGACCGAGACGTGGAGGTTGTTGATCTTAAGCATCGGTCAATTCAGAAACTGGGGGTAAAAGACAGCGGTCACGTCCTTGGAACGAACGACGATCTTGTAGGGGCAATCTTCGTCCGCTCCGCACGTTTCTCGATCCACCGTTGGTTCGGATTCCAACAGTGAAAGCAACGCGCGTTGTACCGCCAGCTCGCGATCATCGCAGGTGTAATTCATGCCAGAGGTCTTCAGCACCGCTGGATCGTCGCGTGTCGGAAGGTAGCCACTGGCTCCTCCGCATCCCCGCAACGAATAAGTCGTCCGCGAAATGGACAGCATCTGCCCCTGCACAGCGTCGAACCCCGTCAGGGCCTTCAGCCTCCAGGTTCCGTCCGATGGACTGCTAAGCTGCTCGTCAGCACGGGCAGGTTCAGTCTCCGACACGCGATCAGAGGCCTGACATCCGGTTGCAAACAGCGCCGTGGCTAGAAGGAGTCTGCGGATCACCCCACGCTCCCCTCAAGGCTGATCGCCACCAGCTTCTGCGCCTCGACGGCGAACTCCATCGGCAGCTTCTGCATCACGTCGCGGACGAAGCCGTTGACCAGCAGGGCCACCGCCTCTTCTTCCGACAGGCCGCGCTGCTGGGCGTAGAAGAGCTGGTCTTCCGACAGGCGCGTCGTCGTCGCCTCGTGCTCCAGCTGGGCCGAACCGTTGCGGGCCTCGATATAGGGGATGGTGTGCGAGCCGCACTCCTTGCCGATCAGCAGGCTGTCGCACTGGGTGAAGTTGCGCACACCCGTGGCCTTGGGGTGCACAGAGACCAGGCCGCGATAGGTCGAGTCCGACTTGCCCGCCGATACCGCCTTGGCGATGATCCGCGACTTCGAATTCTTGCCCAGATGGATCATCTTGGTGCCGGTGTCGGCCTGCTGATGCCCGTTGGTGATGGCGATGGAATAGAACTCGCCCGAGCTTTCCTCGCCCTTCAGGATGCAGGATGGGTATTTCCAGGTGACGGCCGAGCCGGTCTCGACCTGGGTCCAGCTGACCTTCGATCGGTCGCCGCGGCAGTCCGCGCGCTTGGTGACGAAGTTGTAGATGCCGCCCTTGCCCTCGGCGTCGCCGGGGTACCAGTTCTGGACCGTCGAGTATTTCACCTCGGCGTCGTCCAGGGCCACGATCTCCACGACCGCCGCGTGCAGCTGGTTCTCGTCGCGCATCGGCGCGGTGCAGCCTTCCAGATAGGAGACGTAGCTGCCCTTGTCCGCGATGATCAGGGTGCGCTCGAACTGGCCGGTCTGGCTCGCGTTGATGCGGAAATAGGTCGACAGCTCCATCGGGCAGCGCACGCCCGGCGGGATATAAACGAACGACCCGTCCGAAAACACCGCGCTGTTCAGCGCCGCGAAATAGTTGTCCGACACCGGCACGACCGAACCGAGATATTGCCGCACCAGATCAGGATATTCGCGCAAAGCCTCGGAAATCGGCATGAAAATCACGCCGACCTTGGACAGTTCTTCCTTGAAAGTGGTCACGACCGAAACGCTGTCGAACACGGCGTCCACGGCCACCTTGGGCGCGCCCTGCACGCCCGCCAGAACCTCCTGCTCCTTCAGGGGGATGCCCAGCTTCTTATAGACCTCCAGAATCTCGGGATCGACCTCGTCGAGGGACTTCGGTCCCTCCTTCTGCTTCGGCGCAGCGTAGTAATAGAGGTCCTGATAGTCGACGGGCTCGTACTTCACCGCAGCCCAGGTCGGTTCCTCCATCGCCAGCCAGCGCTCATAGGCGGCCAGGCGCCATTCCAGCATCCATTCCGGCTCGCCCTTCTTCTCGGAGATGAAGCGGATGATGTCGGCGTTCAGGCCGCGCGGCGCATATTCCGTTTCGATATCCGAAGTGAAGCCATGCTCGTACTTTTCCAGAGCAGCGACAGCTTCGACGGTTTCCTTAACAGCAGCCATGACTTACGCGACTTCCTTCACGCGCTCAGACAGGCGCGCTTGATGCTTGTTCCAGGCCGTGACCCAGGCTTCGGCGAACCGGTTCCAGTCGGCCTGGGCCGTTCCCCAGCCCCCAGAGACTCGCACGCCCCCGGTCGCCAGATGATCCAGCCCCATGGCGCTGATCGCCTTGGACGGCTTGACCTTGCCCGACGAACAGGCCGAGC
>DAIOID010000109.1:0-2929 GCA_036744355.1 Brevundimonas sp.
CGCATCTTGTTGATGCCCTTGACCAGCAGGAAGACCACAAAGGCCACGATCAGGAACTGGATCAGGGTGTTGATGAAGGCGCCGTACTGGATGGCCACCTTCTCGACGGCCTCGGTCGCCGGATTTTCCGGCACCAGAACCCATTCCAGCTTCGAGAAGTCCACCTTGCCCAGCAGCAGGCCGATGGGCGGCATGATGATCTGATCGACCAGGCTGGTGACGATCTTGCCGAACGAAGCGCCGATGATGACGCCGACCGCCAGGTCGACGACGTTGCCGCGCGCGGCGAATTCACGAAACTCGGTCAGCAGGCTCATTTACTCAGTCTTTCGTTTCAGGCGTCGCCGGAAGCGTTCAGGCGCTCGCGAAGTTCCTTGCCGCTCTTGAAGAAGGGCACGGCCTTGGCGGGCACTTCCACCGTCTCGCCGGTGCGGGGATTGCGCCCGACGCGCGCCGGGCGACTGCGCACCGAAAAGGCGCCGAAGCCCCGCAGTTCGACCCGTCCGCCATCGGACAGCGACTCGGTCATCTGCCCCAGGATTACGTTGACGACCCGCTCCACCTCGGCGTGCGTGAGGTGGATGTTCTCGGCCGCCAGCTTCTCGATCAGTTCAGACTTGATCATTCAGGCCCCCGCCCGTGGCTGTTTCAGATGCAGTCGCTTCCGTTCAGGTCCGCACCCTAACCGTCTGACGCCACAGGAAGAAAGGGGGTCGCGTCGGTTTGGAGGCGATTCTTGCGAGCTAGCCTCGCCATTGGCGCGGGTTCTTGCCTCGCGCGCAAGAAAAAAGGCGGCTAGATCGCTCCAGCCGCCCCGTTTTCTGGTCGAAGAGGAAGATTATTCCTTCGAACCGGCCTTCTGCAGCGCGGCGCCCAGGATGTCGCCGAGCGAAGCGCCCGAGTCCGACGAACCGAACTGTTCGATGGCCTCGGCCTCGTCCTTCATTTCCAGCGCCTTGACCGACACCGAGACGCGGCGCGTGGCCTTGTCGATGCCCGTGATCATGGCGTCGACGCGATCGCCGACGGCGAAGCGTTCCGGACGTTGCTCGTTGCGGTCGCGCGACAGGTCCGACTTGCGGACGAAGGCCGTGACCGGCGCGTCGTCTTCACCGAACTTGACTTCGATGCCGCCGGTTTCAACCGCGGTCACCGTGACGGTGACTTGCTGGCCGCGCTTGTAGGTGTCGCCTTCCATCGGATCGCCGCCCAGCTGCTTGACGCCCAGCGAGACGCGTTCCTTCTCGATGTCGACGTCCAGCACCTTGGCCTTGATCGTTTCACCCTTGCGGTAACGCTGGATGGCTTCTTCGCCCGAGACGTTCCAGTCCAGGTCCGATAGGTGGACCATGCCGTCGATGTCGTTGTCCAGGCCGACGAACAGGCCGAACTCGGTGGCGTTCTTGACTTCGCCCTCGACGGTCGAACCGATCGGGTGAGCCTCGACGAAGGCTTCCCACGGGTTGTTCTGAGCCTGCTTCAGGCCCAGCGAGATGCGGCGCTTGGCGCTGTCGACGTCCAGGACGATGACTTCCACTTCCTGCGAGGTGGAGACGATCTTGCCCGGGTGGACGTTCTTCTTGGTCCAGGACATTTCCGAGACGTGGACCAGGCCTTCGACGCCGGCTTCCAGCTCAACGAACGCGCCGTAGTCGGTGATGTTCGTGATGCGGCCCGTGTACTTGGCGTTGACCGGGTACTTGGCTTCGACGCCGTCCCACGGATCCGACTGCAGCTGCTTCATGCCGAGCGAGATGCGCTGGGTGTCCGGGTTGATCTTGACGATCTGGACCTTGACGGTGTCGCCGACGGCCAGGACTTGCGACGGATGCGAGACGCGCTTCCACGACATGTCGGTGACGTGCAGCAGGCCGTCGATGCCGCCCAGGTCGACGAACGCGCCGTAGTCGGTGATGTTCTTGACGACGCCTTCGCGGACTTCACCCTCTTGCAGCTGGCCGACCAGCTCCGTGCGCTGTTCGGCGCGGGCTTCTTCCAGGATGGCGCGACGCGAGACGACGATATTGCCGCGCGGACGGTCCATCTTCAGGATGGCGAAGGGCTGTTCCTTGCCCATCAGCGGGCCGACGTCGCGGACCGGGCGGATGTCGACTTGCGAGCCGGGCAGGAAGGCCGAGGCGCCGCCCAGGTCGACGGTGAAGCCGCCCTTGACGCGACCGACGATGGCGCCGTTGACCGGCTGACCTTCGGCGAAGACGACTTCCAGACGGGTCCAGGCTTCTTCGCGGCGAGCCTTGTCGCGGCTGATGACGGCTTCACCCAGGGCGTTCTCGACGCGTTCCAGGTAGACTTCGACGTTGTCGCCGACCTTCGGGATGACGGCGCCTTCGCCGATGCCGAATTCGCGAGCCGGGATACGACCTTCGGTCTTCAGACCGACGTCGATGATGATGATGTCTTTCTCGATGCCGACGACGCGGCCGTGAACGACCTGGCCTTCGCCAAGGTCGCGACCCTGAAGTTGTTCGTCGAGCAGCGCGGCGAAATCGTCGCGCGAGGGGTTGAGAGTGTCGGTCATGGAACTCTGGGGTTGAGGCGCGCGACCGGATGGCCCCGCGCGGGTGGATAAACTTGGAAAGGGAAAATCAGGTCGTCAGGACGCGAGGCCGGCGCAAGGGGCGCAAAAAAGAAAGCCAGAACGCCCGCGGAAGCCGAGGTCAGGAGCGTTGGATTTGTCCGACGAGGTTTAAACCCCAGCCCGGACGCGCGCCGCCTCGACGATACGGCGGGCCGCATCGAAGGCGGCTTCTATACCCAGATCGGTCGTGTCCAGCAAGACCGCGTCCTCGGCCTGGACCATGGGGGCGGAATCCCGACCCGAGTCCCGCTCGTCGCGCCGGCGGATGTCCTCCAGCATGTCATTGAAGGCGATGTCCTGCCCCCGCGCCGTCAGCTGTTTCCAGCGGCG
>DAIOID010000109.1:3029-10855 GCA_036744355.1 Brevundimonas sp.
GCCGCCGCCTCGGCCGCAGCCGCGTCGCCCAGATCCTGCCCCGCGTCCAGCACCGCCAGGCCCACGGCGCGATACAACAGGCCGGTGTCCAGATGCGGCAGGCCGTAGTGCGTCGCTAGACGGGCGGCGATGGTGCCCTTGCCCGAGGCGGCGGGGCCGTCGACGGCGATCACCAGAGCGGTCATGAGCGCCCTCCCACGACATCCCACGCCCCCAGCAAGGCGACCGTGAGGGCCGCCAAAGCCAGCAGGGAAAGAAAGATGACAGCCCCCCAGAACTGATCCGGCTGCGTCGCCACGTCCGCGAAGAAGGAGGCAGAACCTCGCCCCGCCCTAAAGCCGATTTCGCCCGTTCTCGCCGCCGAGAGGAGCCAGAGGGCCAGCAGGCCGAAGAGCGCGCCGCCGCCCACCAGTCGCCCCAAGGGGGACGACATGAAACGTTCGTCCGTCACGACGCGATCTCCCCGCCCAGCCCGTTCATCATGTCGACGAAGCCGGGGAAGCTGGTGGCGATCATTTCCGGGTCCAGCACCGAGACGGGCTGCTCGGCCGCCAGGCCGAGGATCAGGTGGCTCATGGCGATGCGGTGATCGTGGGCGGTGGCGACGGTCGCGCCGCCCTTCACGGAACCACCAGTGACGATGAAGCCCTCGGCCTCTTCCTCCACGGCGACGCCGCAGGCGCTCAGACCGGCGACCATCAGGGCGATGCGGTCGCTTTCCTTGACCCGCATCTCGCCGATGCCGCGCATGATGGTGCGGCCCTCGGCATAGGCGGCGACGGCCGACAGGATCGGATATTCGTCGATCATCGAGGCGGCGCGGTCTTCCGGCACGACGACGCCCTTGAGCGCCGAAGAGCGGGCGGTGATGTCGCCAACGTCCTCGCCCCCGCTGACGCGGCGGTTAGAAATAGTCAGGTCGGCGCCCATCTCGATCCAGGTGTCGAACAGGCCGGTGCGCTGCGGGTTCAGCATGACGCCCTCGACCGTCACATCCGATCCCGGAACGATCAGGGCCGCCGCCAGGGGGAAGGCCGCCGAGGACGGATCGCCCGGCACGGCCACGGCGGTTCCGGTCAGACGCTGCCCGCCCGCCAGGCGAATGCGCCAGCCCTCGCCCTCCTCGGTCACGTCCACCATCGCGCCAAAGGCGCGCAGCATCCGCTCGGTGTGGTCGCGGCTCTTTTCCGGCTCGACCACGACGGTGTCGCCGGCCGCGTTCAGCCCGGCCAGCAGGATGGCCGACTTGATCTGGGCCGAGGCCACCGTCTGCACATATTCAATGCCCGTCAGGCCTCCCCCGTGCAGCGTCAGGGGCACGCCATCCTCAGCCGCGTTCCAGTCGAAGCGGGCGCCCATGTCGGCCAGAGGCCCGGTGACGCGCTTCATCGGCCGTTTGCGCAGCGAGGCGTCGCCGTCGAAGGTCGCGCTCAGATCATAGCCGGCGGCGGCGCCCATCAGCAGGCGCACGCCGGTGCCGGCGTTGCCGCAGTCGATGACCGAGCCCGGCGTCGTGAAGCCGCCCTGCCCCTCGACCCGCCAGCGGCCCTCGCCGAGGCGTTCGACCTTGGCGCCGAAGGCTTCGACCGCGCGCGCCGTGGCCAGGATGTCGTCGCCTTCCAGCAGCCCCTCGATCTCGGTCACCCCCTCGGCCATGCCGCCGAAGATCAGCGCGCGGTGCGACATGGACTTGTCGCCCGGGGCGCGCACGGCGCCCTTCAGCGCATTGGAAACAGGACGCGCAGTAAGGGTCGAAGAGGCGGTCACCTGGCCAAAAACTCCAATTGTTCAGGAAACGCCGCGCTGGCGCGGAGAAGAAGGCTTTTGACAGCGGCCCCCTTGGGTGGCAAGGGAGCCGGCCGAATTCCGGAATTTCAACTCCTGCCGAAGGTTATCCCGTGGCCAAACCCGAACTGGGCCAAAAGCAGGTCTGCCCGAACTGCCAGGCCAAATTCTACGATCTGAACCGTCGTCCGGCGCACTGCCCCAAGTGCGACGCCGAGTTCGATCCGCTTGAAGAAGCAATGCGCAACCGCCGCGTCCGCGGCCGCGCCGGCGCCGGCTTCGCCGCTGACGACGAGGCCGAGGATCAAGTCGCCGACAAGTCGGTCGACGGCGACGAAGAGGAAGAGGACGCTGAAGCCTCGACCCCCGAAATCGACGAGGAAGGCCATGAGCCGATCCTGACGCCCGACGATGACGACGCCGAGCCCGGCGCCGACGACGCCGGCATGGGCTCCTCGGACGGCGACGACGACGACGCCCTGGGCGACGACGACGATGACTCGGTGCCCTTCATCGAAGACGAAGACGACGACAGCCTCGACGACGACCTCGTCAAGCCGTCGCGCGACGACGACTGATACCAAGGGTCGGAAAAATAAGCGGAAAAAAAGTTGTCAGGGCGGCTTGATCTCTCAAAAGCCCTGACATAGTTTCCGCCCCTCGCTGGGGGCCAAAATCTCTGGCGAGGCCGACCGAAAGGTTCGGGGCTTTAGCTCAGTTGGTAGAGCGCTTGCATGGCATGCAAGAGGTCAGCGGTTCGACTCCGCTAAGCTCCACCATTCGTCGATACATACCCAAGCCGCAAGGCGCGGGGCTTTAGCTCAGTTGGTAGAGCGCTTGCATGGCATGCAAGAGGTCAGCGGTTCGACTCCGCTAAGCTCCACCATCGAAGGCCTCGCGGAAGCCCCGCGGGGCCTTCGTCCTATCTGCCCTCCGGTGACGCCGCATTAACCGCCACGGCCTATGGCCGACGGCAGTATGCGTTTCCAGACCTTCGCCGCCGCCCTCGTCCTGATCATCCTCAGCGCCGCCTGGCTGACGCTGAACCACGACCGGGGCGCCGGCGTCGCCGACGCCTCCGTTTCGTACCTGACCCGCGCGCATGCTGACGCCGACCTCTCGTGTCAGGTCGCCTATGTCCACGACGGCGACAGCCTGCGCTGCCAGGACGGTCTGCGCATCCGCCTGCACGCGGTGGCCGCCCGCGAAAAGGACGAGACCTGCGCGCCCGGCCACCCCTGCCCCGCCGCCTCGGCCGCCGCCGCGACCCAGGCCCTGAAGCGCCTGACCGAAGGTCGCGCGCTGGCCTGCCGCTCCATCGGCCGCAGCTACGACCGCGTCACCGCCGTCTGCTGGACCCCGGAAGGGACCGAGGTGAACTGCGCCATGATCCGCAGCGGCACGACCGTGATCTGGCCCCGCTACAATCGGCAGGCCCCAATCTGCGCCTGAGGCGACAGGCTGGGCGGCGCCGGACTGCCTTTTTCCAAAGATAGGGGGTATGGAAGCCGCCATACTCCCATTCAGAGGCATTCCGCCCGTGAGCTCATCGCTGACCGCTTCCTCCGCCGAGGACAAGACCAAGACCCGCGCCATCACCCCCGTGTCGATGCAGGGCTATGACGCCGACTTCCAGGCCTTCGCCGACGCCCTGGGCGCCTCCTTCTCGCGCTACGGCTTCGCCGTGATCGCCGACCACGGCCTGGACCAGGGCCTGATCGACGCCGCTGTAGCCGACGCCAAGGCCTTCTTCGCCCTGCCCGAAGACGTGAAGCGCCAGTACCACCAGCCCGGCACCGGCGGCGCGCGCGGCCTGACTCCCTTCGGCGTCGAAGCGGCCAAGGGCGCCGCCGCCGTGGACCTGAAGGAATTCTGGCATACCGGCCGCGAGCTGCCGGAAGGCCACGCCTATCGCCAGTACATGCGCGACAACCTCTGGCCGACGGAGGTCGAAGGCTTCCGCGAGCACGTCTACGGCCTGTACCAAGGCCTGGATGAGCTGGGCCGCCGCGTCCTGAAGGCGATCGCCCGCTACCTGAAGCTGGACGACGACTACTTCGAGGACAAGGTCCAGTTGGGCAACAGCGTGCTGCGCTTGCTGCACTATCCGCCGGTCCCGGCCGACGCCCCCGGCGTACGCGCCGGCGCCCACGAGGACATCAACGTCATCACCCTGCTGCTGGGCGCCGAAGAGGCCGGCCTGCAGCTGAAGGACGCTGACGGCGAATGGCTGGACATCGCCCCGCCCGCCGGCGCCCTGGTGGTCAATATCGGCGACATGTTGCAGCGCCTGGTCAACCACGTCCTGCCGTCGACGACGCACCGCGTGGTCAATCCGGCGCCCGAGCGTCGCGGCTTCGCCCGCTATTCGACGCCCTTCTTCCTGCACTTCAACCCGGACTTCCCGATCGAGACCCTGCCCTCGACCATCACCCCGGAAAACCCGGACCGCTATGCGGGCAAGACCATCCTGGCCGAGGACTTCCTGACCGAACGCCTGAAGGAGATCCGCCTGATCTGACCGATCGGCGCATCGCCAGAACGAAAAAAGGGCCGGCGGAGCGATCCGCCGGCCCTTTTGCTGGTCCGCCTGTCGCCGCGTCAGCGTGCGATGCGCAGCCGGGTGATGTCGCGCCCGATGGCCTTGAAGGCGTCCTTCAGGTCGGTTCCGTCGGTGGCCTTGAAGAAGTGCTTGTCCTTGCTGGAGGCGCAGGCCTCCAGCATCTCCAGCGCCGTATCGATCCCCGGCCCGCCGACATTGGTTCCCAGGTCAAATCCCACGGTATAGACGACCACGCCCTGAGCCTTCATCGCCGTGCACAGGTCCAGGGACTGGGTGAAGGGATGGCCGTTGGTGGCGTTGGCGTCGATGTGGGTGTTCGCCCCGCCGCTGCCCGTCCCCGCATCCGCCGCGATCACGCCGGCATGATAGGGCGTATTGAACTCCCCGTCGGTCATCAGAATCGCGACCTTCAGCGTCCTGGTCCGGTCATAGGCTTCCGGCCGTCTGCCCGACTCCCAGAGCGAGGCGAAGTTCGGCGAGATCATGTACCAGGCCCAGGCGATGCCGATCTGGCCGGCGGTTGAACCGCTCGCGTTCAACTTGTCGATCGCCTTGCCCAGATCGGGGCGGCTGCTGGACAGGGGCATGACGGCGGCGCTTGGGCAGGGGTTGCCGCTGTCCAGATAGGCCCGTCCGACATAGGAGCCGACGTTCGGATAGGCGTCTGAATACGGCGGCGACCCCGGCCGCTCACTGACACAGGGGCTGGCCGGATGCACGGCCACCATCCCCGACACCGCCGGGAAGACCCGCCACAGGTTGCCGTCGCGGCCGTCGAACAGCTTGCCGCCGCCGGAATAGGTCACGCCGCCCTTCGAGCTGTCGGCCAGACCCAGGCTGCGCGATGTATCCAGAATGACCTGACTGCCGCTCTGGCTGGCCACGCGGTAGCCGCCCCCGTTCAACTGCGCCATGCCCCCCATGTCGGACAGACGCACATAGTCGTTCGCCGCCAGGCCATGGCCGGACACCGTCAGCACCAGACCGCAGTCGGTTCTCACGCATTTCGCGACGTAGCCGGTGCCCGAGAAGGAATTGTAGCCGTTGGTGTTCAGGTAGTTCGACGTGGCGGCGCCGCTGCTGTTGAGCGTCCGAAGCTGAAACTGGCTGCTGGAGGTCCGCACCACCTGATAGGCGACGCCATTGATCGCCTCCATCTTGTCGATATTCCACAAGACCACGCGGTCGCCCGTCGCAAAACCATGGCTGGAGGCGGTGATGGTGGCGGCGCTGGCTCGGTTGATGGCGGTGACGGTGCGGATCGTGCCGGAGACCCAGCTGGCGTTGCTGACCGTCTTGGACGTCTCGTTCAAGGCACCGCGCACGCTGACAGCCGCCGCGTCGCCGACATTGACGGCGGCGGCGTAGGGCACCAGCGCCACCCTGGAGGTGAAGGGCGACTGCTGATCCTGAACCACCAGCTCGATCAGTTCCTTGGCCGCCGCCCTCAGATCCTGGATTTTCGATGTCGGGGGACAGTTCTTGTTGCAGTTGTCCATCGACCCCGTGATGTCCAGCGCCATGGACACCTCGACGTTGCGCGAGGCGCGCAACACCTCAGAGGAGCTCCCGACCGGCAGGCGATCGTCCATCAGCGTCCCGTAGGGCGGCAGGACGATGTTGGCGACCAGCACCTTCACCTGAACTTTCGCCGTGGCGATGATGGTGTTTCCATCCAGCCTGAAGCTCGCGGAGTCCCGAAGCAGCTTGCCGTTCTCGTCCGTCTCGAAATAGGAAGGCATATTGGCCTTCAGCGCAGCCAGGCCCGCATTGTTCAGATCTGCGTCTTCGGTGAACGGGGTCCGGGCGGCGGCCAGGGCGGCGGCGTCCAGCGCGTCCTGCAGATTGGCCCGGACCTTTGACGCCTGGTGGATGTCGGTGGCGCCCAGGGTGATCATCAGCAGCACCGGCAGGGCCAGGGCGAACATCATCGCCACATTGCCGCGCGTGCCTGCCATGAAGCGCGCCGCGAAGCGACGCGTCGCACCCGTCAGTCGGCTCAAACCGTTCTTCACCGTGTCGGCCCCACCTGGAATCGTCGGCGGACGCAGGTCCGCATTTCGGCGAACCATGACGGATTTCGGTTAAGGGATGCCTCTACGGCGACGGTTAACGCCGCTTTAGAGCGAATGTCAGGCCCTAGCGATCAACGCAGCGGTCCAGCCCCTGCTCGCGCACCGTGCCCATGGCGGCCTGGATGCGGCTGGCGCGGCGGCGGACATAGGGACCGGGATCGGCGGCCCGATAACGGCGCGGGCTGGGCAGGATGGCGGCCAGGCGGGCGGCCTCGCGCGCCGTCAGGTTCTCGGCGCTCTTGTTGAACCAGTGACGCGAGGCGGCCTCGGCGCCATAGACGCCCGGCGCCCATTCGGCGACGTTCAGATACATCTCCATGATCCGGCGCTTGCCCCAGACGGCCTCGATCAGACCCGTGTAGCCGACCTCCAGACCCTTCCTCACCCAGTCGCGGCTGGGCCAGAGGAAGACGTTCTTGGCGGTCTGCTGGCTGATGGTCGAGGCGCCGCGCCGCTTGTCCGAGCCACGCTGCTCGGCCCGCTCATTGGCCTCCATCGCCTTCTGGATGGCCTCGACGTCAAAGCCGTGGTGCTGGCAGAAGCGGGCGTCCTCGGCGGCGATCACCGCCTCGACCAGACGCGGCGAGATGTGATCCAGCGAGCGCCAGCGATAGTCCATGCCGTGCCCCGCCGCCGCCTGCTGGACCATCAGGATGGTGAAGAGCGGCGGCACGAAGCGGTGCAGCACCACCCCGCCGATCGGGATCAGGGCCAGGATCAGCAGCAGGGTCAGCAGCGGGCGCCGCTTGCGGGTCTTCGCACGGGTCATTGCGTCATCCTGCCGGGCTCAAGCGTCAGCGCAAGCGGGTTTACAGCGAGGCCACGCCTGCCCGACCGTCCTCGTCGGCCCAGGCGACGCGGGCGGCGCCCGAACTCATGGCCAGGGCGACGATGGGCGCGCCCTTGTCCTTCTTGATGAAGTCCAGCCCCTGCCCCGCCGGATCGGCCCACCAGACGCGGCCGTCTTCCAGTCCTGCCGCCAGGCGGCCGTGGGCGGGCGCGGCGGCGACCTGGGCGATCAGGGTGGATTCGTCGAAGCCGATCTCGGTCGCTTCGCGCCCCATCGGGCCGTTGGCGCCGATGAAGGGCCACAGCACCACGCCCTGGGCGCCGGCGGTGGCCAGAAGCTGGCCCTTGGCCAGGAAGGCGAAGCTCTTGATCTTGGACGGATAGCCGCCCATCCGCATGTTCTTCTGATCCTTCAGACGCCAGCCGTGCATCTGGTTGTCCTGCATGGCGGTGACGACAAAGGCGCCGTCGGGCGAGAAGCCAACCGCCAGGTGCGAGCCCGCCCAGGCCATCTTGACCGGCTGCTGCTGCTCGATGCGCGCATACCACAGCCAGGCCCCGCCATAGGTCGAGGTCGCGATGCGGCGGCCCTTGGGATCAAAGGCCACGCCCGA
>DAIOID010000110.1:0-10711 GCA_036744355.1 Brevundimonas sp.
GTCGGCGAGGGCCTGTCGCAACTGTCGGACGGCAACCTGACCTATCGTCTGGAAGCCGCCTTCCCCGAGGACTATCGCAAGCTGCGCGACGACTTCAACCTGGCCATGGGCCGGCTGGAAGAGACCATGAAGGTGATCATCGGCAGCGCCGCCGGCATCCGCTCGACCACCAGCGAAATCAGCCAGGCTTCCAACGACCTGTCGCGCCGCACCGAGCAACAGGCGGCCAGCCTGGAAGAGACCGCCGCCGCCCTCGAAGAGGTCACCACGACCATCCGCCATGCGTCGGACGGCGCCGATCGCGCCCGCGACATCGTCGAGACGACCCGGCAGAACGCGCGGCGCAGCGGCGACGTGGTCGACCAGACGGTCACGGCCATGCGCGAGATCGAGACCTCGGCCCAGCAGATCGCCCAGATCACCGGCGTCATCGACGAGATCGCCTTCCAGACCAACCTGCTGGCCCTCAACGCCGGGGTCGAGGCCGCGCGCGCCGGCGACGCGGGGCGCGGCTTCGCCGTCGTGGCCTCGGAAGTCCGCGCCCTGGCCCAGCGCTCGGCCGAAGCCGCCAAGGAGATCAAGATCCTGATCGGCTCCAGCACCGAACGGGTCAACCAGGGCGTCCGACTGGTCGACGACACCGGCCAGGCCCTGACCCGCATCATCGACGAAGTGGCCCAGATCAGCGGTCTGGTCGCCGACATCGCCGCCTCAGCGCGGGAACAGGCCACCGGCCTGGGCGAGATCAATGTCGCGGTGAACCAGATGGATCAGATGACCCAGCAGAACGCCGCCATGGTCGAGGAATCCACCGCCGCCTCCCACTCGCTGGCGCAGGAGACCACCAGCCTGGCCGAACTTATGGGCCGGTTCCGCATCCGCGCGGAAGCCGCCCCGGCGGCGCGTCCTGCGCCCGCGCCTCGGACCGTGACGGCCCTGAAGACCGTGGGCGGACGCGGCCTGTCGGCCGTTCCGGCGGCCTCGACCGACGACTGGGAAGAGTTCTGACGCCCGGCCATCCCCGCCGCCGACTGGCGCCGTCTGGCGCAGCGGCGGGGAACCGTCTAGCTTGATCGCCGCCATTGTCGGGGGGCCGTCTTGAGCGCGTTCGAGTTCTTCTTCAGCTTCTATGGCCTGTTGCTGGGCCTGTCGGTGGCCGAGCTGGTCGGCGGTTTCGCCCGGGTGCTGCACGAACGCGAGCGCATCCGCTTCGGCTGGCTCACGCCCGCGCTGGCCCTGTTCGTAGCCATCGACATCGCCACCTTCTGGAACCAGGCCTGGGTCATCTTTCGCGGGGCCCCGTTCAACACCTTCCTGCTGCTGGTCAGCCTGAGCATCGCCGCGACCTTCTATGTGGCGGCCAGCGTGACCTTCCCCCGCGTCTCGGCCGAGGGGGCGCATGAGCGTGTCGATCTGGACGCCCACTTCTGGGCCCATCGCAAGCTGGTGTTCGGCTGCATCCTGGGCGCCAACCTGATCGTCGCTGTCATGGTCGTCATCCTGGGTCAGGTGGATGCCGGCTTCGCCAAGCTGGCTGGTTCCGTGACGCTGTGGACCGGGGTCGGCATCTTCGTTTTGGGAACCGCGACGGCGGCATTTTCACCTTGGCGGGGCGGGGCGATCGGGGCTCTGGCAGTGGTCCTGCTGTACAGCCTGTGGCAGATGGCCCGGTCGGCGGCGGCGCTGGCGGCGGCGGGCGGCTGGTCGCCTGTGACCGGCGGGGGCTGACGCCTTGCCAATGACTTGCCCCCAAGACTTGTCAGTGACTTGCCAGACGATGACGATGAGCCCACGAAAAGCCATGCGCCCTGATTACCTCCGTGCGGCGGCCGTAGCCGCCCTTGTCGCCTGCGTGAGCCCCGCCATGTCCCAGACCCCGACCTCCGTTCCCAACGCCGCCCCCTGGGATCAGGCCTTCCTGCCACCCGCCCCCGCTTGGAACGGCGCCTCCAAGGCCCTGCTGCGCGACGCCTCCGATCCCTGGGTCACGGCCTTCGAGGCGGATGCGGCGCATGACTTCTCGCCCTCCTACGCCGACACCCGGGCCTGGTTCGACCGGCTGGACGCGGCCAGCGACCTGATCCGCATCGAGCAGTTCGGCGTCTCGCCCGAAGGCCGCCCCATCTATGCGGTGATCGCCTCCAAGGACGGGGCGACCCTGGACCCGTCCAAGCCCGTCCTGCTGGCCCAGGCCGGCATCCACCCGGGCGAGATCGACGGCAAGGACGCGGGCATGATGCTGCTGCGCGACATGGCCTTCTACGGCAAGGACGGCCTGCTGGACCGGGCCAACCTGATCCTGATCCCGATCCTGAGCGTGGACGGACATGAGCGCACCGGCCCCTATTCGCGGCCCAACCAGCGCGGGCCGCGCAATCAGGGCTGGCGTCATACGGCGACCAACCAGAACCTGAACCGCGATTTCATGAAGCTGGATCAGGCCGAGATGCAGGCCGTCATGGGCTTGATCCACAAGTATCAGCCCGACCTCTATGTCGACATCCACGTCACCGACGGCATCGATTATCAATACGACGTCACCTACGGCTACAACGGCGAGGACGGGGTCTGGAGCCGCAGCCCGGCCATCGCCAAATGGCTGGACGACGCCTTCAAGCCCGACATGAACGCGGCGCTGGAGGCCCAGGGCCACATCCCCGGCGAACTGGTCTTCGCCATCGACGACCGCGATCCCAAGAAGGGCATGAACGACGGCGGTCTGGGCGAGCGCTATTCCAACGGCTGGGGCTCGGCGGCCCATGTCCCGACCATCCTGATCGAGAACCACAGCCTGAAGCCGCACGAGCAGCGGGTTCTGGGCACCTATGTCTTCCTTGAGGAGGCGCTGAAACTGCTGGCCGACAAGTCGCAGACCCTGCGCGCCGCCATCAGCGCCGACCGCGCCCTGCGTCCCGCCGAACTGCCCGCCAACTTCAAGGGCGACGAGCATCCGACCCGCACCCGTCCGTTCAAGGGCATCCTTTACGAAACCTATCAAAGCGCCGCCTCGGGCCGCCCCGAGCTGCGCTGGCTGGGCCAGCCGGACCCGGAGCTGTGGCAGGTGCCCTACTATGGTTCGAGCCGGACCCTGACGCTGAAACGTCCGACCGCCTACTGGGTGCCGTCGTATCGCGCCGACATCATCGAGCGGCTGAAGACCCACGGCTTGCAGATGGAGACCCTTGATGCGCCGCGCACGGTCGCCGTCGACATGCTGCGGCTGGTCGATCCCAAGGTCTCGGCTCGCACCAACGAAGGCCATGTGCCGATCACGGTCGGCGAGGTCCGCGCCGAGGCCAAGGACTGGACCTTCCCCGTCGGCTCGGTGCGCGTGCCGACCGATCAGCCGATGGGCGACGTGGCTATCCTGCTGCTGGAGCCGCAGTCGTCGGAGAGCTTCTTCGCCTGGGGCATGTTCCCCGAGGTGCTGAACCGCGTCGAATACATCGAGGCCTACGCCATCGCGCCCCTGGCCGAGAAGATGCTGGCCGCCGATCCAGCTTTGAAGGCCGAGTTCGAGGCCAAGCTGGCGGCCGAGCCCGCCTTCGCCGCCGACGGCGACGCGCGTCTGGCCTGGTTCTATGAGCGCACCCCCTTCTATGATCAGCGCTTCCGCCTCTATCCGGTGGGGCGCGAAAATTGAGCCTGATCCCGACCATCCAGGCGGCGGCGCTGTGGGGCGGGCTGCTGATCCTGCAGCTGTTCGTCCTGTCCGGCGTGGTGGTGAGCCGGCGCCGCAAGCACATGATCGAGTTCGGGGACGGCGGCGAGCGCGAGCTGGTCTGCGCCACCCGCGCCTTCGCCAACGCGGCCGAATACATCCCCGCGGGGATGTGCGGCCTGATCCTACTGGCTTTCCTGGGCGCGCCGGCCCTGCTCATCCATGCGGTCGGCGGGACGTTGTTCGCGGGCCGGGTGATCCACGCCCTGGGCCTGCTGTTCCAGCAAGGGCCGTCGCTGGGCCGTTCGGTCGGCATGATCCTGACCTGGCTGGCCCTGCTGGTGGCGGCGGTCAGCCTGATCGGCTGGTCGATTTTGTAAGCAAGAAACGGACCCTCTCCCGGCGGGAGAGGGCTTGAGCTTCGGAGAGCCGAAGGCGATCCGCCAAGCGAAAGGGTGAGGGGCTTGTCCCATCAGTCGGCGTAAGCCGTCGCGCCACGGCCTTCGGCCGACTTTACCCGCAAACCCTCACCCTTTCGCCTTACCCAATCGCTGCGCTATTGGAGGCTCAAGCCCTCGCCCAACAGGAGAGGGTTGGAACGGTTGCACACCCTGTTTCCGTCCGCCATATCGGGGCATGTCCGCACAGACGCCCTCCCCCGACATCCTGCATGATCTGGTCGCCGCCGCGCTGAAGGCCGGCGCCGACGCCGCCGAGGCGGTCTCCGCCCACCGCGCCTCCCTGTCCGTCGGCGTACGCAACGCCGAACTGGAAGAGGTCGAGCGCGAGGAGGCCCGCGACCTGGGCTTGCGCGTCTTCGTCGGCCGCCGTCAGGCGACGGTGTCCGCCTCCGACCTGTCCGACGCCACCCGCGCCCGTCTGGTCGAACGCGCCGTGGCCATGGCCAAACTGGCCCCCGAAGACCCCTACGCCTCCCTGGCCCCGCAGGACCGTCTGGCCCAGGGTCCGCACGCCGATCTGGACCTGTTCGACCCGTCCGAGCGCACCGCCGAGGCGCTGGAAGCCGCCGCCGCCGAGGCCGAGGCCGCGGCTCTGGGCGTCGCTGGCGTGTCCAAGTCCGAGGGCGGCCACGCCTCCTGGTCCGCCAGCGAATGGCGTCTGGTCACCTCGCACGGCTTTGACGGGCGTCACAAAGGCAGCGCCTTCTCGCTGGGCGTCGGCGTCATCGCCGAGAAGGACGGCGCCATGGAGCGCGGCGGCGAAAGCCGGGCGACCCGACACCTGTCCGACCTGCCGGGCGCCGCCGAGATCGGTCTGAAGGCCGGCGAACGCGCCGTGGCCCGCACCGGTCCGCGCAAGATCGCCTCGACCACCGCCCCGGTCATCTTCGAGAACCGCATCGCCACCCAGGTGCTGTCGCCGCTGCTGGGCGCCATCTCCGGCCCGGCCATCGCGCGCGGCAGTTCCTTCCTGAAGGACAAGCTGGGCCAGCGCGTCCTGCCCGAAGGCGTCGACATGATCGACAACCCGTTCCGCCTGCGCGGCCTGGGCTCGACCCCGTTCGACGACGAGGGCGTGGCGGTCGAACGCCGCAACATCGTCGAGGACGGCGTCATCACCACCTGGCTCCTGAACACCGCCGCCGCCGCCCAGTTAGGCATGGCCTCGACGGGCCACGCCTCGCGCGGGCTGGCGGGACCGTCGGGCGTCTCGACCCACAACCTGCATCTGGCGCCGGGCGAGCGCGACAAGGCGGGCCTGATGGCCGAGGCCGGGTCGGGGCTGCTGATCACCTCCATGTTCGGCCCGTCGCTGAACGCCAACACCGGCGACTGGTCGGCCGGGGTGTCCGGCTTCTGGTTCGAGGACGGCGAGTTGGCCTATCCGGTCAGCGAAGTGACCGTGGCCGGCAATCTGATCGACCTCTACGCCCGACTGTTCCGGGGATCGGATCTGGAGTTCCGGGGTTCCTTCAACAGCCCCTCCCTGCTGTTCGACGCGGTGGCCATCGCCGGAAAATGACCGAGCTTCTGTCCGACCTCGAACTGATCCGCAACGCGGCCCTGGCCGCCGGCCGGCTGGCGCTCGAGCATCGCGAGGCGGGACTGAAGGTCTGGTCCAAGGAGGGCGGCTCGCCCGTCACCAGCGCCGATCTGGCGGTGGACCAGTTGCTGCGCGACACGCTGCTGAGCGCCCGACCCGACTACGGCTGGCTGTCCGAGGAGACGGCGGACAGTCCCGAGCGCCTGACGAAAAAGCGCATCTTCGTCGTCGATCCGATCGACGGCACCGTCGCCTATATGAAGAACAAGCCGTGGTGGTGCGTGCCCATCGCCGTGGTCGAGGAGGGTCGCCCCGTCGCCGCCGTCATCCACACCCCCATGCTGGGCGAGATGTTCGAAGCCACGCTCGGCGGCGGCGCCCGGCTGCAGGGCCGCCCGATCAGCGCCTCGGACACCGACACCCTGGAGGACGCCGAGCTTCTGGCCGACGCCCGGTTGATGGAGGCGCGCGAATGGGCCGAGCCCTGGCCGGAAATGCGCTTCACCAAGCGCAACGCCCTGGCCTACCGCATGGCTCTGGTCGCCGCCGGAGCCTTTGACGCGGCCATCGCCATCAGCCCCAAATGGGACTGGGACGTCTGCGCCGGCGCCCTGATCGCCGAGGAGGCCGGTGCCCGCGTCAGCGACCATATGGGCCGCGCGTGGTGCTTTAATCGCCGCGATCCGCGACAAACCAGCCTGATCTGCGCCGCCCCGGCCCTTCACCCGTTGATCGTGAGGCGCACAGCGCCTATCCCGCTGGCCATCTGATCATCCCCTTTCGCAATGGACCCCCTCTCCATGGCCGACGCCCACGACCCCCAACTGCTTCACCTCGTCATCGGCGGCGAGATGCGCCACCCGTCCGAGCCGGTCTTCCGCGATCTGGACAAGGTCGAGTTCGTCGGCGCCTACGGCAGCTATGACGAAGCCAAGCAGGCCTGGAAGGCCCGCGCCCAGGCCACCGTCGACAACGCCCACATGCGCTACTTCATCCTGCACGCACACAAGCTGATCGACCCGCGCTCGGACGTCTAAGAAACCAGCGCCCCTCACAGCGCCGTTTCGGAACCGCACAGGCGGCTGACGCGCTTTCGTGTCAGCCGCCTTTGGCGTTTCTGAGAGGTGCTTGCCATGACGCCCACCCTGATCGTCCTTGTCCTGGTGATCCTGGCCGTCATCGCCATCGTCTGGGTCGTGCGAAAAAGCCCCGCGCACACGCCGCGTCCGGGCGAGGATCAGGACACGGCGTGGAACGATCCGATCACGCCCGCCGAATCCGGGCATCATAACCGCCCCCATGAGCCGGAGCCTCGACCGTGACCCTGTTCGGCTACACCATCGACGCCCAGCAGTTGTTCGGCGTCATTTCGCTGCTCAGCGTTTTGGCGCTGTGGTTGATCGTTCTGGGCCGCCAACGCGGCTATGCGCGCTGGTTCCGCCAGTGGGAAGCCGACCGCAAGGCCCGGCGCGACGCCGAGACGGCCCATCAAGGGCCGAAACGCGGTCCCTGGGGCTGACTACTCGCGCTTCAGCAGGCGGTCGACGAACAGCTTGCCCCACCAGCCGGCCTTGAACTCGGCGCGGATGGCCTTGGGATCATAGGCGTCGCTGTCGATCCAGTCCTCGAAACTGACGCCGGTCGGCTCGACCTCGGCGACGTACTTCTCCAGCACATGGTCCAGCACCCCGGTCAGGCCCTCGCGGCTGTGCAGGGTGCGCTTGCCCAGTTCCGACATGGCCGCCGAGATCGGCTCGCCCAGATGGAAGTGGCGATAGAGGACCGCCATCATCCCCGCCCGATCCGCGCCTGACTTGCAGTGGATCAGGGCCGGATATTCGATGGTGCGGAACAGCTCGCGCGCCCGGTGGATGCGGTCGCGGCCTGGCGGATCGCGCGAGTCCAGCGGTGCGTCGATCAGGGTCAGCCCCAGACGCTCGCAGGCGTCCTTCTCCAGCCAGTAGTAGGCTTCGTCGCGCGGCCCGCGCAGATTGATGACGGTCTTGATCCCGCGCCTGCGCCACCAGGCCAGTTGACCCGGCGAGGGCTGGTTGGTGCGCACCAGATCCGGGCCCAGCCAGTGGGCGTTGGTGAAGGCCGTGCGCAGGAAGGCGTGGTCCTGCCAGAAATAGGACCAATGCGCCTTGAATCGGCCGATCGCCGTGGTCAGATCATAGCGCTGCATATGCCGCAGATAGCGACGAAACCGCACCGCGTCACCTGCAGGCTTCGCCGTGCGGCTTGACTTGGCGCCCATCCCGTTCGACCGAGAGCCGATGACCACCCCCGCTGCCGACACGGCTGAACCGCTTCGCCCCCTGCTGGGGCGCATCTGGCGCGACTATCTCTCGCGTCACAAGACCGCGCTGTTCGTCTCCATGCTGTGCGCGGCCCTGGCCGGCGGTCTGTCGGCGGTGCTGCTGAAGCTGCTCGAGCCCGCGATCAACGGCCTGTTCGTGCAGCAAGGCGCGCCGATCCGCCTGTGGGGCCTGTTCGACATTCCGCCGGAGCGGGCCTTGCTGGTCATTCCCATGGCCATTGTCGGGGTCGCCGTCGCCCGCACCCTGGCCTCGCTGGGTCAGGCCGCCCTGGTCAACCGACTGGGGCACGGCATCGTCGGCGACATCCAGGTGCGGCTGTTCGCGGGCATGATCCGCGCCGACCTGTCGCGTCTGCGCAGCCAGCACTCCGGCGCCTTCGTCTCGTCCGTCCTGTTCGACGCCAACATGGTGCGCGAGGCCTTCACCTCGGGCGTGGTCAACTACACCCAGCACGCCCTGACCCTGATCGCCGTCATCGCCTCGATGGCCTTCATCGACTGGCGCCTGACCCTGATCGTCCTGCTGGGCGTACCCGCCGTCAGCCTGATCCTGCGCCGCTTTGGTCGCAAGACGCGCAAGGCCGCGCGCGGGGCCATGGCCGAGACCGAGAACCTCTCCACCGCCCTGATGGAGAACCTCGACGGCGTGCGCCTGATCAAGATCGAGAACCGCGAGGCGGCCGAGGAGGCCCGCGTGGCCGAGGTCGTGGGGCGCCGCCAGCGCCACATCATCAAGGGCGCGGACGCCCGCGCCTTCGCCGGCCCCTCCAGCGATCTGGTGGCCATGGGCGTGGTCGCAGCCGTCATGGCCTACGCCGGGTTCCGCGCCCAGTCCGGCGACATGACCGTCGGCGGATTCGCCGCCTTCATCGGCCTGCTGCTGGCCGCCGGACAATCCCTGCGTCAGGTGACCAACCTGGCCACGGTGATGAGCGAGGGCCTGACCGCAGCTCGCCGTCTGTTCGCCTCGCTCGACATCGAACCCGAAATTCGCGAGGCCGAAAACGCGGCCGACCTGCCCGACGGCCCGCTGACGGTGGCCTTGGACCACGTCTCCTTCGCCTATAACGCCAGCGCCGAAGACGGCGGCGTCCCGACCCTGACGGACGTGTCCATCAGCGTGAAGCCGGGCGAGACCGTCGCCCTGGTCGGCCCGTCGGGCGGCGGCAAATCCACCATCCTGTCGCTGCTGCCGCGCTTCTATGACGTCACCGCAGGGGCCGTGACGGTCAATGGTCAGGACATCCGCACGCTGAAGCTGCATTCCCTGCGCGAGCGCATCGCCCTGGTGACGCAGGAGCCCTTCCTGTTCGACGACACCATCGCCGCCAACATCGCCTATGGCCGCAAGGGCGCCAGCGCCGAGCAGATCATCGAGGCCGCGCGCTCGGCCGCCGCCCACGACTTCATCGCCGCCCTGCCCGAAGGCTACGCCACCCGCGTCGGCGAGGCCGGGATGCGGCTGTCGGGCGGCCAGCGCCAGCGCATCGCCATTGCCCGCGCCTTCCTCAAGGACGCCCCGATCCTGCTGCTGGACGAGGCCACCAGCGCGCTGGACACCGAGAGCGAGACCCTGGTGCAGGCGGCGCTGGAGCGACTGATGGAGGGTCGCGCCACCCTGCTGATCGCCCACCGCCTGTCGACGGTGCAGAACGCCGACCGCATCTATGTCATCGAGGCCGGCCGCGTGGTCGAACAGGGAACCCACGCCGCCCTGGTCAAGAAGGGCGGCCTGTACGCCCGCCTGGCCAAGCAGCAGTCGCTGGACGGCCCGGCGCCCATCGTCCCCTCGGCCCTGCCCGACGAGACCGGCGCATGAGGCCGCTGCGCAATCCGATCATCCAGACCTCCATGGCCTGGCTACTCTCGGAATGGATGCGGTTCTGCTACGCCACCATTCGCTGGGAACACGAGAACGAACAGGTCGCCGAAGCGGTCTGGGCCGAGGGCGGCGGCGTGCTGTGCGCGTTCTGGCATTCACGGCTGGCGTTGGCGCCGGCCTCCTGGCCGATGAAGCGGGCGCAGCCGATCAAGGGTCTTGTTTCGCTCAGCCCCGACGGCGAGTTCTTCACCAAGGCCGTGGCGCGCCTGGGCATTCCCGCTGTGCGCGGCTCCTCCAGCAACAAGGACAAGGCCAAGCAGTCCAAGGGCGGGACCCAGGCCCTGCGCGACGGTCTGAAACAGCTGAAGGTCGGCGGCCTGGCTGTCACCCCGGACGGCCCGCGCGGCCCGGCGCGGCAGATGGCCGAGGGCCTGCCTCTGATGGCCAAGCTGTCGGGCGCGCCCGTCCTGTTCATCGGCATCTCCTGCAAGCCGGCGATCCGGCTGAACAGCTGGGACCGCGCCGTCCTGCCCCTGCCCTTCGGCAAGGGCGCGGTCGTCTGGGACAAGGCCTGGTATCCCGAAGGCGCCGAAATGTCCGAGGTCGTGGCCGAATGGACCGAACGGCTGACGGCGGTCGAAGCCCGCGCCGACGCCATCGTCGGTCTGGAGCGGATCTAGCCCGTGATCTTCAGCCCCGCCCTGATCGCCTACCGCCTGCTGACCCGTCTGATCGAGCCCCTGGCCCCGCGCCTGCTCGACGCTCGGGTCAAGCAGGGCAAGGAGGACCCGCAACGGGTCGACGAGCGGCTGGGGCTGGCCGGCGTCGCCCGCCCCGCCGGGCCGCTGATCTGGATCCACGGCGTCAGCGTCGGCGAGGCCCTGTCCATCCTTCCGCTGGCCGA
>DAIOID010000111.1:0-10531 GCA_036744355.1 Brevundimonas sp.
GGATGATTCGACCAGATAGGTCTCGACCAGTCCGTCCGTCTGCATGCGGCGCATCAGCGGATAGATGGTGCCTTCC
This sequence comes from Brevundimonas sp., assembly GCA_036744355.1. Classification (GTDB taxonomy): domain Bacteria; phylum Pseudomonadota; class Alphaproteobacteria; order Caulobacterales; family Caulobacteraceae; genus Brevundimonas. The sequence continues at coordinate 77 of DAIOID010000111.1, forward strand.
CCCATGCCGATGGCGTCGGACAGGCGGCTGGCGATCTCGTAGGCGTAGCTGTCGGCGCGGGCCAGCAGGGCCAGCACGCATAATCCCAGCACGCCTTTCTTCAGTTGGATGTCGATGGAGTCGGGCATGGCGTTCCCTTCGGTGATGACGAATGGGTATCGCAAGGTATCGTGCGCTGCAAGGTAGCTGTCGCGACATGACAGCGAATTAATCCGCCGAAGTTTCGCCCCATCCCGTCACTTGAGCGTCTTGATCGCTTGGCAAGCGCAAGCCGAGCCGATAAGGACCGGGCCTGAAACGCCGAGGTCCGTCAGGGCCCGGGGGTGTTTGCGAATTGCTCGCAAGTATCGGCTGCGAAACGGTTTATGAGGAATCGAATGGGGATGGGCACGCGAGCCATGGCGCGGATCGGAGGCGGTGTCGCCGCGACCGCTCTTGCCGCCTTCGTCGCCGCGCCGGCATGGGCGCAGGATCTGCTGGGTCAACCGACTCCGGGCGGCCTCGGCCTGCAGCCGGCCGCTGCGCCGCTGAAGCACGAAGCGATCTTCTTCCATGACGTGGTATTGATGCCGGTCATCACGATCATCACCCTGCTGGTGCTGGGCCTGCTGATCTGGATCGCCGTCCGCTACAACAAGCGCGCCAACCCGGTTCCGGCCAAGTGGAGCCACAACACGGTCATCGAGATTATCTGGACCGTGGTGCCGGTGCTGATCCTGGTGGGCGTCTCGCTCTTCTCCTTCCGCCTGCTGTTCGCCTACCACGACATGCCCGATCCCGACCTGACGGTTAAGGTCACCGGCAACCAGTGGAACTGGGCCTACGAATATCCCGACCAGGGCGTGGCCGAGTTCATCTCGAACATGACCCCCGAGGACAAGGCTCCGCCGCACCTCTACCGTCTGGCCGCCGACGAGCCCATGGTCGTGCCGGTCGGCAAGACCGTCCGCCTGCTGGTCACGGCTTCGGACGTGATCCACGCCGTGGCTCTGCCGGCCTTTGGTCTGAAGACCGACGCTGTCCCGGGTCGCGTCAACGAGACCTGGTTCAACGCCGAGAAGACCGGCGTCTATTACGGCCAGTGCTCCGAGCTGTGCGGCGTCGATCACGCCTTCATGCCGATGCAGATCAACGTCGTCACCGAGGCCGAATTCGCCGCCTGGGTCGCCTCCAAGGGCGGTTCCATGACGAAGAAGGCCGACGAAGCCGCTGCGGCCGCCGCCGCTGCTGCTCCGGCCGCCGCCGTCGCGGCTCCCGCCGCTGACGCCGCCGCCCCGACCGCCGCCGCCGCTCCCGCGGCCCCCGCAGCCGCTGCCGCGCCCGCCGCGCCGGCCGCCCAGTAACAGAGACGCGAGAGCCCAACGATCATGGCCACCGCTGCCGCAACTCACGACGATCATCACGATCACAAGCCGGGTTTCTTCACCCGCTGGTTCCTGTCGACGAACCACAAAGACATCGGGATGCTGTACCTGATGTTCGCCATCTTCACCGGCCTGGTGGGCGGCGCCCTGTCGGGCCTGATCCGCTGGGAACTGGCCGAGCCGGGCATCCAGCTGTTCAAGGAAGGCACGATCATCCAGCAACTGGGGATCGTCGAAGCCTCCAAGCACGGCTATAACGTCACGGTCACGGCCCACGCCCTGATCATGGTCTTCTTCGTCGTCATGCCGGCGACCATGGGCGGTTTCGCCAACTACTTCACGCCGATCATGATCGGCGCGCCGGACATGGCCTTCCCGCGCCTGAACAACATCTCGTTCTGGCTGCTGGTCGCCGCCTTCATCCTGCTGGTCATCTCGATGTTCGTCGACGGCGGCCCGGGCATGGGCTTCGGCGGCGGCTGGACGGCCTATCCGCCGCTCTCCACCATGGGCCACACGGGTCCGTCGTTCGACCTGGCGATCTTCTCGCTGCACGTCGCTGGCGCCTCGTCGATCCTCGGCGCGATCAACTTCATCACGACCATCTTCAACATGCGCGCGCCGGGCATGACCCTGCACCGCATGCCGCTGTTCGCCTGGGGCATCCTGATCACGGCCTTCCTGCTGCTGCTGTCGCTGCCGGTTCTGGCGGGCGCCATCACCATGCTGCTGACGGACCGTAACTTCGGCACCAGCTTCTTCGATCCGGCCGGCGGCGGCGACCCGGTGATGTACCAGCACCTGTTCTGGTTCTTCGGTCACCCCGAAGTCTACATCATGATCCTGCCGGGCTTCGGCATCATCTCGCACATCGTCTCGACCTTCTCGAAGAAGCCGATCTTCGGCTACCTCGCCATGGCCTACGCCATGGTCGCCATCGGCTTCATCGGCTTCATCGTGTGGGCGCACCACATGTACACCGTGGGCATGAGCATCAACCTGCGCGCCTACTTCGTGGCCGCAACGATGATCATCGCCGTGCCGACGGGCGTGAAGATCTTCAGCTGGATCGCCACCATGTGGGGCGGCTCTATCACCTTCAAGACGCCCATGCTGTGGGCGATGGGCTTCATCTTCCTGTTCACCCTCGGCGGCGTGACCGGCGTGGTCCTGTCGAACGCCGGCATCGACTACAGTCTGCACGACACCTACTACGTCGTGGCGCACTTCCACTACGTGCTGTCGCTGGGCGCCGTCTTCTCGATCTTCGCCGGCTTCTACTACTGGTTCGAGAAGATGTTCGGCGTGAAGTACAACGAGTTCCTCGGCGCGACCCACTTCTGGATCATGTTCGTCGGCGTGAACCTGGTCTTCTTCCCGCAGCACTTCCTGGGTCTGCAGGGCATGCCGCGTCGTTACATCGACTACCCGGAAGCCTACACCTACTGGAACCACATCTCGTCGGTCGGCTATCTGATCACCATCGTCGGCGTCGCCGTCTTCCTGGTCATGCTGGCTGAAGCTGCGATCCGTCGCCGCAAGGGCGAGGCCAATCCGTGGGGCGAAGGCGCCACCACCCTGGAGTGGACCCTGTCGTCGCCCCCGCCGCACCACCAGTTCAACGAACTGCCGGTGGTCAAGGCGGACAACCACTGATCCGATCCGGATAACCCTGGAGAGGCCGCCCTTTCGCAACCGGAAGGGCGGCCTTCGGCTTTTTATGACCATGACCGAGCGCCAAGCCCCCCTCGTTACGACCGCCCAGCCGGAGGACTTCTTCCAGCTGCTGAAACCGCGCGTCATGTCGCTGGTGGTCTTCACCGCCGTGACGGGCCTGGTGGTCGCGCCGGGGCAGGCCAACTTCCTGCTGGCCGCCATCGCCATCCTCTGCATCGCCGTCGGGGCAGGGGCCGCCGGCGCCCTGAACATGGCGCTCGAGGGCGAGACCGACGCCCTGATGCGCCGCACGCGCGGCCGTCCCGTCGCGGCAGGCCGCGTCCGCAAGAATGACGCCATGGCCTTCGGCGTCGTCCTGTCGATCTTCTCGGTCATGCTGCTGGGCATGACCACCAACTGGCTGGCCGGCGGCCTGCTGGCCCTGACCATCGTCTACTACGCCGGCTTCTACACCCTGCTGCTCAAGCGCCGCACGCCCCAGAACATCGTTATCGGCGGCGCCGCGGGCGCCTTCCCGCCGGTGATCGGCTGGGCGGCGGTGACGGGCGACGCGCCGTGGCAGGCCTGGCTGCTGTTCGCCATCATCTTCCTGTGGACCCCTCCGCATAGCTGGGCCCTGGCCCTCTATTCGGCCGGCGACTACGCCAAGGCGGGCATTCCGATGATGCCGGTGGCGCGCGGCGCCAAGTCGACCCGCCTGCAGATCCTGATCTACACCCTGATCTTCGTCCCCGTGGCCATCGCCCCGGCCTTCCTGGGCCTGGGCGGCGTCGTCTATCTGGCGGTGTCGGTGGCGGGCGGCCTCTTCTTCCTGGCTCTGGCGGTGCGTCTGTGGCGCTCGCGCGCCGGCGACCAGCCGGACAAGGCCGAGGCGGTGGGGCGAGAGGCCGCATTGTATGACGTCCGGGCCGAGGCCAAACCGGCCCGTAACCTGTTCGCCTTCTCCATCCTGTATCTGATGGCGCTGTTCTCGGCCTTGCTGGTCGAGCAGTTGCCGGGCCTGGGAGTCTGACCGCGTGACCCGTCCGAACTTCATCACACTGACCGACGAGCAAGTGCGCGCGCGCAAGCGCCGCAACGTGGCCATCGCCCTGGGCCTGGTCGGCTTCATCATCCTTGTCTTCATCGTCACCGTGACGAACCTTCAGCGCAACACCGAGGCCCGCAAGGCGGCCGAGGCGGCTGCTGCGGCCACGCTGGAACGCGCCGACCCCGCTCTGCCCGCGCCGGAGGCGCCGCTTTCGGGGCCGACGCCGTGAAGGACCGCAAGAACCTCGTCGCGCTGATCTGCGCGGCCGTGGTCATGGGCATGACGGGCGCGGCCTTCGCCGCCGTGCCGCTCTATCGTCTCTTCTGTCAGGTCACGGGCTTCGACGGCACGGTCCGAAAGGCCGAGGCGGCGCCGACCCAAATCCTCGACAAGACGGTGTTGATCCGGTTCGACACCAACGTCCGCAACCTGCCGATGGACTTCAAGGCCGAGCAGGTCAGCCAGCGGGTGCGAATCGGCGAAACGGGCATGGCCTATTTCAAGGTGACCAACACCTCGGATCAGCCGATCCACGCCACGGCCGGCTACAACGTCGTGCCGGAGCGCGCCGGACCCTACTTCCAGAAGCTGCAGTGCTTCTGCTTCGAGGGGCAGGAAATCGGACCGGGCGAGACCAAGGAATTCCCCGTCCAGTACTTCGTGGCCCCCGAGATCGCGACGGACGCCGAGTCCAAGGGGGTGCGTGAAATCACCCTCAGCTACACCTTCTTCCCCACCAAAGGGTTCCAGCAGGCCGCTTCCGACCAATCCGCTACTGGCAAAGCCGGATAGCGGACGCTATAGCCCCCTGTAAGAACGATCTCTCGCCTTAATTCAGAGACCCTGGAATGGCCGACGCGCACGCGAAACCGCATCACGATTACCACCTGGTGGATCCGAGCCCCTGGCCGCTGATCTCGTCCATGGCCTCCGTGGTCATGTTCGTCGGCGCGGTCATGTGGATGAAGGGCCTGTTCGGTCAGCCGGAAGGCACCAAGTGGCTGTTCTTCGCCGGTCTGGCGGGCGTCCTGTTCGCCATGTTCGGCTGGTGGTCGGACGTGATCAAGGAATCCAAGAAGGGCGACCACACCCCGGTCGTCTCGATCGGCCTGCGCTACGGCATGATCCTGTTCATCGCTTCGGAAGTGATGTTCTTCGTCGCCTTCTTCTGGATGTTCTTCGACATGGCGCTCTTCAACGAAGCGCGCACCCTGACGCCGGAAGTCGGCAACTGGATGGACACCGCCGCCGCCTGGAAGACCTGGCCGCCCAAGGGCGTCGAGCTGCTGGACCCCTGGGGCCTGCCGCTGCTGAACACGGTCATCCTGCTGCTGTCGGGCACGACCGTCACCTGGGCGCACCACGCGCTGCAGGTCGGCGACCGCAAGGCCGCCAAACTGGGTCTGCTGATCACCGTCCTGCTGGGCGTGCTGTTCACCGGCGTTCAGGCCTATGAATATCACCACATCCTGCACGAGGGCTTCTTCTTCAACGAAGCCGCCGCCAACTCGAAGCTCTACGGCTCGATCTTCTTCATGACGACCGGCTTCCACGGCTTCCACGTCCTGGTCGGCACCATCTTCCTGGCCGTCTGCCTGCTGCGTCTGCAAGCCGGTCAGATGACCCCGCAGAAGCACTTCGGTTTCGAGGCCGCCGCCTGGTACTGGCACTTCGTGGACGTGGTCTGGCTGTTCCTGTTCGCCTTCGTCTACGTCACCTTCGGGTGAAGACGGGCCGACCCGCCTTTGCACTTCAAACGGCGCGGGACGAACAGTCCCGCGCCGATTTGCTTGGGGGCCAGGCCATCCGCGCGGGCCTGTCGGGGCGTTGCCCGAACTGCGGGCAGGGGCCCCTGTTCCAGGGCTTCCTGAAGGTCCGACCGACCTGCACGGCCTGCGGTTTCGATCTGGCCTCGGTCGAGACCGGCGACGGCGCCGCCACCTTCATCATGCAGATCGCCGGCTTTTTGGTCGGCTTTTCGGCCCTGGCGGTCGAGATCGCCTGGCATCCTCCCATCTGGCTGCATCTGATCGTCTGGCTGCCGCTGGTCGCCGCCCTGGCCCTGGGCTTGATGCGCCCCGGCAAGGGGCTGATGACCGCCTTGCAGATGCTGAGAACCCGAGATCCGAAATGACTGCTGCCGCCCGTCCCCGTTTTCCCGTCATCCTGACGGTCCTCGCCGTCGCCCTGCTGGGCGTTCTGCTGGGGCTCGGCGTCTGGCAGGTGCAGCGGATGCAATGGAAGGAAGGTCTGATCGCCGGGGCCGAGGCCGCCGCCGGCCAGCCGCCCCTGCCGCTGGAAGAGGCCCTGAAGCTGGAGAAACCCGAGTTCCGTCGCGTCCTCCTGACCTGCCGCGGTCTGGCGGCGGCGCCCTTCGTCGAGCTGCAATCCATCGAGAACAGCGACGCGGGCGTGCGTCTGGTCTCGGCCTGTGCGGTCGAAGGCGGGCCGACCCTGCTGGTCGATCGCGGCTTCGTCTCCGCCGAGATCTCGGCCCGTCCGCCGGTCAACGCGGCTGACACCATGCCCGTCGTCGTCACCGGCGTCCTGCGCCGCGCCCCGGCCCCCAGCGCCCTGACGCCGCCGCCCGCCGAGGGCCGCTTCTACGGTCGCGACGCCGAGGCCATGGCCCGCGCCCTGAAGGTCGAGGGTCCGATCTCGCCCTTCACCGTCTTCGCCACAACCTCGACCAATCCTGACTGGGCTGCGCTCAAGCCCTCGGCGCCGCCCGCCGCCTTCACCAACAACCACCTCGGGTACGCCCTGACCTGGTTCGGTCTCGCCGCCGCCCTGATCGCCTTCTATGCGGTGCTGCTGCGCCGCCGCATGACCCGCAAGGACACAGAATCCTGACAGCTCGCCTCCACACCCTGTCCAACGGCGTCCGCGTCGTCTGCGACCCCATGCCCGGTCTGCGGACCTTCGCCCTGACCGTCGCCGTGCGCGGCGGAGCGCGGATGGAGGACGAGGCCCGCTCCGGCTGGTCGCACCTGCTGGAACATCTGGTGTTCAAAGGCGCCGGCGACATGGGCGCCCGCGACATCGTCGAGCGCATCGAGGCCGAAGGCGGCTCGATCAACGCCGCCACCGGCTATGAGCGCACCAGCTTCGAAATCCGCGCCCTGCATGGGTCGCTGCCCCTGGCCATGCAGATCGTCTCGGACCTGGTCTTCCGTCCCACGCTCGATCCCGCCGAGATCGTCCGCGAGAAGGACGTCGTGGCTCAGGAGATCGCCGAGGCCTTCGACACCCCCGACGACCACGTCTTCGAAATGGCCCAGACGCGGGCCTATGCCGGTCAGGCCCTGGGTCGGCCCATCCTCGGCACGATCGACAGCCTGAAGGCTGCCGACCGCGCCGCCGTGGCCGACTGGCGCGCCCGGCTCTATTCGCCCGACCGCATGGTCGTCGCCGTCTCGGGCGCGGTGGACGAGAACGAACTGCTGGCCCTAGCCGAGCGCTGGTTCGGCCAGGAGGCGGCGACGCCGCTGGACCCGCTGGCGTCCGCCGCCTTCGTCGGCGGCGAGGCGAGGCTGACGCGCAAGATCGAACAGGCCAACCTGGTCTTCCAACTGCCGACCATGGGGGCGCTGGACCCGCGCCTGCCGGCCCTGCGTCTGTTCACCGAAATCCTCGGCGGCGGCATGGCTTCGCGCCTGTTCCAGAGCGCGCGCGAGGATCGAGGGCTGGCCTACGCCATCGACGCCTATCAGGAGGCCTACGAGGACGCCGGGCTTCTGGGCGTCTACGCCGGGGCCGCCGCTGAACGCGCGGTCGAACTGGCCGAGGTCAGCGCCGCCGAACTGCTGGACCTGGCCGAGAAGGGCCCGACCGAGGCCGAGCTGTCGCGCGCCAAGGCCGTGCTGAACGCCACCCTGTGGATGGCCGACGAAAGCCCCGCCAGCCGCGCGGGCCGCAACGCCGCCCAGACCCTGATCTTCGGCGCGCCGGTCTCGTCGGAAGACAGCGCCGCCCGCATCCTGGCCCAGACCAGCGACGATTTGCGCGCCGTCGGCCGCGCCATGATCGAGGCCGGGCGTTCGGCCACGGCCGTGTTGGGGCCGAAGGCGGCGGGGCCGGCGGGCGGCGCCTTCACCGCTCGCCTCGCGGCCCGCTAAGTCGTGGCTGGCGTCGGCGGCGCTTCTCGCTAATCTGCCGCCATGGCCCTGTTCGACTGGATGGCCGAGGCGACCGGACCGGTCCTGCACGGACAGGGGGTTCTGCTGCGCCCGCCGCGGCCCTCCGACTACCTGGAATGGGCCGAGCTGCGCGGCGGCTCGCGCGACTATCTGCAGCCATGGGAGCCCGCCTGGGCCGATGACGACCTGACCAAGGCGGCCTTTCGTCGGCGCTTGGGCGTCTATGCCCGCGAGATGGAGCTGGGTACGGCCTGGCCTCTGTTCGTTTTCGATCCCGACGAAGAGCGGCTGATGGGGGCGATCACCCTGTCCAACATCCGGCGCGGCGTGGCCGAGACCGGCACCCTTGGCTACTGGATCGGCCAGCCCTATGCAGGGCAGGGCGTCGGCACGGCGGCGGCGGGCGCCATGCTGGGCTTCGCCTTCGGCGCCTTGAAGCTGCACCGCGTCGAAGCCGCCTGCGTGCCCCACAACCATGCCTCGCGCCGGGTTCTTGAAAAGGCGGGCTTCCGCCACGAGGGACTGGCGAAAGCTTATTTGAAAATTAACGGCGCATGGGCAGATCATCTGCTGTTCGGCGTCATCGAGGACGAGTTCGTCCCTGACCCGGCCGTGTCCAGTTCTTACACCCGGGATTCGCTTTGAGCACACGATCCAGAGCCCTGGCCTGGGACCCGACGACGGCGATCGAGGCGCTGGCCGCCGCCGACGCCGCCCTGTGGATCTGGACGCCCGCCGACGACCAGATTCGCTTCACCGGGGCGACCCGTTCGCTGGGCCTCGGCCCGCTGGCGCCTGAATGTTCCGGCGCCGCCTTCGCCGCCCTCGCCATGCCCCAGGACCGCGCCCTGGCCGATCGCCTGCTCAAGCCCCAGGCCGAGGGCACCGAGATCGCCGTGCGCCTGCGCATGCGCGGCTGCGAGACCTGCCTGTGGCGCGGGGTCTGGCTGGAGGATGGCCTGCGCGCGGCGGGCGTCGTGGCGCTGGAGACCAAGTTCGCGGGCGCTGACCGGGACGCGCTGACCGGCCTGCTGGACCGCCGCACCTTCCTGGTCCGCGTGGCCGAGACCCTGGCCCAGCCGGGCGACTATGAACTGGTGGTGGCCGACGTGGACCGCCTGCGCCGACTGAACGAGGCCCTGGGCCATGAACGCGCCGATCTGGTGCTGTCGGCTCTGGGCTCGCGGCTGGCGGGCGCCTTCGCCCAGGACTGCTCGCCCGCCCGCATAGGCGAGGACGAGTTCGCGGTCCTGGCCCCGCGCAGCGCCACCAGCGCCAGCGAGCGCATGCGCGATGCCCTGGAACAGCCGCTGCGCGTGGCGGGCTTCGACATCTATCCGACCGTCTCCATCGGCGCGGTCGCCGCCGAGGGCGGGCCGGACGCGCCGGACCCTGCCGAGCTGTTGCGCCGGGTCGAACTGGCGGTCGAACAGGCCAAGACCGCCGGGCGCGGCGGGGCGGCCGCCTATGGCCGGGCGCTGGAAAGCGACAGCCTGTCGCGACTGGCGCTGGAATCCGACCTGCGCAACGCCTTCGTGCGCGGCGAGATCGAGCCCTTCTACCAGCCTATCGTCAACCTGAAGTCCGGGGCGGTCGCCGGGTTCGAGGCCCTGGTGCGCTGGCGTCATCCGCAGCGCGGTCTGGTGCCGCCGGACGAATTCCTGACCCTGGCCGATGAAATGGGCCTGATGAACGAACTGGGTCTGCTGATGATGACCCAGGCGGCGCGTCAGCTGGCCGAGTGGCTGCATCGTCACCCGGCGGCGGGCAAGCTGTTCTGCAGCGTCAACCTGTCGGTCGGCGAGATCGAGCGCGACCATCTGGTCGAGGACGTGGCCCGCATCATTCAGGAGACCGGCCTGCCGCGCGGCGCGCTGAAGCTGGAAGTCACCGAGGGCGACATCATGCGCGACACCGCGCACGCCGCCGAGGTCCTGACGAAACTGCGCGAGGCGGGGGCCAGCCTGGCGCTGGACGACTTCGGCACCGGCTTCTCGTCCCTGTCCTATCTGGCGCGCCTGCCCTTCGACACGCTGAAGATCGACCGCTACTTCGTTCTGACGATGAACAAGGACGAGGGCTCGGCCAAGATCGTCAAGTCGGTCGTCAACCTGGGCCGCGACCTGTCGCTGGAAGTCGTGGCCGAGGGGGTCGAGAACGCCGAACTGGCCGGTCTGCTGCTGGACGCCAGCTGCCATTACGGCCAGGGCTTCGGCTATGCGCCCGCGCTTCCGGCCCAGGAGGC
>DAIOID010000112.1:0-10499 GCA_036744355.1 Brevundimonas sp.
CAGGAAAAGCCGAGACTTCGCCTATTTCCGCAAAAGCCTCTTTTCTTTCCGTCCTCTCTCCGCTATTGCCCGCCCTCCGATGCGAGCGGTCGTGGCGGAATTGGTAGACGCGCAGCGTTGAGGTCGCTGTGGGGCAACCCGTGGAAGTTCGAGTCTTCTCGACCGCACCATCTGATCTGACAGGGCGAAACTCGGCTACTACCAGGCTGAACATCGGGGAGGCAGACACGTGACCAACACGGCTTCCGCCTCCCCGCCCCCTGCTCCCGAAATCGAAACCGAAGACCACGTCGCCCTCGGCGAGGACTACGCCCTTACGGCCTCCTTCGTCGAAAAGGTCGTGGACGCCGCCGACGACGGCGACGGCATGCGCCTGCGCGGCCTGCTGGAAGACCTGCACCCCGCCGACGTCGCCGACCTGATGGGCTTCCTCACGGCCGAGCACCGCGCCGTAGTGGTCCAGTGGCTGCCGCCGGACCTCCTGGCCGAGACCCTGCCCGAGCTGGACGACGGCATCCGCGAGGAAGTGCTGGAGCGGGTGCCTCACCTGACCCTGGCCGAGGCCCTGCAGGAGCTGGAGTCCGACGATGCCGCCGCCGTCGTCGAGGACCTGGAGGATGACCAGCGCGAGAAGGTGCTGGCCGCCATGCCGGAGGTCGATCGCGCGGCGATCGAAACCTCCCTGGCCTACCCCGAGGATTCGGCCGGTCGCCTGATGCAGCGCGAGGTCATGGCCGCGCCGCAGTTCTGGAATGTCGGCGACACCATCGACCACGTCCGCCGCCAGGGCGAGGACCTGCCCGAGCTCTTCTTCGACATCTATGTGGTCGATCCGCTGAACCACCCGGTCGGCGGCGTGGCCATCAGCCGTCTGCTGCGCGCCCCGCGCGAGACGCCGTTGTCCGAACTGATGGAGCCGGTGAACGCCATCGATGTCGATGTCGATCAGGAAGAGGTCGCCTACATCTTCGAGAAGTACAACCTGATCTCGGCGCCGGTCGTCGACACCGGCGGACGGCTGGTCGGTCAGCTGACGGTCGATGACATCGTCCACATCATTCAGGAAGAGAACCGCGAGGACATCCTGCGCCTCGCCGGCGTCTCGGACGAGGACCGCTCTTCGGGCGTGCTGGAAATCGTGCGCGGCCGCGTGCCCTGGCTGGGCATCAACCTGTTCACCGCCGTCCTCGGCGCCGGGGTCATCGCCTTCTTCGAGGGCACGATCCAGCAGATCGTCGCCCTGGCCGTCCTGATGCCTATCGTCTCGGCCATCGGCGGCAACGCCGGCACCCAGGCCTTGACCGTCACGGTGCGCGCCCTGGCGACCCGTGAGCTGACCTCCTCCAACGCCGTGCGCACCTTCTGGCGCGAGCTGACCGTCGGCCTGGCCAACGGCCTGGTCCTGTCGCCCCTGATCGGCCTGGCGGCGGGCTTCTGGTTCCACGACTGGCGCATCGGCGCGGTCATCAGCGCGGCCATGATCCTGAACCTGCTGGTCGCTGCCACGGTCGGGGTGCTGACCCCGCTGACCCTGTCCAAGCTGAAGTTCGACCCGGCTGTTTCGTCCGCCGTCTTCGTGACGGCGACGACGGACTTCTTCGGCTTCCTGATCTTCCTCGGCCTGGCGACCATCGTCCTGCTCTGACCCGACGCGCTTAGGAACGCGGCTTGCTGCTTCGCCTTTCGGGCGAGCGCGCCCGTTTCGAAATGGGTCAGTCCGTGTCCGCAGCCCCGTCACAGCGTCTGAAGGTGTCCCGCGAGGGCCTGCTTCTGATCAAGAGCTTCGAGGGCTTTCGTCCCCGGACGGTGCGTCGCCGCGACGGCGTGCCGGTCATCGGCTACGGCCACGTCAAATCCGCCCGCCCCGGAGCGACGATCAGCGAGGCCGAGGCCGAACTGCTGCTGCAGTACGACCTGCTGCCCATCGTCGAGGCCATCAACAGCCGCGTCACGATCCCGTTGAACCAGCATCAGTTCGACGCCCTGGCCAGCTTCATCTTCTCGGTCGGGATTCAGCGTTTTGAAGGCTCCGACGTGCTGGAACAGTTGAACGCCGGCGCCCCCGCCCGCGCCGCCGAGGCCCTGAGCGGCTGGCCGGACCGGGTTCAGCCCCCCGTCGACGCCCCCTATCGCCGCCGTTCCGCCGAGCGCGCCCTGTTCGACGCCGCCCCCGACCGGCCCGCTCCGCTCGACCTGCTGCTGACCGCCCCGGTTCTGGGCCCGGCCGCCAAGACCGTGCCCGCAGAGGACGAGACCCCCGCCACGGTTCAGGTCCTGCGCCACGAAAAGCGCAGCCCCGCCCCGGTGCTGAACGACACCGGCGCCGTCGTCTTCATCGGCGGCGTCGGCCTGCTGGCCTTCGTCGCAGGAATCGCCGCCTTCCGCCGCGTCCTGGCCGGACATCAGGCCACCGACGGCACGATTCTGATCGGCGCCGTCCTGGCCGCCATCGGCCTGATTTTCATCGGCGTGGCGGGCTGGAACCTGACGCGCAAGCGGAACAATAAACGCCTCGCCTGAGGCCGCTAGGCGAAGCGCGTGCGCGATGCTACGCCTTGCGGCATGAGCATTCCCTTCGCGCCCCAATCCATGGAATTCGGCCTCGGCGAGAACGCCGACGCCATTCGTGAAACCACCGCCCGCTGGGCCGCCGACCGGCTGGCACCCCTCGCCGCCGAAATCGACGAGAAGAACGAGTTCAAACGCGAGCTCTGGCCCGAGATGGGCGAGCTGGGCCTGCACGGCATCACCGTCGAGGAAGAGTTCGGCGGCCTCGGCCTCGGCTACCTCGAACACGTCGTGGCGATGGAGGAAGTGTCGCGCGCCTCGGCCTCGATCGGCCTCAGCTACGGCGCCCACTCCAACCTGTGCGTCAACCAGATCCGCCGCTGGGGCACGCCCGAGCAGAAGCACAAGTATCTGCCCAAGCTGATCTCCGGCGAACATGTCGGCTCCCTGGCCATGTCGGAAGCCGGTTCGGGCTCGGACGTCATGTCCATGCGCACCCGCGCCGACAAGAAGGGCGACCGCTACGTCCTGAACGGCACCAAGTTCTGGATCACCAACGCGCCTTCGGCCGACACCCTGGTGGTCTACGCCAAGACCGATCCTGATGCCGGCTCCAAGGGCTGCACCGCCTTCCTGGTCGAGCGCGGCATGAAGGGCTTCAGCGTTTCCAAGAAGCTGGACAAGATGGGCATGCGCGGCTCCGACACCGCCGAACTGGTGTTCGAGGACTGCGAAATCCCCGAAGAGAACATCATTGGTCCGGTCGGCGGCGGCGCCGGCGTACTGATGAGCGGTCTGGACTATGAACGCGCCGTCCTGTCGGCCGGTCCCCTGGGCATCATGCAGGCCGCGCTGGACGTGGTCCTGCCCTACGTCCGCGAGCGCAAGCAGTTCGGCAAGGCCATCGGCAGCTTCCAGCTGATGCAGGCCAAGGTCGCCGACATGTACGTCGCCCTGAACAGCGCACGGGCCTATGTCTACGCCGTGGCCCGCGCCTGCGACCAGGGCAAGACCACCCGCTATGACGCAGCGGGCGCCATCCTGCTGGCCTCGGAAAACGCCGTGAAGGTGTCCTTGGAGGCCGTTCAGGCGCTGGGCGGCGCCGGCTACACCAAGGAATGGCCGGTCGAACGTCTGGTCCGCGACGCCAAGCTCTACGACATCGGCGCCGGCACCAATGAAATCCGCCGCTTCCTGATCGGGCGCGAGCTGCTGGGCTGACGGAACCCCACGGCGGGCGGGCGGTTGGTTTCCTCTCGAAAGGAGCCGCCGTCATGCCCGCCAAATCCGCCGCTCAACAGAAGGCCGCCGGGGCCGCCCTGTCCGCCAAGCGCGGCGAGACGCCGAAATCGAAGCTGAAGGGCGCGTCGCAATCCATGCTGGACTCGATGAGCGAAAGCCAGCTTGAAGATCTCGCCCACACCGCTCGCAAGGGCAAACCCGAGCGCGTGACGAAACATTAAGCCGCAGGTTGTGCGTCAGGGATGGCGCGGGAAACCCGCCGCCCCTAACTTGGCGGACCTTCGCTCCCCGAGTCTCGCCTGATGACGCTTGTTTCCACGCCGCCGCCTGATGAGAGCCGGACGTTTTCGGACGTTCTGGAATCTCTCGGCCATGGCGACGATCCCAAGCTGACCTTGAAGGAAATGGTCGAGGCCTTCGGCGAGCGCGGCTTCGGGGCCGTCATCCTGATGCTGTCGCTGATGGCCCTCCTGCCCTGGCCGCCCGGCGGCAAGGCCGTCTTTTCCGTTCCCATCATCCTGATCGCCGCCGAGCTGGCCTTGCAGCGTGACAAGGTCTGGCTGCCGCACTGGCTGATGAAGGCCACGATCGGCCGTGAAGCCTACAGACGCCTGCTGGCGTCCCATCTGGCGGCGCCGCGCTGGTTCCGCCGCTGGGTGCTTCTGGGCGGATTTTCAGTCGGCTTCGGTCGCTGGAGGGCGCGCTACGGCTTTTCGGACTGGGCACGGCAGGCCGTCCGCAAAAGACCCGACAGCCCCACGACCATCGAACTGGTCCGTCGCGCCGAACGTCTGACCCGACCACGCTGGCCGGTCATGACGGGCGAGGCCGCCGACGTGGTCGTCGGCGTGATCTGCATCCTGCTGGCGATGATGATGGCCCTGCCCGTGCCCTTCGGCGACGCCCTGCCCGGCCTGACCCTTGCCATCTTCGGCCTTGGCATCATCCAGAGAGACGGCGTCTTCATCCTGGCCGGTCTGGTCGGCACGGCGATCTGCGGCGTCTATGTGACCCTGGTGTGGACCACCGTCCTCGCCGTCATCCACGGCATCGCACACTGGTTCGGCATGCTGTTCTGACCGCGCTCAAGCAGCGCGAAGCGCGGTAGCGCACTAGAAATGCCCCACAAAAAAGCGCCGCCGGGTCGCCCCAGCGGCGCTTCATTGTCGGACCGCAAGCGGCCTGACCGCTGCCTTCCCTAAGGATCAGGCCCGGGCCTCACACGAGGTCCAGATCGCGGCCTTCGCTCGCGATTGATGACAATGAGACACTGGCCACCTCCTTTCGACTGCTGAACAGGAAGGTCAGGCTAGGACCGGTCGCAGCCTGTCGTAAAGGCCGCTCCCGCCATCGTGATCAGGAGCCTTGGGTCTGGGGCGCCAGCCCCTGCATGACCATGCGGTTGATGTCGATCAGGGTCTCGAAATCCCCGTCGCCGCGCATGACCGCCGAGCTGTGGCGGCCGATGAACAGGTCCAGCGAGATGATCTGCGCCCGCAGCGCCTGGGGCATGGCGTTGGACGGCTCGCTGCACGAGGTGGACAGGGTCGACCACAGCCGACGGTTCCAGTCGATCGCGTCGATCCGTGTGGTGATGTCCGACTTGTCGACCGTGGACGCGTGCATGAGAGCCCGGGTCACCTGGCCGAACAGCCGGTATTCCATTTCGCGCGGTGATTCAGCCCGCGTCGCCGCCGTCTTGTACGCCTGAAGCGACATTGCCGAGCCTTTGGTCTTCGTAATCGACGATCTTACGGGCGCCCATCAGGGCCTTGTAGTACTGGCGCGCCAGCACATGCTTGGAGCAGGAAACACACTCGGTCAAAATGTCCGGGTTGCGGATCGCCCCCATGAACTCGGTCAGGCGCAGCGCGAATTCATCATAGAATTTCGGCGCCTCGGCCTCATCCAGATACATCATCATGACGGGGAAATAGATGCGGCGCGCGGGCGTGGTCGCCTCCTCGGGCTGCATGATGTCCTTTTCACGCAGGACGCTGGCCTTGTTCTGCAGGACCAGGACGCCGCGCCGGTCGCCGTTCTGGACGACGGCGCCGTTCAGGACGAATTTCTCGCCGGGCTTGAGCGATAATTTCAGCGGCAAAGGGAATCTCCGTGACGCCCCAACCTGAACGGTCGGCGGCTGAGGAACTGTAAAGCAGCGTGGTTAACCATCTCTTCCACTCCTCTGTGACCAGAGCGCCCGGCGAACGCGGAACGCCGCGCCGACCTGGGCCGTTGTCCTGAGGAACAGGGAGGTAAAGACCGTGGCCCATACGGACATTGATTTCGACCCACAGGATCAGGCCGAGATCTATGACGAGACCCATATCGACGACGAGGGCGACGGCGATCTCTCGTTAGACGAGGCCGACGACGTACTGGACGTCACCCAGGCCGATGGCGACGCCGACGACGAGCCGTTCGACGAGGACGATCGGGATCTGGACGCGGCGCTGGCGCTAGAGGGCATCGAAGCCGAGGCCGACGCCCTGCTGGGCGTGGACCCGCCCCGGGTCAGCGAAATCGACGCCGACGGCGAGGTCGGCTCCGGCCCGGACGAGGTCGAACTGGTCTACGCCGGCCTGATGCGCAACCAGCGCGGCGCCCAGGCCAGCGCCGCCCACTGGGAGGCGAAGCGCCTGTCGGACGACGACATCGAGGACCTGGGCTACGGCCCCTCCAGCGAGGAGCGAGCATGAGCGAGCATCACCCCACCAAGGCCCATGAAGACGCCGACCCCAACACCCCGCCCGCCAAGAAGGCGCCGCGCGAGGAAGGCAAGCCGGATCAGCTGAAGGACAAGGAAAAGGACGCCGAGAATCGCCAGGAGGCCCTGATCGACGAGGCCGTCGAGGAAAGCTTCCCCGCTAGCGACCCTGCGTCGGCCAAGCGCATCACCTGACCCGCGGCGCGGTCTGTTCAGGCGCGTCCTGATAAGCTACCTGCTCGTCTTCCCCCCGATTGGAGCAGGTTGTTCATGAGCCGGTTCGAAGGCACGTCCAACTACATCGCCACCGACGACCTGAAGGTTGCGGTGAACGCGGCGGTGGCGCTGGAGCGCCCCCTGCTGATCAAGGGCGAGCCCGGCACCGGCAAGACCGTCCTGGCCTATGAGCTGGCGCGAGCGCTGAACGCGCCGCTGATCACCTGGCACGTCAAGTCGACGACCAAGGCCCACAACGGCCTCTATGAATACGACGCCGTTTCCAGACTGCGCGACAGCCAACTGGGCGACGAACGCGTCCACGACGTCCGCAACTATCTGAAGAAGGGCAAGCTGTGGGAGGCCTTCACCGCCCCGGTCCGCCCCGTCCTACTGATCGACGAGATCGACAAGGCCGACATCGAGTTCCCCAACGACCTGCTGCAGGAACTCGACCGCATGGAGTTCTACGTCCAGGAGACGGACGAGACGATCCGCGCCGAGGTTCGCCCCGTCGTCGTCATCACCTCGAACAACGAGAAGGAGCTGCCGGACGCCTTCCTGCGCCGCTGCTTCTTCCACTACATCCGCTTCCCCGACGCCGAGACCATGCAGGACATCGTCGAGGTCCACTTCCCCGGCATCAAGCCGCGCCTGGTCGCCGAGGCCCTGCGGACCTTCTACGAAATACGCGACACCCCGGGCCTGAAGAAGAAGCCTTCAACCTCGGAACTGCTGGACTGGCTGAAACTGCTGCTGGTCGACGACGTCTCACCCGAGACCCTGCGCGAGAAGACGCCCGGCAAGCTGATCCCGCCGCTGCACGGCGCCCTGCTGAAGAACGAACAGGACGTGCACCTGTTCGAACGGCTGGCCTTCCTGAACCGCCGCGAAGGCGCTCGCCCCGGCTCCTGAAGCCGCCGCGCTTCCGCCGCCTTCGATTACCGCGATTTCACTGGAATAGCCGCGCCTTGCGCGCACAATCGGACCTGAACAGGAGCCGACCATGCATCATCTCCTCTGGCCCGTCTGCGCCCTCGCGCTGATGACCGCCGCCTGCGACAACGCCGGCACGGTGCGCATCACCTCGACCTCGTCCGGCAAGGAGGCTGGCGTGCTCAAGGTCGTCAACGCCCTGCAATGTCCGCAGACCCAGGGCGTGCTGACCCGCAAGGGCTCGGCCCAGGCCGATGGGACCACCTGCGTCTACAGCGGCCCGCGCGGCTCCGAGGTCACCCTGCATCTGGTCTCGCTGAACGGCGGCTCGGTCCAGGACGCGCTGAAGAAGTTCGAAGACCGCCTGTCGGCCGATCTGCCGGAAGCCCTCGCCGAAGCCCGCGCCGACGAAGACCGCGCGCGCGCCGAGGCCGCTCGCGCTGAAGCCGACGCCGCCCGGGCAGAGGCAGACGCCGAGCGCGCGGGCGCCGACGCCGAACGCGCGGCGGCCAAGGCCGAAGCCGCCGCCGACGCCGCTGCCGACTCGGCCCACATCAGCGCGCCCGGCATGCGCATCGACGCCCACGGCGACAAGGCCACCGTCCGCCTGCCCGGCATGCATATCGACGCCGACGGCGACCGCGCCAACATCAAGATCGGCGGCATCACCATTCGCGCCGACGACCGAAACAGCCAGGTCAACGTTCGTTCCAGGTCAGGCTCGAGCTCGGACGCCGACACCGTGACAATCGACGCCAGCGACGGCGCCGCCCGCATCCGCACCACTTCGCCGGGCGAAGCCGTCCGCGCCACCTTCATGATGACCGCCGACCAGTCCTCGACCACCGGCTGGCGCATCGTCGGCTATGAGGCGCGCGGCCCCTCGGGCGGTCCCATCGTGGTCGCCACCGTGCGCGGCAAGGATCGTAATGAAAACCGTGTGTTCGAGGCCGCCAAGGCCCTGGTGACCCTCAACGTCGGGGATTAACCCCCACGAATCGCAACGCTTGCCCTTGATCGGACGTTCGGGATGGGTCACCTCACCTGCCCCATGCGCAGGACCCCGATTTTGGCCGAAGAACACGAAGACCTGGCGCCCAAGCCCAAGCCCAGAACGCCCAAGCCCCCGCGCGCCTGGCAGCGGATGCTGTCTGGCCGCCGCCTCGACCTGCTCGACCCGTCGCCGTTCGACATCGAGATCGAGGACATCGCCCACGGGCTGGCCCGCGTCGCCCGCTGGAACGGGCAGACCATCGGCGAGCACGCCTTCTCCGTCGCCCAGCACTCGCTGGTGGTCGAAGAGATCGCCGCCCATATCCGCCCGGGGCTGGAGCCGAAATGGCGCCTGGCCGCCCTGCTGCACGACGCCTCGGAATACGTCATCGGCGACATGATCTCGCCGTTCAAGTCGGCGCTCGGCGCCGGCTACAAGGACTTCGAGGCGCGGCTGGAAGCCGCCATCCACGTCCGCTTCCAGCTGCCGCCCAAGACGCCGCAGACCATCAAGACCCTGATCAAGAAGGCCGACCGCGCCTGCGCCTTCTATGAGGCGACGCAGCTGGCCGGCTTCCACCGCCGCGAGTCGCTGCAGATCTTCGGCGCCCCGCCCGCGGGCTATGATCTGATCATCGACCCCCTGCCCGCCTCGGTGGCGCAGCAACGCTATCTGGACCGCTACCGCGTTCTGGCCGAAGCTGTCGGCATCCTGCCCGGCGCCGACGCCTGGCACACGGAATAGGGACGGCATGACGCAGGCGGGGGCGCTTCAGGGTCACGAGCAGGGCGTGCGAATCGGTCTGTCGGCCGTGGTCATCGCCCTGCGCGCCGGTCAGGCCGTGGTCCTGACCACTCACGCCGCCGACGGCGCCCCGGCCCTGCCCTTCGGCCCCTTCGACCCGGCGCGCGACCGCACCTTCGAACTGGCCCTGCGCGCCTTCGTCACCGCGCAGACCGGCTTTCCCCTCGGCTTCGTCGAACAGCTCTACACCTTCGGCGACGCGGGCCGCGCCTCGCCGCGCGCCACGCCCGGCCCTGAGCGCGCCCGCGAGGTCTCGGTCGGCTATCTGGCCCTGACCGCCGAGGCGCCCGAGGCCCCCGGCCTGGACGCCGCCTGGACCCCCGTCTTCGACATCTTCCCCTGGGAGGACTGGCGTGACGGTCCGCCCGCCGTGATGGCGACGCTGGCGCCCGCCCTGCGCGCCTGGGCCGACGGCGACGCCCGCCGCCTGGGCCGCGCCGAGACCCTGTTCGCCCTGACGCCGGAGCGCCGCTGGAACGAGGAACGGGTGCTGGAGCGCTATGAGCTGCTCTACGAGGCGGGTCTGGTCGCCGAGTCCGCCCGCGACCACGACCGCGCCGGGCCTCCAGCACTGCCCGACCTGCCGATGGCCTCGGACCACCGCCGCATCGTCGCCACAGCCCTGGGCCGCCTACGTAGCAAGCTGAAGTACCGCCCGGTCCTGTTCGACCTGACGCCCGAGACCTTCACGCTTTCCGCCTTGCAGGCGGCGGCCGAGGCCGTGGCGGGGCTCTCGTTGCACAAGCAGAACTTCCGCCGCGGCGTCGAACGGGCCGGTCTGGTGCAGGCCACAGGCGTCTTTTCCAGCGACACCGGCGGTCGTCCGGCCGAGCTTTTCCGCTTCGTCGGCGCCGATCCCCTGGGCGGTCCCGCCCCCGGCCTGACCCTGCCCGGACAGCGCTGAAAATTTTATCGAATTTCTTGCGAGAAACGCTTGCGGCCCGCCGCGCGTTTGACTAGAGAAGCCCCTCGCTCGACCAAGCGAATATCGGCCCCGCGGAGAGGTGGCAGAGTGGTCGAATGTACCGCACTCGAAATGCGGCGTACGTGGAAGCGTACCGTGGGTTCGAATCCCACCCTCTCCGCCAC
>DAIOID010000113.1:0-10413 GCA_036744355.1 Brevundimonas sp.
TCGAGGTCGCCTCGAACTGCTCGACCACATGGGTCGCGGCGTCGAACTTGGCCGGGGCCGACTTCAGCTCGGTCAGGGCGGCGGTGGCGACGTCGGCCAGACTGAGGGTCGGCGGCGTCAGGAAGCCCTGGGTCGAGACGAAGACCTGACCCTTGGCCTTGGAGCTGTCGCCCAGACCCACGGCGCTGTTGGCGGGGACGGCGATCGGCGTGGCCGCCCAACCCCCGCCGCGTTGCGGCGTGAAGCGGGTCAACGTCCCCACGACATTGTCCGCGATCACGGCCACGATGCTGTCGGAGAAGACAGACACCGCTTGCAGCGACTGGCGCGGTCCGGGTGCGAAGATGACGTCCGATGGGCCGTGGGGGTCGATGACCGTTTCCGCATCAGACGCCGCAAGCGCTGCGAACGGCAAGGACACCAGCAAACCCGCCTTGAAATCAACGCCGCGCAGGGTCCAGTCCTGATCGGGCGAGAAGACCAGACGCCCGCCCATGACGCCCTCGACGGCGACGCGTTCGGGCAGGTTCAGCTTGACCGGCTTGCCGTCCGCCAAACGCCAGATCTCCGAGCGGAAGGTATCCAGCGGGCGGCTGAACAGGACGGCCTCGACCGCCCCGGCCTTGTCGCGGAAGACCATGGGCGAGACGCCATAACCGCCGTCGCCCTGCTGACCGCGATAGACCTCGGCGGCGCGGGCCAGCGGGTGGCCGCGCTTCAGGGATTTGACGATGAAGGGATAGCCCGACTCCGTCATGGTGCCGGGGCCGAAGTCGGTGGCGATCAGCAGGGTGTCGCGGTCCAGCCAGGTCAGGCGATGCTTGCCCTCGGGGATGACGAATCCACCCTCCACAAAAGTCTTGGTGGTCAGGTCGAACTCGCGGACCGTCACGGCGTCCTTGCCGCCGTCCGACAGGTTGATCAGGCAACGGGTCTCGTCCGGCGCCAGGCAGTTCGCGCCCTTGAACACCCAGTCGCGGCCCTCAGCCTTGGCCAGGGCGTCGATGTCCAACAGGGTCTCCCACTGGGGCTGGTTGCTGCGATAGCTGTCCAGGGTCGTGCGGCGCCAGACGCCCTTGGGATTGGCCGCGTCCTGCCAGAAATTGCCCAAGCCCTCGCCCAGGAAGCTGACCCCCGGGATGCGGTCGGTGGCCGTCAGGATGGCCTCGGCCTGCTGGCGGAAGGGCTCATAGCGGCGATCGCCGGTCAGGGCCGACAGGGCCTTTTCGTTCGAGGCGGCGACGAAGGCGCGGGCCTCGGCCCCGTCCACCTCTTCCAGCGCCAGATGATCATCGGCGGCCTTGACCCCCTCGGGCGACAAGTCGCGCGGGAAGTGCGGCGGCGGCGTGGTCGCTGAAGCCACGGCCGGGTCGGCGGGCGCGAGGGCCAAAGCTGGGCCAGCAGCGAGGATGAGCACCGGCACGGCGGCGGTGAGGAACAGGGACTTCATGAAGATAAACTCCGCTTTCGAAATCCTCCCCCGCGTCAGCGGGGGAGGGGGACCGCCGCCAGGCGGTGGAGGGGGCGGAACCAGCGTCGGCGCTCGGGGTCGCCCCCTCCACCACTTCGTGGTCCCCCTCCCCCGTTCGCCGAAGGCTCACAGGGGAGGATCAGACAGTGCTGACTACTGCTTCGCCGGCTCGTCCATCAGGCGGCGCGTCAGATAGGTGTACTCCAGCGCGATGCGGCGGGCCGTTTCCCGCAGGTTGGCGCCGGCCGCGTGGCCGCCGTCGGTGTTTTCATAGAAGAGCACCGGATAGCCCAGCTCTTCCAGACGCGCAGCGGCCTTGCGAGCGTGGCCGGGATGGACGCGGTCGTCCTTGGTCGAGGTGTGGATGAAGACCTCGGGGTAGGGCTGACCCGCCGCCAGGCGCTGATAGGGCGAGTATTGCTCGATCCAGGCGCGCTGTTCCGGGATGTCCGGGTTGCCGTATTCGCCGATCCACGAGGCGCCGGCCAGCAGCTTATGGAAGCGCAGCATGTCGAACAGGGGCACCTGGATGACGGCGGCGTTGATCAGGTCCGGGCGCTGGGTCAGCATGGCCCCCATGAAGAGGCCGCCCTGCGAGCCGCCCATGATCCCCAGATGCGGCTGAGAGGTGATCCCGCGCGTGATCAGGTCCTGGGCTACGGCCTGGAAGTCCTCGTGGGCGCGCTGGCGGTTTTCCTGCTGGGCCGCCTGGTGCCATTTCGGACCAAACTCGCCGCCGCCGCGGGTGTTGGCGATGACATAGACGCCGCCGCGTTCCAGCCACAGCTTGCCGACTGTCGGCGAATAACCGGGCAACAGCGACGACTGGAAGCCGCCGTAGCCGTAGAGCAGGGTCGGGTTCGAGCCGTCCATGGCCATGGCGTCCTTATGGATGACGAAATAGGGGATCATCGTGCCGTCGGCCGAACGGGCCTCGAACTGATCCACGCGCATGCCGGCGGCGTCGAACTTGGCGGGCAGGGACTTGGTCAGATCGACCGCGCCGGTGGCGGCGTCGGCCAGATAGAGGCTGGACGGGTTCAGATAGCCGGTGACGCTGACGAAGATCTTGTCGTCGCGCTCGGAGGCCGAGCCGACGCCGACCGAGACGTTCTGCGGCAGGTCGAGACGGGTGCGGCTCCAGTCGGCGGGGTCATAGACATAGACCGAGCCGCGCACGTTTTCATAAAGGGCCACGACCAGCTTGTTGCGGGTGGCGCTTATGCCCTCGATCGCCTCGCGTTCGCCGGGACGGATCACCAGCCGGGCCGGGGTTTTCGGATCGGCCAGCCAGGCCTGCAGGTTCCAGGCGATGACGTCGCCGGTCTTGAATTCCTGACCCGAGGGCGCGGTCCAGTCCTGATCGGTCGTCACCACCATCTGGCCGGCGACGAGGGCGTTGATATTGCCCTTGAGCGGCAGCTCCAGCTTCGTCGTCGAGCCGTCGGCGTTCAGGCGCCAGGTCTCGCTTTCGTAGAAGTTGATCCCGCGGTTGAGCAGCACGGCCTGCACCACGCCGTCGGCGTCGCGCAGGGTGTAGCCCGAAACCGAGACGTCGGTTTGCTGCCCGGCGAAGACCTCGACCGCCTGATCGACGCTCTGGCCACGCTTCAGCAGGCGCACCGTGCGCGGATAGCCGGAGTCCGTCAGCGAGCCCTCACCGAAATCGCGCGAGATCAGCAGGGTGTCCTTGTCGATCCAGCTGGCGCCGCCCTTGGATTCAGGCAGGCTGATGCCGCCCTCGACGAAGGTTTTCGTCACGCTGTCGAACTCGCGGATCGTCACCGCGTCCTTGCCGCCGTTCGACAGGGAGATCAGGCAATAGCGTTCCTCGGGCGGCAGGCAGGTCGCGCCCTTGTAGACCCAGTTGGCGCCCTCGGCGGCCGACAAGGCGTCGAAGTCGAGGATGGTCTCCCAGACCGGAGCCTCGGTGCGATAGCTGTCCAGCGTCGTGCGACGCCAGACGCCGCGCACGTGCTCAGCGTCCTGCCAGAAGTTGTCGACGTGACCGTCATGGGTGAAGCCGGGCGAGGGGATGCGGTCGCGCGACTGAACCAGGTCCAGCGCCTGCTGGTGCAGGGTCTCATAGCGCGGGTCGCCCTGCAGCGTCCCCAGAGAGGTCTGGTTGTGGGCCTTGACCCAGTCCATAGCGCGCTCGCCGTCGACCTCTTCCAGCCAGATGTAGGGATCGGTCGCGTCGCTGGTCGCGAAGCCCGGCGTGGAGGCGGCGGCGGGCGTGTCGGTCGAATGGGCCATGGCGACGGGAGCGGCTCCGGCGGCGAGAAGAAGGGCGGCGGCGGACGCCAGAGTGCGGATCATGTTTCATTCCCCAAGAGAAGTTGGGCCCCAACAGAATTTGGGCGGCACCTTGGCGGCGACCTAGGCGCGCGGCAAGCGGCGGAAATCTTACAAGCCTGTCATCTTTGGTCGCAGGGGGATCAGGCGCCGTCGTCCGGGATGCACAGGATCTGGCCGCAGGCCTTGCAGTGAACGGCGTCGGGATCGTGCTTCTGCAGGCCGCAGGTGGGGCAGGGGAACTTGACCTTGTGCGGCCGGATCAGGGTCTGGGCCAGACGGATGAAGAGGGTGATGCCCACCAGCATGACGATGATGGAGATGACCCGGCCCCAGTTGCCCGGCAGGGTGATGTCTCCGAATCCCGTCGTCGTCAGAGTGGCGACGGTGAAATAGAGGGCGTCCAGATAGCCGTTGATGTGCTCGGCCTTGCCCCGGAAATAGGCATAGACGAAGCCGGTCACGACAAAGACGAAGGTGATCAGCGCCGCCAACGCCCGGGTGATCTCCTCGACCCGGGTGTCGTCGAAACGCCGGCCGATGGTGCGCCAGAACAGGTCGCTGTTCAGCAGGCTCCACAGCCGCAGCAGCCTCAGGAAGCCGAGGTTGGCCAGCCAGACCGGGAACAGCAGGGTCGCCAGCACGAACAGGTCCACCCAGACGATCGGCCGCTTCAGCCAGTCGCGGATGTCGGAATAGGCATAGGCGCGCGCCGCCAGATCCAGCCCCAGAACGGCGGCGATCAGATAGTCCATCACATAGAAGACCCAGCCCGCCTCCTTGAGGATCGGCGTGGCCAGGAAGAAGGCGATGATGGCCAGGTCGATGACGATGACCATCAGGCGGAACTTCACCGCCGCCGGCTGGGAGCCGTGATAGAGGTAGCGCAGCCGCGCCCTCAGCCGCAGACCTTCGGATTTGCCGTTTTCGCTGTGCTCTGACGCCATCGTCGCCAGCGATACATGAACCGGCGAAAAATCCTATATGAAGGCGGACATGACCCAGGCTGCTCGCCCCTACATCCGCATGAACGGCGCCGGAAACGCCTTCATCGTCGTCCAGGCCTTCGAGGAGGGCTTTCACCCGACCGAGGATCAGGTGCGCGCCCTGGCCGCCCCCGAGGCCGGCCTCGGCGGCTTCGACCAGTTGATCGGCATCGAGCCTTCCGAAACCGCCGACGCCTTCATGCGTGTGTGGAACGCCGACGGCTCGATGGTCCAGACCTGCGGCAACGCCCTGCGCTGCGTCGGCTGGCTGCTGCTGGAGGCGACCGGCAAGGAAGAGGTGGTCATCGACACGCTCGGCGGGCCGACGACGGCGAAACGCGCATCTAGCCGCGTCGGGTCGGGAGGTCCCGAAGGGCCGACGACCGCGGCCAATCTGGTGACTGTCGATATGGGCGCGCCGCGTCTGGATTGGGATCAGGTGCCGCTGGCCGAAGAAATGGACACGCGCGGCATCGAGCTTCAGGTCGGGCCGATCGACGCGCCGGTGCTGCACACGCCCGGCGCGGTCTCCATGGGCAATCCCCATGTGGTCTTTTTCACCGACCGGCAGGACGACGCCTTCGTGAAGGGCTCCGGCTCGCTGGTCGAGCATCACCCGCTCTTTCCCGAAGGGGTCAACGTCGGCTTCGCCAAGGTGCTGGACCGCGACCATATCCGGCTGCGGGTCTGGGAACGCGGCGCGGGCCTGACCCTGGCCTGCGGCACCGGCGCCTGCGCGGCCCTGGTGGCCACGGCCCGGCGCGGCCTGACCAACCGCAAGGCCGCCGTCGTGGTCGACGGCGGCGAACTGGTCATCGACTGGGACGAGGCCTCGGGCCACGTCTTCATGACCGGGCCGGTCGAGATCGAACGCACGGGGCTTTTGCCACAAAGCTGAGCAATCGTCGGCCTGACGCTGCGTCAACGGTTGTCCCCACCCGTCCCAGGATCTAGGAACGACGGGCGCCTGCCCTTCCCGAGATCGAAATGCCCGAATTGACCGATAAACAGACCTTCTCCGACGACGACGCTCTGGAGTTCCACAGCGCTCCGACGCCGGGCAAGATCTCCATGGCCCCCACCAAGCCGATGGCGACCCAGCGCGACCTGTCGCTGGCCTATTCGCCGGGCGTGGCCGTGCCGGTTCTCGCTATCGCCGCCGATGCGGACAAGGCCTACGACTACACGTCCAAGGGCAATATGGTCGCCGTCATCTCGAACGGCACCGCCATCCTCGGCCTGGGTCACCTGGGCCACATGGCGTCCAAGCCGGTAATGGAAGGCAAGTCGGTTCTGTTCAAGCGCTTCGCCGACGTCGACAGCTTCGACGTCGAGGTGAAGACGACCGACCCGGACGAGTTCGTCACCGTGGTCAAGAACATCGGCGACACCTGGGGCGGCATCAACCTGGAGGACATCAAGTCCCCGGAATGCTTCGAGATCGAGGCCCAGCTGCAGGACCTGCTGGACATCCCCGTCTTCCATGACGACCAGCACGGCACGGCCATCATCTCGACCGCCGGCCTGATCAATGCGGCCCATATCGTCGGCAAGAAGCTGGAAGACCTCAAGGTCGTCCTGTCGGGCGCCGGGGCCGCGGGCTTGTCCTCCATCGCCCTGATGAAGGCCGCCGGCGTCAAGGCCGAGAACACCGTCATCTGCGACCGTCAGGGCGTCATCTACAAGGGCCGCGACAACGTCTCGCAATGGCAGGCGGCGCACGCCACCGACACGCCCCTGCGCACCCTGGCCGAGGCCATGGTCGGCGCCGACGTGGTGCTGGGCCTGTCCGCCAAGGGCGCGATCTCCAAGGAGATGGTCGCCTCCATGGCGCCCAATCCGATCATCTTCGCCATGGCCAACCCCGACCCGGAAATCACCCCGGAAGACGTCAAGTCGGTGCGTTCGGACGCCATCATCGCCACCGGTCGCTCGGACTATGTGAACCAGGTCAACAACGTCCTGGCCTTCCCCTATCTGTTCCGCGGCGCGCTGGACGTGCGCGCGCGCCAGATCAACCACGAGATGAAGATCGCCTGCGCCCACGCCCTGGCGGCGCTGGCCCGCGAGGACGTGCCGGATGAGGTCGCCGCCGCCTATCGCGGCCGCAAGCTGAAGTTCGGCCCGGAATACATCATCCCGACCCCCTTCGACCCGCGCCTGATCTGGTACATCCCGCCCTTCATCGCCCAGACCGCGATGGACACCGGCGTGGCCCGCAAGCCGATCGAGGACATGGACGCCTATCGCATCGCGCTGAAGCAGCGGGTCGATCCGTCCGCCGCCCTGATGCAGAAGATCTCCTCGGCCGTGCGCTCGGGACCCAAGCAGCGGGTGGTCTTCGCCGAGGGCGAGGAGCAGTCGGTCATTCGCGCCGCCTGGGCCTTCAAGCAGGCCGAACTGGGCACGCCGATCCTGGTCGGCCGTGAAGACCTGATCCGTCAGAACGCCGCCGAAGCGGGTCTGAACTTCGACGACCTGGGCATCGAGGTGATGAACGCCCGCGTCTCGGAGCGGAACGCCGAATATGTCGAGTGGCTGTACAACCGCCTGCAGCGCCGGGGCTATCTGCGCCGCGACGTGCAGCGGATGATCAACCAGGACCGCAACTACTTCGGCGCCGCCATGATCGCGCGCGGCCAGGCCGACTGCATGGTCACCGGTGTGACCCGCAACTTCAACATGGCCCTTAAGGAGGTCCGCCGCGTCCTGGACGTGAAGGACCGCATGATCGGCCTGTCGATCCTGCTGGCCAAGGGCCGCACCCTGTTCGTGGCCGACACCTCGATCCACGAGCTGCCCAACGCCGAGGAACTGGCCGAGATCGCCATCAAGGCCGCCGCCACGGTCAAGAAGCTGGGCCGCAAGCCGCGCGTGGCCTTCCTCAGCTACTCGACCTTCGGCGACCCGCCCGGCGACCGCGGCGAGAAGGTGCGCGAGGCCATCCGCATCCTCGACGCCATGGACGTCGACTTCGAATACGAAGGCGAGATGCCGCCGGAGCTGGCCCTGAACCCCGAGGCTCGCGCCAACTATCCCTTCATGCGCCTGACCGGCGACGCCAACGTCCTGGTCATGCCGGCCATCCATTCGGCGGCCATCTCGACGCGTCTGGTGCAGTCCCTAGGCGGCGCCACGGTGATCGGCCCGCTGCTGGTCGGTCTGGAGAAGTCGGTGCAGATCGTGCCCCTAGGAGCCTCGGTCAGCGAGATCATCACCGCCGCCACCTTCGCCGCCTACGCCGAAGCGGCCGAAGTCGAGGACTGACCGAGGCCGTGAATTTGAACTACTCGGATGGGGCGGCTTCGGCCGCCCCATTTGCGTTTCGAGCCTGAAGCGCCGTCTGCTTGGCGGCGACGATGAAGGCCAGGATGACGGCGAAGACGCCGATCACCGTCGAATAAAAGAAGAAGACGACATAGCCCGCCCCCAGCGCCGCCGGGGTCACGCCGCTGGTCGCCGCGCCCTGCACCAGGGACCCAGCGGGCAGGCCCGAGAAAAGAGCCTTGAGCGGAGCGAACAGGCCGCCGGCCTCCGCCGCCCGCGCCGAGGCTTCGACCACCCGGCCCGACTGAGAGGCGATCAGCTTGCCCGGCAGGGCGTAGAGCGAACTGAACAGGGCGTACTGGGTGGCGGTGAAACCGATGCTGGTCAGGCTGGACATATAGGCGATCAGCGCCGTGCCGGCGTAGCCGGTAGCGACATTGTCGACGCCGATGGCCACGAACAGGGCCCTGATGTCCGGCCCCTGGGTCGCCAGCCAGGCGAAGACCAGATTGGACACCGGGCTCATGAAGGCGCCGATGACCATGGTGCGGATCAGCCCCAGGCGCGCCACGGACCAGCCGCCGACAACGACGCCAACCGTGGTGGCGACGACCCCGAAGACCTTACGCACCTCGGCCAGTTCGGTCTTGGTGAAGCCGAGGTCCAGGTAAAAGGGGTTCATGATGTTGAGCACGAAATCGGCCAGGCGATAGACGCAGATCAACGCCAGGATCAGCGTCGCCACCCCCGCGAAGCGCTTGTAGAAATCCTTCAGCGGCTCACCGAACGACCCGGCCAGATAGGCGCCTGGACGCGTCCGCACCCGGGGGATCGGCCAGCAGGCCAGGACCAGCAGGCCCAGACCGCCGAACACCGACACCACCTGCAGGTAGACGCCTTCCGGTTTGGCGGCCCAGGCGTCGCTGATCGCCGCCTGCCCCTCGGGCGACAGGCCGAACAGACCCAGCAGGCCGTTGAGCGGCCCGGCCTGACCACTGAGGCCCGACCCCATGATCAGGGCGGCGATGACGATGATCCCCAGACGGACGATCCACTCGACGATCTCTAGCCGAGGCCGCGACGGCACGTCGGCGACGGGGATCGGACGAATGGCGTGAGCCTTCTCGCGCGGCGCGAACAGCACGCCGATGACGCCGAACGCCATCAGCCCCGCCATGACGGCGTAGGACAGGTTCCAGTTGTAGAAATCGGCCAGGACCAAGGGCACGGCGCCGGCCACGATCTGAGCGACGCGGTAGCCCATCTGATAGGCGGCGGCCATGGCCCCGTGGCGGCTGTCGTCAGCCGCCTCGATCCGCCAGGCGTCGATGACAATGTCCTGGGTCGCGCCGAAGAAGCCGACCAACACCGCGAAGGCCGCCACCTGCATCAGCGACGTCGCCGGGTTCAGGCCCGAGATCGACCACAGGCCGAAGATGACCACGGCCTGTGTCGCCAGCATCCAGGACCGGCGATGGCCAAGGTATTTGGTCAGGATCGGAATCTTCGTCCGGTCGATGAGCGGCGCCCAGACGAATTTCAGCGAATAGGAGATCGTGGCCAGCGCGAAGAAGCCGATCACCGACAGCGACAGACCGCTCTCGCGCAGCCAGGCCGACAGGGTGTCGAAGATCAGCAGGTTCGGCAGACCCGCCGAAAAGCCCAGCAGCAGCATGACGAAGACGCGCCGCTCGCCATAGACGGCGAGACCGGCCAGCCCCTTGGCGGGCGCAGCGGCGGGCGTCTTCGTGTCGGTCATGCGGGTCTCCGGCGGACGCCGCCGGAAACGGGCGGTCGTGGTTACTGGGCGCCGACCTTGGCGCGGTTGCCGACGTTCGTCCAGCGGGTCAGGGCGGCGCGCAGGGCATCGGCCTCCAGCGGCTTGGTCAGATGGTCGTTCATGCCCGCTTCCAGACAGGCGATCCGGTCCTCGGCGAAGGCGTTGGCCGTCAGGGCCACGATCGGCGTGCGCTCGCCGCGCGCCCGCAGCGCGCGCGCCGCCGCCGGACCGTCCATGCGCGGCATCCGCATGTCCATGAAGATCAGATCGAAGCGGGCTTCCTTCAGCGTCAGCAGGGCCTCGTGCCCGTCGGCGGCCGTCTGGACCACGCAGCCCTCGCGGCGCAGCAAGGTCTTGGCCAGAAGGGCGCCGACCGGATTATCCTCGACCAGCAAGACCCGCAGTCCCTTGAAGGCGACCGGCGCGACGCGGTCGTCGTCCTGGGCGCGCGCCGTGGGAACCGCCAGACCCTTGCGGCGGCCCGCCGCCGCCAGCACCCGCTCGGCCAGGGAGGCCCGACGCAGCGGCTTGATCAGATAGCCGTGGAAGCCCGCCGCCCGGTAGCGGTCGATCAGGTCGCGCTCGCCGGGTTTCAGCAGGATGATGGCTTCGCC
>DAIOID010000114.1:0-3877 GCA_036744355.1 Brevundimonas sp.
ATAGCGCGCCGCCGTCGGCCGCTCCGGCCCCACCAGGACGCCAAACCCGCCCAGCGCCTCGGCCGCCTCGAATCCGTGTTCGTCAGTCAGGTCGTCGCCGACCATGACGGGGACCGCGCCGCTGAACGGCGCCTCGGCCATGAAGGCGGTCAGGGCCGCGCCCTTGTCCGTGCCGGGCGTCTTCAACTCCAGCACCATGGAGCCGGGCTGCAGGGCCAGACCTGTCTCCTGCGCCAAAGACGCCGCCAAGGCCAAGGCCTCGGCTGAGACGCCCGGCGCCTGGCGGTAGTGCAGGCCCGCCGACAGTTCCTTGTCCTCGACGATGACGCCCGGCCGGTCGGCGGCGAAGGCGTCAAAGGCCGCCACCACACGGCGCACGGCGGGGTCGGGCGACCGGTTGGCGAAGGAGCCGTCGCCACGTCGTCTTTGCAGGCCGTGCACGCCGGAGGCGGCGCGGGCGGCGCCGTCGCTGATGCGGTCGATCTCGCCCAGGGTCCGCCCGCTGACGATGGCGACGCGTCCGTCCAGCCGATCCGTCAACCGCTTCAGCACGTCGGTCCGGCGGTCGTCCGGCCCCACCGCGTCCGGTGTCGGCGCCAGGGGCGCCAGCACACCGTCCAGATCGAGGAAGAGGGCGGGTTTGGCTAGGGCGACGGGCGGCTCAGGCAGACGTGAGGCGATCGCCTCGGATGCAGACGGCATAAGGTCCGAACTCGTTTCGATGCTGTTGTCGAGACTGTTGGGAACGCACCCGGGCTCGGAAGGTTGTCCGCCGAGGTGACAATTCCGCTACGGCCCCGCCATTGTGCGAACAATCCAGATGGGGCAATTCGCGGATGCGCCACGAAGAACCGCCGCAGCGGTCCGGCGTCTCAGGAGCCTGCCCATGCCCGATTCCGTTCACTCGTCGCCGGAACAGATCGCCGCGATGACCGACCGAGCGCGCGAGGTCGTGCAGCTGAACATCCAGGCGCTGGAGGCGCTGGAGCGCTCCATCGACGTCTCGATCGCCCGCGCCTGCGACATCATCCTGTCGCGCCCCGGCTATCTGGTGGTCACCGGCATGGGCAAGTCGGGCCATATCGGCGGCAAGATCGCCGCCACCCTGGCCTCGACCGGCACCAACTCCTTCTTCGTCCACCCGGCAGAAATGAGCCACGGCGACCTGGGGATGCTGCGCCCGGACACCACGCTTCTGGCCATCTCCAACTCGGGCGAGAGCCGCGAACTGCGCGATCCCCTGCTCTACTGCCAGCGCAACGACATTCCGGTTATCGGCATCACCCAGCGGGCCAGCAGCTTCCTCGGCCGCCACTCGGCCGTCAGCCTGACCATGCCCAAGGTGGCCGAGGCCTGCCCCAACGGCCTGGCGCCCACCACCTCGACCCTGATGACCCTGGCCATCGGCGACGCCCTGGCCATGGTGCTGATGGACCGGCGCGGCTTCACCCGGGAGGACTTCGGCCTGCACCACCCCGGCGGCGCCCTGGGCATGAGCCTGCAGAGCGTGCGCGAATGGATGGGCGACAACGCCGCCGCCCCCGCCAGCGTGCCGCTGGACGCCGACTTCAGCGCCGTCGTCTCGGCCATCACGGCAGGCCGCAAGGGCGCGGTGGCCGTGCTGCATTCCGACGGCAGCCTGGCGGGGATCATCACCGACGGCGACATCCGCCGCGCCTTCGCCCGCGACATCTCGGCCATCAGCGCCGAGGACATCATGAGCCGCAGCCCCATCACCGTGGACCCCGACGCGCGCATGAGCGACGTGGTCGACCTGCTGAGCGCCAACAAGATCGCCAACCTGTTCGTGGTCGAGAATGACCGCCCCGTCGCCATCATCCACATCGCCGAACTGATGCAGGCCGGCTACGTCTCCTGATGACCCGGGACATTCTCTTCGACGCCAGCCGCCTGCTGAGCCGCACGGACCGCAGCGCCCCGACCGGCGTTGATCGGGTCTGCCTGGCCTATGCCGAATGGCTGAATGATCACCCCGAGTATCGGATGGTTCCGGTTCGTTCACGTCACGATCAACTGGCGGCGGTGGACCCGCATTGGTTCCAGGATTGTCTGGCCGATCTACGCCGTCGCTGGACTGGCGGGCCGAGCGACCGCCCGCTGAACGCGCATGAACGCCGCCTGTTCGCCGCCCTCGAAGCCGAGCGGTCGACAGCCTCGATCATCGGCGAAGCCCCGGACCCCGACCAGCCAAAGAAGAAGCGCAAGAAGGCCCGTGTCTGGAAGCAGTACTTCCGTTCACGTCGGGTCGCCGCCCCGCCGCCGGCCCGCTTCTATTTCAACGTCGGCCACACCAGTCTGAACACGCCCGAGATTCTGACCAGCCTCAGCGCGCAAGGCATCGAGCGCGTCGTGATGCTGCACGACCTGATCCCCATCACCCACCCTGAGTTCTGTCGTCCCGGCGACGGCGACAAGCATCGTCGTCGGGTGCTGATCACCCTGCATCACGCCTCGCGAATTCTGGTCAACTCCCAGTACACCGCCGACGAAGTGCTGGCCTTCGCGGATCGGGAAGGCCTGAAGGCGCCGCCCGTCGAGGTCGCCCACCTGGGCCTGGAGCCGATCTTCCTGAAGGCCGATCCCGGCGCCCGGCGCCGTCCCTATTTCGTCCATGTCGGCACCATCGAAGCGCGCAAGAACCTGGCCTTCCTGCTGACGATCTGGCGGCGGCTTCAGGAACGGATGGGCGATCAGGCCCCTCGTCTGGTGCTGATTGGCCGATACGGCTGGGAAAACGAGGCCGTCCTTGATCACCTGCAACGCTCGCCCAATCTTCAGGGACTGGTGCATCAGGTCGAGAACCTGCCCGACACGGCCCTGGCCGACCTGATGCGCGGCGCCCAGGCTGTGCTGGCGCCCTCGTCGGTCGAGGGTTTCGATCTGCCGGCGGTCGAGGCCTGCGCCCTGGGCGTGCCGCTGATCGCGTCTGACATTCCCGCGCACCGGGAAATGGTGCCGCAAGCGACCCTGATCGA
This sequence comes from Brevundimonas sp., assembly GCA_036744355.1. Classification (GTDB taxonomy): domain Bacteria; phylum Pseudomonadota; class Alphaproteobacteria; order Caulobacterales; family Caulobacteraceae; genus Brevundimonas. Next base: position 2,997 of record DAIOID010000114.1, read on the forward strand.
TCCTCTGGACGGTCTCGGCTGGCTGACTGCCCTGGAGGCCGCCACGCGACAACGCCCAGCGGCCCCCGTCTATAGCGCGCCCACCTGGCAGACGCATTTCAAACGGATTGAGGATCGTCTCCTGCCCCCTCTGGCGGCGTCCGGCGCAGCCGGGTAAGCATGAGCCGAAACCTGAGCAGAGCCGCAATGACCCGTACCGCCGCCAGTCTGATGATCCTCGCCCTTCTTGCCGGCTGCTCGACCCTGCCGCGGGACGGGCCATCCGGCATGGGCGTGGTGACGGCCGCCAGCACCGCCGAGCGCCAGGGCGACTACGCCCTGGTGAATCTGGACTTCGCCCTCAGCGAGCGGTTGAAGGCCGCGCCGCCGCGGTCGTTCTCCACCCTGGCCCAGGCCTCCAGCGAAGCGCCGACCGACATCATCGGGATCGGCGACACCCTGGCCATCAGCATCTTCGAGCCCGGCGGCGGCCTGTTCGGCGGCGGTTCCAGCCGCAACAGCGAAAGCAGCAGCCAGACCCTGCCGCCGATGGTGGTTGATCGCAACGGCGCGGTGGCCGTGCCCTTCGCCGGCACGGTGTCCGTCCAGGGTCTGACCCCCGCACAAGCCTCAGCCGCCGTGCGTCGCGCCCTGGTCGGCAAGGTCGCCAACCCCCAGGTCATCATCACCCTGGCCGGCAACACCTCGAACGCCGTCACCGTGCTCGGCGAGGTGCGCAACCCCGGCCGCCAACCCCTGTCTGCGAACAGCGACCGCATCCTCGACGTCATCGCGGCGGCGGGCGGCTCTTCACGCTCCATCTACGATGTCACGGTGCGCATCCAGCGCGGGGGCCAGACCTATGCGGCGCCGATGTCGATCGTCACGACCGAATTCAACGA
>DAIOID010000114.1:3977-5857 GCA_036744355.1 Brevundimonas sp.
ATCCAGCAGGCCGCCACGCCGCGCGGCGTGCCCGTGGTCTATCGCCTGAACCTGAACGAGGGCTCGGGCTTCTTCATCGCCAGCAATTTCCAGATCGAGCCTGACGACATCATCTACGCCCCGCGCGCCGGCGCCGCCGAGGCGCGCAAGTTCTTCGAATTCGTGCAGAGCGTGACGCGGGTCGTCTATGACGTCTCGGTCACCAGCGCGATCAACATCGACTAGGCCGTGTTCCGCCGCCCTTCTCGACGTCAGACTGCGATCGGGGAAGGCGGCGCGGTCGCGGCCCTGTCGCAATCGCCAGAAGCCGGGGATGATCTGCGAGGCCTGCTAACCCAGGTCGAGGCGACCGCCCTCGGCGTCTATGCTCTCCACGGCCTGCCCAGCATCGCGGGCCATTACCGAAAGTCGCCCGGCTCCGAACAATGGGATCACCTGGGCCACGCCCTGAGCCCGTCCGAAAAGTGGGCCCTTCTGGATCAGCATCCGGCGGAACCAGGATGGCTTTACGCCTCGCTGGAGCAGATCGGTGCGCGATCGCCCATCGCCGACGTGCGTTTCGCCTCCGGACTGCTGTCAGCGTGCCAGGGGCTCAGGTTACGACTGGACGAGGGCGTGACGCTGAACGCGCAAGATGTCGCGGACGCTATCCGCCTCGGCGCCGCCTGGCGACGGCTCACCGAGAACGATTGCCCTCGCACCTCCCTAAGGTTTCACCGCCCGGATCAAGATTGAGGCGCGGCGCCGGCCGGCGCCTGCCCGACCGCCTGCGCCAGCAGTTCGAGAGACCGGACCCGCGCCGCTGGATCCCAGATCTGGCTGGTGACCATCAGCTCGTCAGCGCCGGTCCGAGCGACGAAAGCCTCCACGGTCGCGCGCACCGTCTCTGGCGAGCCAACGGCCGAGCAGGCCAGGGCGGCGTCGATCATGCCGCGCGCCGCGCCGTCCAGACGCTCGTAATAGCCCTCGACCGGAGCGGGCAGCTTGCCGGGACGACCGGTCCTCAGATTGACGAAGGCCTGCTGGACCGAGGTGAAAAGCCGGCGCGCCGCCTCGTCCGTCTCGCCGGCGAAGACGTTATAGCCCAGCATGGCGTAGGGCTCAGCCAGATGCTCGGACGGCCGGAAGGTCTGGCGATAGATATCCAGCGCCCGCATCATCTCGCCCGGCGCGAAATGGCTGGCGAAGGCGTAGGGCAGGCCCAGATGGGCCGCCAGCTGCGCCCCATAGGTGGAGGAGCCCAGGATCCAGATCGGCACGTTCTGACCCTCGCCGGGGTTGGCGATGATGCGCTGATCAGGAGTCGCGGGCGCGAACCACTGCATCAGCTCCATCACGTCCTGCGGGAAAGCGTCCACGTCGCCCTGAAGGGTGCGACGCAGGGCCCGCGCCGTCGCCTGGTCCGAGCCAGGCGCTCGTCCCAGACCCAGGTCGACGCGGCCGGGATAGAGAGCGTTCAGCGTGCCGAACTGCTCGGCGATCACCAAAGGCGCATGGTTGGGCAGCATGACGCCGCCCGCCCCGACGCGAATGGTCTTGGTCGCCGCCGCCACGGCGCCGATGACGACCGAAGTCGCGGCGCTGGCGATGCCCGGCATGTTGTGGTGCTCGGCCAGCCAGAAGCGCTTGTAGCCGAGGCGCTCGGCGTGGCGGGCCAGGTCGAGGGTGTTGGCCAGCGACTGGGAAACATCCGAGCCTTCGGGCACCGGGGCGAGGTCGAGAATGGAAAGCGGGATCATCCGACCGATATGGGGCCGCGCGTCAGCGGCGCCATACCGGCCAGACAATCATTGAACGATCAGCAGTCGCCGACGCGCTCGGCCGTCATGGTCATGGTGGTTTCAGCCATGGCCGGGGTCGGCGCCGGGCTCATCTTCGTC
>DAIOID010000114.1:5957-10343 GCA_036744355.1 Brevundimonas sp.
GCCACGCCGCCGATCATCACTGAACGCATGGTGCGCTCCCCTCTCTTTGAAGCCGAGGGGTCAACGCGGTTCAAGCGTCGCGGTTCACCCGCGAGGCGGCGATCAGTCCAGCGTCACGCCCGTGGTGCGCATGATCTCGGCGCGCAGTTCGGGGATGCCGAAGCCCTTCTCGGACGAGGTGACCAGCACCGCCGGATAGGCGGCGGGGCGCTTGGAGATGGCCTTCAGCGTCGCCGCCTGGACCTTTTCCGCCTCGCCCTTCTTCAGCTTGTCGGCCTTGGTCAGGACGATCTGATAGCTGACGGCGGCCAGATCCAGGGCGTCCAGCGCCTCGTCGTCGACCTTCTTCAGACCGTGGCGGGCGTCAATCAGCAGATAGACCCGCTTCAGCGTCACCCGGCCGCGCAGATAGTCGCGGCCCAGGTCCTGGAACTTCTTGACCGTGGTCTTGGACGCCTTGGCCCAGCCGTAGCCGGGCAGGTCGACCAGACGCATCCGGCCGTCCAGGTCGAAGAAGTTGACCTCGCGCGTGCGGCCCGGCTCGTTCGAGGCTCTAGCCAGCTTGTGCATGCCGACCAGGGCGTTGATCAGGCTGGACTTGCCGACGTTCGACCGGCCCGCGAACGAGATCTCGGGCAGGTCGGGATCGGGCAGTTGCTCGATCTTGGCGCAGCCCAGGACGAAGACAGCCTGACGCGAGAACAGCACGCGCGCGGCCTCGATCTCGGCGTCCGAGTATTCTCCGACCTTGGGCTCGTCCGACGGATACTCCAACCGATCAGGCCTTCTTGAAGCGGGCGAGGAAGGTGTCGATCGGGTTCTCGGCCTTGAAGCGGTGCATGATGACGTACTGCTGCGCGATCGAGAGGATGTTGTTCCAGGCCCAGTAGATCAGCAGGCCGGCCGCGAACGGGGCCATGATGAAGGTGAAGATGAAGGGCAGGAAGGCGAAGATCTGACGCTGCATCGGATCCTGGGCCGGCGGGTTCATCGACTGCTGCAGCCACATGGTCAGACCATAGACGATGGGCAGGACGCCGAGATGCAGCGGGCCGTTCAGGATGCCGCCCAGCAGCGGCAGTGTAGCCGGATCCCACGGAACGGCGCCGAACAGATTCCAGATCGTCGACGGGTCACGCGCCGACAGGTCCTTGATCCAGCCGAAGAAGGGCGCGTGGCGCATTTCGATGGTGACGAACAGCACCTTGTACAGGGCGTAGAAGACCGGGATCTGCACCAGGATGGGCAGGCAGCCCGCCAGGGGATTGATCTTCTCCCGCTGATACAGGGCCATCATCTCCTGCTGCTGCTTCTGCGGATCAGAACCGTGCTTCTTCTTGATCTCCTCCATCTTGGGCTGGAGGGTCCGCATCTTCGACAGGCTCTCGTAGGACTTGTTGGCCAGCGGGAACATGATCAGCTTGACCACGACGGTCAGGGCCAGGATGGCCAGGCCGAAGTTGCCCAGCAGACCATAGAAGAACTCCACGACCATGAAGATCGGGCGCGTCAGGAACCAGAACATGCCCCAGTCGATGGCGTAAACGAAGCGCGGCAGGCCCAGGCTCTCTTCGTAGCCGGCCAGGATTTCGTTGCGCTTGGCCCCGGCGAACAGACGCTGGGTTTCCTGGATCTGGCGGCCCGGCTGGATGGTGCGGGTCGCGCCCAGCATGGCGGCTTCGTGAACGTTCAGACCCTCGGGATCGCGAACGGCGAAGCGTCCTTCGATCGTTTCCTTCTGGTCCGGGATTAGAGCGGCCATCCAGTATTTATCGGTGATGCCCAGCCAGCCGCCGGTCGACTGCTTCTCGATGCGCGGCTTCTTGGCCCAGTCCTTGTACTTGACCTGTTCGGTCGTGAACTTGCCGTCCGCGCCGAAAGCGCCGATGGCGCCTTCATGCAGGATCATCTGCTTGCCCAGATCGGCCGGCACGCCCTGGCGCTCGACGCGGCCGTAGGGGGCGATGGTGATCGGCTGGCCGCTCAGGTTGGCGACGGTGTCGGTGACGGTGAAGACGTACTGGGCGTCAATGGCGATGACGCGCGTGAAGCGCAGGCCCGCGCCGTTGTCCCAGGTCAGCTCGACCGGGGTGGTCGGCGTCAGGGTCGCGCCCTTGGTCAGGGTCCAGGGCGTGTTCGGGCCCGGGACGCCGCCGGCGACATTGGGACCGCTCCAGCCGAACTGGGCGAAGTAGGCGTGCTCCATGCCCTGCGGGCGGAACAGCTCGACCGGCGGCGAACTCTTGTCCAGCGTCTCTTTGTAGTCGGTCAGGTACAGGTCGTCGATGCGCGCGCCCTGCAGCGACAGCGAGCCCTTCAGCTTGGGCGTCTGGATCGGCACGCGCGCCGCCGTGCCCAGGGCCTGGGCGCGATCGGCGACGAAGGCGGCCGGGGCGGCGGAGCCCGAGGTCAGGCCGGCGTCGGTCGCCTTGGCGGCCTTCTCCTCGGCGGCTGCGACCTGCTGCTGGCGGCGCATCTCCGCCTGCGGGCGCATCACCATGAAATAGTACACGCCCATGATCAGGGCCGCGCACACGAAGAAGATGATGGTGTTGCGCGAATTCTCGTTCTGCATCGGGGTCAGCGGTCCTGGCCGGAGGGGCGCGAATCGTCAAAGGCGCGGGCGGGCGATTTCGCCGCATCTCCCATATCGGGAGCCGCACGCGGGGTTGCGAGCCTTGTAAGGGCCGATTTCACATCGTCAAGCAGACGGTCCCAGTCGCGGTCCGCCGTGCCCATGCGGGCGATGAACACATAGTCGCAGCCGGGACGCCCGTGCAGGGGCGCCAACAGGCGTGCAGCCTCGCGCAGGCGGCGTTTGCAGCGGTTGCGCACCACGGCTCCGCCCACCTTGCGGGTGGCGGTGAATCCCAGACGGATCGCGGTCTGTCCGTCCTGACGGTCCAGTTGCTGGATCACCACGGCGCCGCGAGCCTGAGAAACACCTTTGGCGGCCGCCAGGAACTGGGGCCGCCGTGTCAGGCGATCGATTTTCATCGGATCGGTCATGCGCCCGCCCAAAGGGTAATGGGCGCGTGACGTTAGGCCGTCAGGCGCTTACGGCCTTTGGCGCGACGACGCGCAACAATCTTTTGACCGTTCTTGGTGGCCATCCGCGAACGGAAGCCGTGACGGCGCTTGCGCACGAGTCGCGACGGCTGATAGGTCCGCTTCACGTTCGGCTCCAGGGCTACAAGGTTGCACAACGGACAACAGTCATCCGCTGCAGGAGGCGGGCGTATAAGCGGCGACGACGGACGAGTCAACGCCGACAAGCGATCCAGGCCGCCGCAACCGGCCGGAATCTTCTAGGGAAGCCGCACGGCGTCGGCTACGGAGCAGGGATGAACCGGGTCAAACGCTTTCTGCCCCTCGCCGTCCTGTTGGCGGCGATCGCCCTGATCTTCGGCATGGGCTGGAATCGCTATCTGTCGCTGGACACCCTGCGCGAGCACGGCGCGGCCTTTCAGGCCCTGGCGGACGAGCATTACATCCTGATGCTTCTGGCCCTGATGCTGGTCTTCGCCCTGCTGACCGCCAGCGTGGTTCCGGGCGTGGTCTTCATCACCGTAACCGCCGGCTATCTGTTCGGCCCCTGGGTCGGGGGCGTTGCCACGGCCTTCGCCGCCACCATCGGCGCCCTGGCCGTCTACTATGTCGGTCGCACGGCCCTGGGCGAGTCCCTGCGCCGTCGAGCGGCCCAGGACACCGGTCTTCTGAAGAAGGTCTGCGAGGGCGTGGACCGCAACACCTTCTGGTACGTCCTGGTCGCCCGCCTGGTGGTCTCGGTGCCCTTCCACCTGATCAATGTCGCGGCGGGCGTCATGGCCGCCCCCTTGCGCCCCTATATGATCGCCACCTTCATCGGCCTGCTGCCGGCCCACATCATCTATTGCTGGATCGGAGCCGGGCTGAACGACATTCTGGTGGATGATCCCAACCCGAACCTGCAGAGCCTGTTCGCCGAGTTCATGTGGCCTCTGCTCGGCGTGGCCTTCCTGTCGATGCTGCTGCCCCTGGCGCTCAAATTAGTGCAGAAGTGGCGGGCTCGGCACGGCATGGACGCCGCATGACGGAACGGAACGCGATCGAGACTCGGCTGCCCACGCCCCCCCGCGACGAGACGGGCCTGACGGCGCGCCTGCAGACGGCGGGTTGGCCGGGACGCCTGCCTGACATCTGGCGCGAGCGCCTGACGCCCCGCGCGCCTGACGGCCTGTCCAGCCGCCTGCTGCTGCTGACCGTGGCCTTCACCCTGGCGGTCGCCGCCCTGATCATCGTGCCCAGCGCCGCCTCCTTCCAGGAGCGCTGGCTGATGGATCGGCTGCAGGCCGCCGAACTGGCCTCGGTCGGGGTCGAGGCCCTGCCCTATTCCGCCGTCGAGGA
>DAIOID010000115.1:0-10313 GCA_036744355.1 Brevundimonas sp.
TGGATCAGGGGCTGGCGGCGGCGCTGGAACGGGCGAAGACGACCAAGGACGCGGGCGGCTGGTGGTGGGCGTTGCGCGCCTATGTCGCCAGCTTCCAGGACGGCCATGTCGCCATCAACATCACCCAGCCCGACTTCGGCTTTAAAACCCGTTGGCCCGGCTTCCTGACCATCTATCACGGCGCTAATCAGGTGGTGGCGAACCGCGATGACTCCGACGCCGACGCCCCGCCGCTGGGCGCCAAACTGGTCGACTGCGACGGCGTAGACGGTGCGACCTTGGCCGAGCAGCGCATCGGCCAGTTCCGCGGCCGCTGGTTCCTGGAGGCGATCCGAACCCGCTTCGGCGACTGGATGTTCCTCAGCGCCGAAAACCCCTGGCAGACCGAGATGAAGGCCTGCCGCTTCGAAGTCGACGGGGCGACCAAGACCTACGCCCTCGACTGGCGCGCCACGCCCGATGATCTGAGTGATCGCCGCACCAAACTGATGTCGAGCGCCGAGACTGACTTCGCCCTCAAACATTTCGACGACGGCGGCTTCTGGATCTCGACGCCCTCGTTCAACGGCGATCCCTCCAGCGAGAGCCACGCCGAGCTGACCGCCCTGATCGCCGACATGAAGGCCAAGCAGGACGCTCTGCGCATGGCCCCCTATGTGGTGCTGGACCTGCGCGGCAACGGCGGCGGTTCATCCCACTGGAGCCAACTGATGGCCCAGGTCCTGTGGGGCGACGCCTGGATGGCCGCCCATCCCGAACCGGAGATCGAGGCTGTCGAATGGCGCGCCTCGGACGGCAACATCGCCGAGATTTCCGCCTTCCTGGACAAGCTTCGCGCCACGAACAGCCAGTCGGACCTGATCGCCTGGGCCGAAGACGCCGTCAACGGCATGAAGGCGGCCCAGGCCGCCGGCCAGGTCTATTGGCGCAGCGCCAATAATGAAAAGCCGGCCGACGCCGCCCCGCCGCCGCCGCCGCCGCCCGCGCCGCAGCTGATGGCGGGCCGGGTCTATGTCCTGACCGATTCCAGCTGCGGCTCGGCCTGCTTGGACGCCGTCGATCTTTGGAAGACCGTCGGCGCCGTCCAGGTCGGTCGCGAGACCTCGGCCGACACCGTCTACATGGAGATCCGCCAGCCGACCCTGCCCAGCGGCCTGGCCCAGATCGCCGTGCCGATGAAGGTCTACCGCGGTCGCGCGCGCGGCAACAACGAACCGCAGCGTCCCCAGTATGTCATCGAGGGCGACATGAGCGACGACACGGCCCTGCTGGCTGCGATCCGTCGGCTTCAGCCGGACTGACGCCTCAGCGCAGGAAGCGCTCGACCGCCGCCTGGAAACGGCGCGGCTGATCGATCATGACCATGTGCTCGGCCCCTTCGATCCGCTCGAAGGCGGCTGGCGCGCGCAGCGAGCGATAGCCGGCGCGGAACAGGCCGTCGATCTGGCTGCGCGGGCTGCGGTCGTCGGCGCTCCAGCCATAGACCACCGTCACAGGCGCGGTGATGGCGGGCAGGCGCGCCCGCAGGTCCACCGTCATCACCTCATACAGGCCTTGCGCCAGGGTGCGGCGGTCGCCGCCCTGCCAACCCAGGGCGCCGAACAGATTGTCCGCCGCCCCGCCCATGTCCGCCCCCAGGCTCGCGGTCTGGGTCTTCAGCGCCTCGTCGCCGAACAACAGGATGCCCTGATAGGCCAGCCGCGCCAGAGGCTCGACATCCCCCGTCGTGGCGCCGGCGCTGATCAGCGACGGGAAGAAGGGCGAGGCGTCCACCACCATGACCCGACCCACGCGCGGCCCGGCGTCGGCGGCGACCCGCAGGGCGATCTGGCCGCCCATCGAGTGGCCGATCAGGGCGGGCCGCGTCAGCCCCTGTTCAGCGATATAGCGCCGGATCTCCGCCGCCGCCGGACCGCCGACCAGACCCTCGGCATTGCCGCCCGGCGGCACCTCGCCAAAGCCGCGCACCGTCACCAGATGCAACCGATATCGACCCTCCAGCGCGCTCGCCGTGCGCGCCCAGACCGCCGAGGTCGAGGCCAGGCCCGGGATCAGGATCACATCCGGCCCCTCGCCGCGAGCCTCGACGACAATCCGGTCCGACGCGAACGTCGTCGCGCGCGCGACCGTGGGCGCACTGGCTTTCCCCGCCCAGGCCGCCGGCGCAGGAAGGGCGAGGATCACCGCGAGGATCAGCAGAATTCGTCTCATCCGGGCAGCCTAGGCGCCGATCACGACAATTCGTCGGCGAACCCCGCCAGTTGAAATTTCATCGCTTCAGGTGTGAAGTCCTCTCCATCCTGGGGAGGAAGACATGAAACCATCCGTTGTCGCCGCCGTCGCCCTTGTCGCCGCCAGCCTGGCCGCCGGCGTCGCCGCCGCCGAGGAGTGGAACGCCTTTTCGAGCAGCACCAAGACGGCCTATCTGGCCGATGTCGGCGGCATAAACGTTCTGGGCGATGACACCACGATCCGTATCGCCCGCGTTCCCGTTGAGGGCGCTGCCGGCGATTACAGCCACAAGGTCGAAGAATTCGTCCTGCGTTGCGGCGCCGGGAAATTCCGCTCCATCCTTGAGGTGGAATACGGCCCGGACGGCGCGGAGGTCGCACGCTATGATGATCCGGAGGCGGCCTGGGACGATATTCCCGCGAACGGGCTGGGCTCCTACATCAAGGCCATCGCCTGCGACAGCCAACGCACGGCAGGCTCCAGCCCATCGGTCCGGGCCTTCATCGACGGCGGGCGCCGCTAGTCCGAAGGTTCGCGGCCGGGCGCCGCAGCAGCAGCTGGGACATCCATCAGCCGTCCGCCCCGCACCGAAGCCGTTCCCGAGAAGGCCGGGCGCGTGATGGTCATGGTCTTCAGATCGATCTCGCCGTCGACGCCCATGGTGGTGACGCGCACGGCGGCATAGTCCAGCGGTTGGCCGAGCACGGCCCGCGGCGCGCCCTCCGGCTGCACCAGCCAGACATAGCCGCTGCTGGCGGTATGGAAACGACCTGTCCCATCCGCCTCGACGCACAGGGCGCCGTCTTCGTCCACGCCCAGGCCGACGGCGGCGGGATCGTCCGTCGCCCGCGTCTGCGCCACGAAGGCGATCAGTCGACCGAGACGGTCGCGGACGCTGAAATGGGTGTCGGTCACCACATGGGCCAGATAGGGCATGGCCAGGAAGTCGCGCACCATCGTGACTTCGGGGCCCATCGGGTCTTTCAGCGCGGCCTCGGAATCGACGCTGCCGTCGTCCATCGCCCCGTATCCGGCGCCGCCCAGAATGGCCAGGCCTGCGCTGGTGCCGCCGATCGGCCGACCGCGCGCGACATGCCGGTTCAGCGCCGTCTCGATCGGGGTGTCTTTCCAGAAGCGGACGTATTTCGCCTGATCGCCGCCGGCCAGGAAGACGCCGTCGGCGCGGTCCAGAATGGCCAGGACGCGTGGATCCCGCGCCGCCTTGCGGTCGTCGAACAGCAGGGTCTGGACCGAGGCCGCGCCGCCGATGTCGCGATAGATCTCCTCGCCCGCCTCGCCGTCGCCCGAGGCGCGCAGGATGACGATATGGCCGTTGCCCGCCTTGCCCAGGAACCAGCGGAAGGCGTCGTAATCCCAGTCGCCGCCGCCCATCAGCATCATCGCCGCCTCGGTCCGCCCCGGCGTCGTCGCCGAGACGTCGCCGACCGAGAAATAGGTGTAGCCGTCAGGCGTCTCAGCCGCCTTCGCGGACGCCGCGCCCGAAACCGCCGCAAGCCCGAACAGCAGCGCTAGGATCACCCGTCGCATGAAACATTCCCTGGTCCGCAATCGTGATGCGCATTAGCGCACACTTCGACGATCGATGCGATATGAACGGTGATTTTTGCCCTTCTAAAACAGTGAAATCGGTCCCATGGTGATCAGAAGAGGGACAGGGGGATCATCATGAAACACGTCAAATCCATCATCGGCGTTCTGACGGCCGGCAGCAGCCTGATCGCGCTTTCGGCCGCCGCGCAGACGGCTCCGACGCAGCCGTCCGATCAGGCCACCACGGTCGACGAGGTCGTTGTCCTCGGCTCGCGCATTCCGCGCCAGATCGACACCGAGGGCCCTGCGCCGGTGACCACGATCACGTCCGAGGACATCCTGCGCAACGGCTACCAGAGCGTGCCCGATCTGCTGCGTGCGGTGACGCAGAACGGCGGTGAGACGCAAAGCCAGCAGTCCTTCTCGGGGGCCTCCTTCACGCCCGGCGCCCAGCAGGTCGACCTGCGCGGCCTCGGCCCCAACCACACCCTGGTCCTCGTCAACGGCCGTCGCATCGCCGACTTCCCCCTGCCCTTCCAGGGCCAGAGCAATTTCACCGACGTGTCGAACCTGCCCGTCGGCCTGATCGAACGCGTTGAGGTGCTCAGCGGCAGCGCCTCGGCCGTCTATGGCTCGGACGCCATCGCCGGGGTGGTCAACTTCGTGCTCAAGCAGTCGGCTGACGGCGTCCGCGTCGACTTCCGCCAGGGCCTGACCGAGGACGGCGGCGGCGATTCTCAGCGCTTCACCGTCACGGCGGGCGGCACGCGCGGCAATTTCCACGGCGTAGTCGGCGTCGAGCTGCTGCGTCAGAAGCCGCTGTGGGCCTATGACCGCGACATCCAGGACTCGACCAAGGACAGCCCGACCAACACCACCGCCCGCCGCGCCTATCTGCGCTTCGACGAGTACGACGACTATCTGGACCCCGGCCAGGCGACCTGCGACGCCCTGGCCGCGCAGAACGGCGGCACGACCTACTACGCCAACCGTCCGCGCTACGGCTATTTCTGCGGCAGCGACGAATCCATCGGTTACGGCACCATCCTCAGCGACCGCAAGGGCCTGAACAGCTACGCCTCCATGGGCTACACCCTCAGCGACCGGACCGAGCTCTTCCTGGACCTGCAGTACAGCCACAGCGATCTGAAGCTCTTCTCCGACGTCCAGTCCTGGCTCTATCAGGATGAGAACGGCAGCGAGGACGGCCTCTTCTTCAACGTCGACACCGGCATGGTCGAGGGTTGGCAGCGCCAGTTCTCGCCCGAGGAGATGGGCGGCCTGTCCAAGGGCTTCACCCGCAACCGCTCCGACAGCTTCACCATCACCCCCGGCGTGAAAGGGACCTTCGGCGACGCCGACCAGTGGGGCTATGAGATCGCCTTCAACCACGCTGAGTATCGCTCGAAGGTCCGCTTCCCGCAGATCATCGCCTCGGCCGCCAACGAGTTCTTCCTGGGTCCGAAGCTGGGGGTCGATCCTGGCAGCGGCTACGCCATGTTCGCCGCCGGGGTGGACGCCGCGCGCCTGTACAAGCCCCTGACCCCGGCCGAGTATGATCAGATCGCCCAGGACGCGGTCTACAATCCGCGCTCGCGCACCGACAACCTGTCGGCCACCATCACCAACGGCGCCTTGTTCGAACTGCCAGCCGGGCCGGTCGGCTTCGCCGGCGTGATCGAGGTCGGCAACCAGAGCTACAACCTGAAGCCGGACCCGCTGGCGCTGACCCCCTACTACTATGGGTTGGTTGATTCCGACGGCAAGGGCGACCGGGACCACTGGGGCGTCGGCTATGAGGTGCGCGCGCCCCTGCTCAGCAATCTCGAGTTCAGCACGGCGGGCCGCTACGACCACTACGAGTTCGCCGGCAACGGCTTCGGCAAGTACACCTACAACGCCGGACTCGAGTATCGCCCGATCAACAGCCTGATGTTCCGGGCCGCCTACGGCACCGGTTTCCGCGCTCCCGACCTGCACTATGTCTTCTCGGGCCCAGGCAACACCCACCCGTCCGGCACTGACTATTATCGCTGCGCCACCGAGGAGCCGAACGAGGACATCGGCGACTGCAGCTACTCCGACGAAGGCATCGTCGCGCACCGCAACGGCAACCGGGACCTGCAGCCCGAGACCAGCAAGTCGTTCAACGGCGGCGTGGTCTGGCAGCCGACCCGCAACCTCAGCCTGTCGCTGGACTATTTCCGCGTGGAACTGAGCGATCAGGTCCGCGACATGAGCATCGACACAATCCTGCGTGACGAGGCCGACTGCCGACTTGGCGTGGCCGACCCCGCCTCGCCCACCTGCGTCGATGCGGTCGCCCGTGTCGAGCGGCAGACCACAGGGCCTCTGGCGGGCAGCCTGATCGGCGTCTTCACCAACCCGATCAACATCGCCCAGGAAACCACCTCGGGCTTCGACGTCGCAGCCCGCCTGCGCGTGCCGACCGAGCGCATCGGCGAGTTCAACGTCTCGCTGGCCTACACCTATGTCGACGACCACACCTTCCAGCAGTATCCGGGCGACCCGACCATCGACAAGCTGGCCTTCGACAGCGGCTACTACATCCCGCGCGACAAGGGCACGGCCAGCGTCAGCTGGGCGTTCAACCGACTGACCACGACCCTGCAGGGCCAGTACCTCGGCCGGCTGCCGAACTATGACGAGGACGCCTACATCAGCGACAGCTGGATGTTCAACGCCTCGGCCCAGTACGACCTGACCGATCACGTCCGTCTGTCGATGACGGTCAACAACCTGTTCGACGAGGGCCCGGTCAAGGATCCGACCTACAGCGCCTATCCCTACTACGACATCTCCTGGTTCGACTCGGTCGGCCGCAGCTACTACTTCCAGCTGACCTACAAGTTCGGCGGAGCCGGCCTCTAGAAGGCCTGAATGCAAAAGCCTCCAGTCCTGGGACTGGAGGCTTTCACCCTGTTTCATGATCAGCAGTCCGGAGGCGCACGAGAGCGCGCCTCCGACCCGCGCCGTCAGACGTCGACGGCGGCGTCCAGGGCGTTGTCCTGGATGAACTCGCGGCGGGGCTCCACCACGTCGCCCATCAGCTTGGCGAACAGGTCGTCGGCGTCGTCGCCGTGCTCGACCTTGACCTGCAGCAGGGTGCGGGCGTTGACGTCCAGCGTCGTCTCCCACAGCTGCTCGGGGTTCATCTCGCCCAGACCCTTGTAGCGCTGGATGGCCATGCCCTTCTTGCCGGCGTCCAGCACGGCGTTCAGCAGGTCCAGCGGCCCGCGGATCGTCGTGGTCTTGTCCTTGCGGCGATAGACGGCGGGCTGGTCGAACAGGCCCTCGAAGGTCGCGGCGCGTTCGGCCAGACGGCGGGCGTCCAGCGAGCGGCCCAGTTGTTCGTCCAGGACAATGGTCTCGCTCACGGCGCGGCGGACGCGGCTGAACACGACCCCGCCCTGCTCGGCGCGATCGCCCGACCAGGGACCGTCGCCTTCCTCGGCGTAGAGGTTCAGGCGCGTCGCGGCGTTGGCGGCGCGCGTCTCCAGCTCGCCGGCGCTCTCGGTGAACAGGCCCGCCAGGGCGCCCTGCTCGATGGCGAAGGCGGGGGCGCGCGCGGCCAGGCGATCGACCAGGGCCTTGAAGGCCTTGGCCTCGCGCACCAGGGCCTGCAGGTCCAGACCCATGCGGCGCTCGCCGGTCGACAGGTCCAGCTCGGCGTCAGCGCAGCCTTCCTCGATCAGGTAGGCGTCCATCTCCGCCTGATCCTTGACGTAGCGGTGCTGCTTGCCCTTCGACACCTTATAGAGCGGCGGCTGGGCGATATAGACGTGGCCGCGTTCGATCAGCTCCGGCATCTGACGATAGAAGAAGGTCAGCAGCAGGGTGCGGATGTGGGCGCCGTCGACGTCGGCGTCGGCCATCAGGATGATCTTGTGATAGCGCAGCTTGTCGGCGTTGAAGTCGTCGCGGCCGATGCCGGTGCCCAGCGCCAGAATGAGCGTGCCGATCAGGTCCGACGACAGCATCCGGTCGAAGCGCGCCCGCTCGACGTTCAGGATCTTGCCGCGCAGGGGCAGGACGGCCTGGTTCTCGCGGTTGCGCGCCTGCTTGGCAGAGCCGCCTGCGGAATCGCCCTCGACGATGAAGAGTTCGGACTTGGCCGGATCGCGTTCCTGACAGTCGGCCAGCTTGCCGGGCAGGCTGCTGATTTCCAGCGCCGACTTGCGGCGGGTCAGGTCGCGCGCCTTGCGGGCGGCTTCACGGGCGGACGCCGCTTCGATGATCTTGGACACGATCATCTTGGCTTCGACCGGGTGTTCCTCGAACCAGGTGGACAGGCCTTCCGAGCACAGGCTCTCGACGGCCGGGCGCACCTCGGACGAGACCAGCTTGTCCTTGGTCTGCGAGCTGAACTTGGGATCCGGCACCTTGACCGACAGGACGCAGGTCAGGCCCTCGCGGGCGTCCTCGCCGGTCGGCGCGACCTTCTCCTTCTTGGCCAGGCCCGAGCTCTCGATATAGCTGCCCATGACGCGGGTCAGGCTGGCGCGGAAGGCCGACAGGTGGGTGCCCCCATCCCGCTGCGGGATGTTGTTGGTGAAGCACAGCATGGTCTCGTGGTAGCTGTCGTTCCACCACAGGGCCAGGTCCAGCTCGATGCCGTCCTTCTGGCCGCGAATGACGATGACGTCCTTCAGGATCGGCGTCTTGGACTTGTCGAGGTGGCGCACGAAGGCTTCGACGCCGCCTTCATAGTGCAGCATGATCTCGACCGGCTCGGCGCCGCGATGATCCGACAGCTTGATCACCACGCCCGAGTTCAGGAAGGCCAGCTCGCGCAGGCGGTGCTCCAGCGTCTTCAGATCGAAATCGATGTGGCTGAAAGTCGTGACCGACGGATAGAAGGTGACCTCGGTGCCGGTCAGCAGACGGCCCTTGTCCTCGCGCATCGGCGCGTCGCCGATGACCGCCAGGGCGCGCACGGTCTCGCCGCGCTCGAAGCGGACGCTGTGCTTCTTGCCGTCGCGATAGATGACCAGCTCCAGCCAGTCGGACAGGGCGTTGACCACGGACACGCCCACGCCGTGCAGGCCGCCCGACACCTTGTAGGAGTTCTGGTCGAACTTACCGCCGGCGTGCAGCTGGGTCATGATGACCTCGGCGGCGGAAACCCCTTCCTCGGCGTGGATGGCGGTCGGGATGCCCCGCCCGTTGTCGGTCACGGTGACCGAACCGTCCTCGTTCAGGGTGACCGTCACCAGGTCGGCGTGGCCGGCCAGGGCCTCGTCGATGGCGTTGTCGACCACCTCATAGACCATGTGGTGCAGGCCCGAGCCGTCGTCGGTGTCGCCGATATACATGCCAGGGCGCTTGCGCACCGCGTCCAGGCCCTTGAGAACCTTGATGGAATCGGCGCCGTATTCCGGCGAAGTCTCAGTCTGGTCGGTCATGAAAACGTCGGCTCAGGGTCCGCGAACGGACAGGGAAAAGACGGCCCTTCAGCCGTCCGCATCAGGTCGCAATTCACCACGCCCCGACGCCGATAACATATAGGAAATTTGACGGGAAAAGCGAGCCTTTAGCCCTCCCTCCCCTTCATGGGGAGGGTGGTCGCGCAGCGACCGGGTGGGGAGGGCGTGGCTCATTATGCGCAGCACCCGAACGACCGAAGCGCCCCCCACCCGACCTCGGCTGCGCCTCGGCCACCCTCCTCATGAAGGGGAGAGAGAAGACGCGCCTCAGCCCGCCAGCAGCGCCCCGCCCTCCACCGAAACGAACTGCGCCCGCCCTTCCAGCGCGGCGAACAGGCTGCGCTCGGTGCCGGTCATGAAGGCCTGCAGTTGCAAGGCCTCGATCTCGTCGAACAGGGCGGCGCGGCGCGCCTCGTCCAGATGGGCTGGGGCCTCGTCCAGCAGCAGGACGGGTTGCGCTTTTTGTCCGGCCAGCCGCCCGACCTGGGCCAGGATCAGGTTCAGCACCAGGGCCTTCTGCTCGCCCGACGAGCCCTCGGCGGCGGGCCGGTTCTTCTCGCGATGAAGCGCCGTCAGGTCCGAGCGATGCGGCCCGAACAGCGACCGCCCCGCCGCCGCGTCGCGCCCCCGCGCCCGCATGAAGCCCTCGCCCAGCATGCCCACGATGTCCGCCTCGTCCGCCCCCGTCGCCGCCATTTCTTCCGCCGCCCCGGTCAGGCCCAGATCAGCCTGGGGAAAGGGCCGATCGTCGCGCGCGTCGATGCCCGCCTGCAGCGCCGCCAGCGCCCGCGTCCGCGCCACGGCGGCCCGCGCCCCGGCCTCGGACAGCCGCGCCTCCAGCGCATCCAGCCACAGAGGGTCGGCGGGCCTGCCCTCCGCCCCGTCGGTCAGCAGCTTCAGTCGCTCGCGCAGGGCCTTCTCATAGGTCGAGACCGTGGCCGCATGATCGGGATCGGCGGCGAAGACCAGCCGGTCGAAGAAGCGTAAGCGCCCCGCCCGCGCGTCGGAAAACAGCCGGTCCTGCTCGGGCGTGGCCCAGACCGGGCGCAGATGGTCCAGCAGCCGCCCCGGCGGGGCCGTCTC
>DAIOID010000116.1:0-2367 GCA_036744355.1 Brevundimonas sp.
GTGACGGTCGCCATCAGCGCGCCTCCTGCTCGGCCAGAACCTCGCGCACGGCCTCGGCGGCGCGGCCCAGGGCCTCGGCGGCGTCGCGGCCGGCGGCTTCCAGTTCGGTGATCCGCACCAGGTCGGCGGCGTTCGACGGGCGCGGCGCGAACAGGTCGTCGTCGGTGATGGCGGGGGCGGTGGCCGGACGCGCCTTCAGCTCCAGCACTCTGCGTTCCAGCAGGGCCAGGGCCTTGTCGATGCGTGTCTTTGCGGCCGTAACGGCGTCCATTGGGGTCCTTTCGTCCAGATTCCGTATAGAACCTGTGCGCGCGTCGGGGTAAAGCGGCGCGCCCCGCTTTATCCTGTTCCTGAGGAAAGGTCTCGCCGTGACCGACGCCCAAGCTGCATTCGCCAAGCCTTCGCCCAAGCAGATGGCGGACGCCATCCGCGTCCTGTCCATGGACGGCGTTGAAAAGGCCAAGAGCGGGCACCCCGGCATGCCCATGGGCATGGCCGACGTCGCCACCGTCCTCTACTCGAAATTCCTGAAGTTCGACGCCAGCCGCCCCGACTGGGCCGACCGCGACCGCTTCATCCTGTCCGCCGGCCACGGCTCGATGCTGATCTACAGCCTGCTGCACCTGACCGGCTACAAGGACGCGACCCGGGAACAGCTGGAAAACTTCCGCCAGTGGGGCTTCAAGACCGCCGGTCACCCCGAGTACGGCCACATGGCCGGGATCGAGACGACCACCGGCCCGCTGGGTCAGGGTCTGGCCACCTCGGTCGGCTTCGCCCTGGCTGAGCGCCATCTGGCCGCTCGCTTCGGCAAGGATCTGGTCGACCACCGCACCTGGGTCATCGCCGGCGACGGCTGCCTGATGGAAGGCGTCTCGCAGGAGGCCGTCGCCCTGGCCGGTCGCCTGAAGCTGAACAAGCTCTGCGTCCTGTGGGACGACAACGAGATCACCATCGACGGCAAGGTGTCGCTGTCGGACGCCACCGACCAGCTGGCCCGCTTCAAGGCGTCGGGCTGGGCGGTCAAGGCCATCGACGGCCACGACTACAAGCAGATCCAGAAGGCCCTGGCCTGGGCGACCAAGCAGGACAAGCCGACGCTGATCGCCTGCAAGACCAAGATCGGCAAGGGCGCCGCCACCATGGAAGGCAGCCACAAGACCCACGGCGCGGCCCTGGGCGCCACCGAGATCGCCGCCACGCGTCAGGCCCTGCACTGGCCCTTCGCCCCGTTCGAACTGCCGGAAGGCGTCCAGAAGGCCTGGGCCAAGGTCGGCAAGCAGGGCGCCAAGACCCGCAAGGGCTGGGAAGCCCGCCTGTTGAACCACGCCCAGCGCGACGACTTCACCCGCGCCATGGCCGGCGACCTGCCGACCGGCGCCTTCGAGACGCTTGAAGCCAAGTTGAAGGAACTGGTCTCGACCCAGCCTGCCATGGCCACCCGCCAGTCCTCGGGCGAGGCTCTGGAGACGGTGTTCAACGCCATCCCCGAACTGATCGGCGGCTCGGCCGACCTGACCGGTTCGAACAACACCTTCGTCAAGGACACCCAGATCCTCGACGCGCCCGACTACGCCGGCCGTTACCTGAACTACGGCATCCGCGAGTTCGGCATGGCCGCGGCGATGAACGGCCTGGCCCTGCACGGCGGGGTCATCCCCTACGGCGGCACCTTCATGGCGTTCGCGGACTACAGCCGTCCGGCCATCCGTCTGGGCGCCCTGATGGGCGTGCGCGCCATCCACGTCCTGACGCACGACAGCATCGGCCTGGGCGAAGACGGGCCGACGCACCAGCCGGTCGAGCATCTGGCGGCCCTGCGCGCCATCCCCAACCTGCTGACCATGCGCCCCGCCGACACGGTCGAGGCGCTGGAGTGCTGGCAGGTCGCCCTGCAGCACAAGACCACGCCCACAGCCATGTGCCTGTCGCGTCAGAAGACCCCGGCCGTCCGTCTGACCGACGCCGGCGAGAACCTGTCGCGCAAGGGCGCCTATGAGCTGAAGGCCGCCAACGGCACGGCCAAGGTCACCCTGTTCGGCACCGGCACCGAAGTCGCCCTGGCGCTGAAGGCCGCCGAGACGCTGGAGGCCGAAGGCGTGCCGACCCGCGTCGTCTCGGTCCCCTGCTTCGAGCTGTTCGAGCAGCAGCCCAAGGCCTATCAGGACGCCGTCATCGGCCGCGGCACCGTCCGCGTCGCCGTGGAAGCCGCGATCAAGCAGGGCTGGGAACGCTTCATCGGCGAAGACGGCGGCTTTGTCGGCATGACCGGCTTCGGCGCCTCGGCCCCGGCCGAAGTCCTCTACCGCGAGTTCGGCATCACCGCCGAGGCCGTGGTCGAAGCCGCCAAGGCCCGGCTGTAAGCCT
>DAIOID010000116.1:2467-10015 GCA_036744355.1 Brevundimonas sp.
CGCAACGAACTGGCCCTGCCGACCGACGACGCCGAACTGATCGCCCGCTATCCGACGCAGGGGCAGTCCGACCGCTTCCGCCGCTTCATCGCCGAAGAGGCCATGCCCTTCATCGACGTCCGCTATCGCACCAGCGGCGAAACGGCCCTGATGGGCGAGTCTCTCGCGGGACTGTTCGTGGTCGAGACTTTCCTGAAAGAGCCGCAGATGTTCGACGCCTATGTCGCCGTCAGCCCCAGCCTGTGGTGGGACGGCGGCAGGCTGGCCCGGCAGTCCGGCGCCCATCTGCACGACCACTCCAACGACCCGCGCACCCTGATCCTGACGCTGGGCGACGAAGGCGAGATGATGCAGGCGCCGATGGATGTCCTGATCGCCAATCTGCGCGATCACGCCCTGCCCGGCATCACCTGGGACTTCACGCCACGCCCCAACGAGAGCCACGCCACCATCTATCACGGCGCCGCGCTGGACGCCTTTCGCCGCCTCTATGCGGTTCCGACCCCATGAGCCACCTCGGCGCCGTCAGCCTGCTGGTCCGCGACTATGACGAGGCCATCGCCTTCTATGTCGGCAAGCTGGGTTTCGAGCTTTCCGAAGACACCGACATGGGCGGCGGCAAACGCTGGGTCCGCGTCACGCCCAAAGGCGGCCAGACCTCCCTGCTGCTGGCCCGCGCCGCGACGCCGGAACAGGTCGCCCGGATCGGCGATCAGGCGGGCGGCCGCGTCTGGCTGTTTCTCTACACCGACGACCTGATGCGCGATCACGCCGCCTGGCTAGAGGCAGGCGTCGTCTTCCGCGAAACGCCCCGTCACGAAGCCTATGGCAAGGTGGTGGTCTTCGAAGACCTCTACGGCAACGCCTGGGACCTGATCGAACCCGCTACCGGAGCCTGAGCCCATGAAGATCGGCACGCCGCTTACCGACCACGCCACGCGCGTCATGCTGTTGGGCTCCGGCGAGTTGGGCAAAGAGGTGGCCATCGAGCTGCAGCGCCTCGGCGCCGAGGTGATCGCGGTGGACCGCTATCCCAACGCCCCGGCCATGCAGGTGGCGCACCGCAGCCACGTCATCCCCATGACCGATCCTCAGGTGCTGAACGGGATCATCATGGCCGAGGCCCCGCACGTGATCGTGCCGGAGATCGAGGCCATCGCCACCGACGTGCTGGCGGCCATCGAGGCGGCGGGTATGGCCCGCGTCATCCCGACGGCCCGCGCCACCCAGTTGACCATGAACCGCGAGGGCATCCGCCGTCTGGCCGCTGAAGAACTGGGCCTGCCGACCAGTCCCTACGCCTTTGCGGGCAGCGCCGAGGAACTGGCGGCGGGCGCCGAGGCCGTCGGCTTCCCCTGCTTCGTCAAACCGGTCATGTCGTCCTCGGGCAAGGGTCAGTCCTATGTCGAGCGCGCCGACGCCGTAGCCGAGGCCTGGGACTACGCCCTGGCGTCCGGTCGGGTCGACACGACCCGCGTCATCGTCGAGGGCCGCATCTCCTTCGACTATGAGATCACCCTGCTGACCGTGCGGTCGCTGCGCGATGGCGCGGTTCGCACCGACTTCTGCGCCCCCATCGGCCATCGCCAGCAGAAGGGCGACTATGTCGAAAGCTGGCAGCCGCAGATCATGAGCAAGGCTGCGCTGAAGGCCGCTCAGGATATCGCGGGCAAGGTCACGGATGCGCTGGGCGGTTTCGGGGTCTTCGGCGTCGAACTGTTCGTGACCGGCGATGAGGTCTGGTTTTCGGAGGTCTCGCCGCGCCCGCATGACACCGGCCTGGTGACCCTGGCGACCCAGACCATGAGCGAGTTCGCCCTGCACGCCCGCGCCATCCTCGGGCTGCCGGTGGACGTGACCCTGCGAGAGCCCGGCGCCAGCGCCGTCATCTACGGCGGTCTGGAGGCCGAGGGCGTGGTGTTCGAGGGCGTGACCGAGGCCCTGTCGGTGCCAACCGCCGACCTGCGCCTGTTCGGCAAGCCCGAAGCCTTCGAGCGTCGCCGCATGGGCGTCGCCCTGGCCCGCGGCGCCGACACGGATCAGGCGCGTGAGCGAGCGACCGAGGCGGCGGGCAAGGTGCGGGTGGTCAGACCCTGAACCACTGAACCGCCGTCATCCTCGGGCTTGACCCGAGGATCGGATTATCCGCCTGTGCGACCTTGGCGATCGAGAGCGCGCCGCGTCGCTCGATCCTCGGGTCAAGCCCGAGGATGACGGCGAGTGGATTTCGACCATCCAGCGCCCGCAAAACCCGCGGCAAAGCTTGCCTGACTGTAAAATAAAGGCGCCGACCTTCGACTTTAGTCGGTTGGCGCCCGGACCCTAATGGGTCCAGAAATGACGAAAGGTCGCACCCAAGCCGACCCGGAGGACCGTTCGTCATGGGCAAGCTCAGGACCGCGCTGATTTTCGGCGCCATCGCCATACTGGGGGCCATAGCCCTCGCCGTCATCGCCCTGCACCAGGGCGAGAGCATCAGCGCCGTCTGGATCGTGGTCGCGGCGCTCTGCGTCTACGCCATCGCCTATCGTTTCTATGCCCGCTATCTGGCCGGAAAGGTCATGGGGCTGAACGCGAAACGACCCACGCCGGCGGTGCGCCATAACGACGGGCTCGACTATGTGCCCACGCCCCGCAAAGTCCTGTTCGGCCACCATTTCGCGGCCATCGCGGGCGCAGGGCCCCTGGTCGGGCCGGTGCTGGCGGCGCAGATGGGCTATCTGCCCGGCGTCCTGTGGATTCTGGTCGGCGCGGTTCTGGCCGGCGCGGTGCAGGACATGATGGTCCTGTTCATGTCCACCCGCCGCGACGGTCGCTCGCTGGGCGACATGGTCCGTACCGAAATGGGCCCCATCCCCGGCATCATCGCCCAGGTCGGCGTCCTGATGATCATGGTCATCATCCTCGCGGTTCTGGCCCTGGTCGTGGTCAAGGCATTGGCGGAAAGCCCGTGGGGCACCTTCACGGTCGCAGCCACCATCCCCATCGCCATCTTCATGGGTCTCTACACCCGCTATCTGCGGCCCGGCCGCGTGGGCGAGGTCTCGGTCATCGGCGTGGTTCTGCTGATCCTCGCCATCATCGGCGGCGGTCATATCGCGGCGGATCCCTTCTGGGGCCCTGCCTTCACCCTGTCGGGCACAACCCTGGCCCTGGCCATGATGGCCTATGGCTTCGTCGCCTCGGTCATTCCGGTCTGGCTGCTGCTGGCCCCGCGCGACTACCTGTCCACATTCCTCAAGATCGGCGCCATCCTGGCCCTGGCCGTCGGCATCCTGATCGTGCGCCCGCATGTGCAGATGCCAGCCATCACCCCCTTCATTGACGGCACCGGCCCGGTCTTCTCCGGCGCCCTCTTCCCCTTCCTGTTCATCACCATCGCCTGCGGCGCGGTCTCGGGCTTCCACGCCCTGATCTCCTCGGGCACCACGCCCAAACTGCTGGAGAACGAGAACCAGATTCCGCTGATCGGCTATGGTGCCATGCTGTGCGAAAGCTTCGTGGCCATCATGGCCCTGATCGCCGCCACGGTGCTGGACCCGGCCGTCTACTTCGCCATGAACAGCCCGGTCAGCATCATCGGCGACAACGCCGCCTCCGCCGCCGCCGCCGTGGCCCAGTGGGGCTTCCACATCACCCCGGGCGAGCTGGAGCAACTGGCCCGCGACGTGGGCGAGCACTCCATCCTGTCGCGCGCGGGCGGCGCCCCGACCCTGGCCGTCGGCATGGCCCACATCCTGTCGGGCATCATCGGCGGCAAGGCCATGATGGCCTTCTGGTACCACTTCGCCATCCTGTTCGAGGCCCTGTTCATCCTGACCACGGTCGACGCCGGCACCCGCGTCTGCCGCTTCATGATCCAGGACCTGCTGGGCGTCGCCGTGCCCAAGATGCGCGAGACCAAGTCCTGGACCGCCAACGTCGTGGCCACGGCCCTGACGGTCAGCCTGTGGGGCTACTTCCTCTACACCGGCGTGGTCGATCCGCTCGGCGGCATCAACAGCCTGTGGCCGCTGTTCGGCATCGCCAACCAGATGCTGGCCGCCGTCGCCCTGATCCTGGGCACCGTGGTCCTGTTCAAGATGAAGCGCGAGCGCTTCGCCTGGGCCACGGCGGTTCCGGCGGTCTGGCTGCTGGTCTGCACCCTGACGGCGGGCTTCCAGAAGCTGTTGCACCCCGACGTCAAGATCGGCTTCCTGGCCCATGCGCGTAAGTATCAGGACGCCCTGACCGCCGGCGACATCCTGGCCCCGGCCAAGACGGCGGGCGACATGCACCGCATCATCATCAACGACTACGTCAACTCGGCGCTGACGGCGGGCTTCCTGTTCGTGGTCCTGACCATGGTGGTTTACGGCGTGCGCGCCTGCCTCAAGGCCCGCCAGAACAGCCAGCCCACCGTGGTCGAGCAGCCCGCCGCCCACGAGCTGACGCTGGAGGACGAAGCCATGGACGCGGCCCGTGCCTAGGCCCTCTGAACCGGCTGGCGGCGCAGACCTGCTCTGCGTCTGCCGCGACACCCTGGTGCGGTGGGGCAAGGACGCCCGCCGCACCGCCAGCCTCATGGTCGGCCAGCCCGACTATGAGGTCTATGTAGCCCACGCCGAAGCGACGCATCCAGAGCAACCGCCGCTGGACCGCACCGCCTTCTTCCGCCTGCACGAAGCGCGGCGCTTCGGGGCCGGCGGCGCCTTCCGCTGCTGCTGAACGCCAGAACGGTTACACCCGATCACACCTTGTTACGGGCGCGGGGTTGAATCGTGACGCCGATAGTCCGAGAAGGCATCCAACTAAAAACCGTCCTTGCTCAGGAGACCTCCCCATGACCGTTCGCGTCGCCATCAACGGCTTCGGCCGCATCGGCCGCCTCGTGCTTCGCTCGATCGTCGAGCATGGCCGCAAGGACATCGAGGTCGTGGCGATCAACGACCTGGGTCCGGTCGAGACCAACGCCCACCTGCTGCGCTATGACTCGGTGCACGGCCGCTTCCCCGGCACCGTGACCTCGGGCGAGGACTGGATCGACGTCGGCACCGGCAAGATCAAGGTCACGGCCGAGCGCGACCCGGCCAACCTGCCGCACGCCGAACTGAAGGTCGACATCGCCTTCGAGTGCACCGGCATCTTCACCTCGAAGGACAAGGCCTCGGCCCACCTGAAGGCCGGCGCCAAGCGCGTCCTGGTCTCGGCCCCCGCCGACAACGCCGACAAGACCATCGTCTTCAAGGTCAACCATGAGACCCTGACCGCCGACGACATCGTCGTGTCGAACGGCTCGTGCACCACCAACGCCCTGGCCCCGGTGGCCAAGGTGCTGAACGACCTGTTCGGCATCGAGCGCGGCTACATGACCACCATCCACGCCTACACCGGCGACCAGCCGACGCTGGATACGATGCACAAGGACCTGTACCGCGGCCGCGCGGCCGCCCTGTCCATGATCCCGACCTCGACCGGCGCCGCCAAGGCCCTGGGCCTGGTCCTGCCGGAACTGAAGGGCAAGCTGGACGGCTCGTCGATCCGCGTCCCGACCCCGAACGTCTCGGTCGTCGACCTGAAGGTCGTCGCCGCCCGCGACGTCACCGTCGAGGAAATCAACGCCGCCCTGCAAGCCGCCGCCGACGGCCCCATGAACGGCGTCCTGTTCACCACGACCGACCCGCTGGTCTCGTCGGACCTGAACCACATCGCCGCCTCGTCGACCGCCGCCCTGCCGCAGACGCAAGTCATCGACGGCAAGCTGGCCCGCGTCCTCAGCTGGTACGACAACGAGTGGGGCTTCGCGACCCGCATGGCCGACACCGCCCTGGTGATGGCCAAGTTCCTTTAAGCAGGAACACCGCTTACAGACCCTTCTCCCCTCGTGGGAGAAGGTGTCAGGCGGAGCCTGACGGATGAGGGGGCCTTTTCGCCACATGATGTCTGACCGCATCCAGAACCCGGTTCGGATTCGTCAGCACGGCCTCATTGGCGAAGCGCAGGACAGTGAAGCCGCGTCGCTTCAGGTCGGCGTCTCTCGCAGCGTCCTCGGCTTCGCGCAGCCGATGCACGCCCCCGTCCATCTCGAGCACCAGCTTGAGTTCGTAGCAACAGAAGTCAGCAATCCAGGGTCCGATGCGCGTCTGGCGTCGGAACTTGTGGTCTTCAAAGCCGCGACCGCGCAGGATACGCCACATCGCCGCCTCGGTCGGCGTCATTCCCGCCCTCAGTCGCCGCGTCTGGTTCACCGCCCCCTCATCCGGCTCGCTCCGCGAACCACCTTCTCCCACGAGGGGAGAAGGAAGAACAGAGATACTCCATGACCTTCCGCACCCTCGACGACGCCGCTGACCTGTCCGGCCAGACCGCTCTGGTCCGCGTGGACTTCAACGTGCCGATGGAGGGCGGCAAGGTCAGCGACGACACCCGTCTGAAGGCCGCCCTGCCGACCATCCACCGTCTGCGTGAAGCCGGCGCCAAGGTCGTCCTGCTGGCCCACTTCGACCGGCCCAAGGGCGAGCGCGTCCCGGCCATGAGCCTGCGCCCCGTGGTCGAGCCGCTGGAGCTGCTGCTGCACGGCCCCGTCCGTTTCGCCGACGACTGCGTGGGCGACGAGGCCAAGGCCGCCGTGGCTGACCTGGACGCCGGCGGCGTGCTGCTGCTGGAGAACGTCCGCTTCCACAAGGGCGAGGAAAAGAACGACCCGGCCTTCGCCGCCCAACTGGCGGAACTGGGCGACCTCTACGTCAACGACGCCTTCTCGGCCGCGCACCGCGCCCACGCCTCGACCGAGGGTCTGGCCCGTCTGCTGCCCGCCTATGCCGGTTGCGCCATGGCCCGCGAGCTGTCGGCGCTGGACGCGGCGCTCGGCAATCCGCAGAAGCCCGTCATCGGCATCGTCGGCGGCGCCAAGGTCTCGACCAAGCTGGACCTGCTGAAGAACCTGGTCGCCAAGCTGGACTACCTGGCCATCGGCGGCGGCATGGCCAACACCTTCCTGCACGCGCAAGGCGTCGATGTCGGCGGTTCGCTGTGCGAAAAGGACCTGGCCGAAACCGCGCTCGAGATCATCGAGGAAGCCCGCCAGAAGGGCTGCGAGCTGCTGCTGCCGGTCGATGTCGTGGTCGCCAAGGGCGTGAAGCCGGGCATCGAGTCGGGCGTGCGCGCCCTGGACCGCATCGCCGCCGACGACCTGATCCTGGACGCCGGTCCTGAGACCGTCGCCCGCCTGGCCCGCGCCATGGACCTGTCGAAGACCTTGATCTGGAACGGCCCGCTCGGCGTGTTCGAGGTCCCGCCCTTCGACAAGGCCACCGTGGCCGCGGCCAAGCACGCCGCCGAACTGGCCAAGGCTGGCAAGCTGGTCGCCGTGGCCGGCGGCGGCGACACCGTCGCGGCCCTGAACCACGCGGGCACGGCCGACGACATGACCTTCGTCTCCACCGCCGGCGGCGCCTTCCTGGAATGGATGGAAGGCAAGGTCCTGCCCGGCGTCGAGGCCCTGCGCGCCTAAGCTTCGGGCTATAGCGGCGGGGGCCCTGCCCCCCGCCCCAAGGGCGGTGCCCCTAG
>DAIOID010000117.1:0-4255 GCA_036744355.1 Brevundimonas sp.
CAGCCATGTTCGCAGCCCTTGTAAGGGTTGATGGAGCGATCGAAGCCGACGTCGGGACTGGTGTTCCTGGCGATGATGGTGCGCGCGTGTTCCGGCGAGAGGGTGGTGCGCAGCGGCGCGACCGCTTCGTCCTGATCCGTCCAGCCGTCGTCGAATCCCTCGCGCCGGTCGGCTTCATACCGGCCCGAGTCGTTGGAGCGTGCGCCGCGTCCTTTCATCGCCGTTCTCATGCGAGCAGGATGGCATGACTTCGGAACAAATCAAGAACAAATTGGATGGAGGCGATCTCGATCAGAAAAGACTGCGCGGCTCAGGCGGCGGCTGTGGCGAGCGCGACTTCGTGCGGCGTGGGGACTTGGACGGCGGGCGTCAGGGGGCGACCTGTCGCCTCGGCGATCAGTTCGGCGGTCTTGCCTTCGATGGCCGCCTCCAGACGGGCCAGGAACTCTTCTTTCGGCAGGCCGGTCGGGATCGGCTCGAGGAACTCCAGGGTGGCGGTTCCGGGCGTCTTTCGAACTTCCTCCTGAGGCCAGAACAGACCGAGGTTGGTGGCCAGGGGCACGACCGGCATGTCGAAGTCGCGGTACATGTGCCAGACGCCCGAACGATAACGGAACTTCTCGCCGACCTTGGCCAGATGGCCCTCAGGGTAGATGAGGATCTTGCGGCCCTCCTTGTGGGCGTCGGCGGCGCGTTCCTTGAGCGCGGCGCGGGCCGTGTGGCCGCCGCAGCTGTTGACCACGATTGCGCCGAGCTTGGTCAGCACCGTGCCGAGCAGCGGGAACTTCTCGAGATGGTCGCCGGTGACGAAGGCCAGGTCGTCGAACTGGTCATAGGTGGCGAAGCCGTCGCCCCAGCTCTGATGTTTGGAGGCGACGATGAAGCCGCCCTGCGGCAGACGTTCCTTGCCGCGCACCTGCAGCCGGATGCCGGCGAACAGGGCCATGGCCTGCACCATGCGGCGCACATAGCGGCGGATGATCCAGCTGGTCGCGCGTCGGCCGGGCGCCAGGGCGGCGAAGGCCGCAGCGAGGCAATAGACGATGGACAGGGTCCAGTAGGCGACATTGAAAGCGAAGCTTCTCATCCCGCCGTTATGACACGAGGCGGGGGCCGGTCAGCAAGGGCTTATGCGGCGGCCTGGGTCAGCAGCTCTGCGTTGGTGACGCAGTTTCTGCCGCCGCGCTTGGAGGCGTAGAGGGCTTCATCAGCGCGTTCCAGAACGCTGAGAGCGGTCTCACCGGCGCGGCGCTCGGCGAAACCGACCGAGATGGTCACGGCGCCGAGGTCGTCATTGGTCGAGCGGCGGCGCAGCGAACGCGAGCCGATCTCTTCGCGGATGGCGTTCAGGGCCGCCTCTACCGTGCCGGGCGTCTCGCCGGGGAAGATGACCGCGAACTCTTCGCCGCCATAGCGCGCGGCGATGCGCGGGTTGCGCGCGATTCGGCCCAGGACGCTGGCGACGTAACGCAGCACCTGATCGCCGGTCTGGTGGCCCCAGGTGTCGTTGAAGCGTTTGAAGTGGTCGATGTCGACGATGGCCAGGGTCAGCCCCTTGCCCTCAGTCTCGGCCTCTTCGCAGAGACGCGCCAGTTGCTCATCAAAGGTCTTGCGATTGGCCAGGTTGGTCAGGGCGTCGGTCATGGCGTCGCGACGCACCTGTTCCAGGTGTTCACGCAGGCGGACGACCTCTCGGTTCGAGGATTCCAGGCGCTTTTCGAGAGCCGAGGTGTGGCGCTGAACCTTGCGGGTGGCGCTGGACAGGGTGCTGACGATGGCGGTCAGGTCCGTCGGACCGTCGGCGTCCTGCATCTTGGCGGACGCGGTGCTCAGGGTCTCGCCATAGGCGGTCTGGGTCTTGCGGGCGTTGTCGATCGCCTCGGCCACGGCGGCCAGTTCGCGGTTCAGCACGGCGCCGACGTCGCGAATTTCCTCGGACAGACGGCCGCGCGGCAGGAACTCGGCCGCCAGCATTTCAGCCGTGGCGTCGGTGAAGGGGACGTCGCCGGCCAGCAGACGTTGAAGCTCCCGGCCCAG
This sequence comes from Brevundimonas sp., assembly GCA_036744355.1. Classification (GTDB taxonomy): domain Bacteria; phylum Pseudomonadota; class Alphaproteobacteria; order Caulobacterales; family Caulobacteraceae; genus Brevundimonas. The sequence continues at coordinate 2,038 of DAIOID010000117.1, forward strand.
CGGGCCTTCGGGGTCGCTGACGTAGTGCAGCCACAGTTCGAAATTCAGCGGGGTCGGCCAGACGGAGGCCTGCTGGATGGCGTCCACGATGCGGTGCGCCAGTGCATAAGCCTCCGGACCCCGAAGGGCGGTTTCGACCTGCGCCGTCATTCTGATTCTCGGGCCCCTAATTCTTAGTTGGGGGACACTAGAACATCGATCCGTAATGACCGGTTAAACGGACGGAAGCTTCGCCCTAGTCCGAAAAAACCACGGGGCGGCGCAGGAAGGCCGGGATGTCGTCGCCGAAACCGCCGCTGGCGGCGCGCAAGGGTTGGTCCTTGGCCGTCTCCGGCTTCCGGGCTTCACGGGGCGCGCGATCACGATCGCGGTTGCGGTCGCGACGCTGAGGCTCGGATTTGACCGCCGCCGCGTCGACTTCAGGCGCGGCTTCCGGTGTCGTGGCGACGGGGGCGCCCAGGCTTTCCGGCGCGGCTTCAGGCTTGGTCGAGCGACGGCTGCGCGAACGGCGCGGAGCCTCCTCGGCGGCGTCTTCGGCCTTGGGCGCGGCGCGGGCTATGGGCTCCATCGAGGCGACGTTGTCGCTCTTGGGGATGGGGCGCGGGCGATCGCTGCGGCTGCGTCCACGGCCCTTCGAGTCGTCCGAGCGGGGGCGGTCCTTGATGGAGGCGAAGTCGATGCCGTCCAGCGTCAGCTCCTGCGGCTCCATCTTGATCAGCTTCAGCACCTTATCCAGCGACTTGTCGTCGGACGGGGTGACGATCATGTAGGCCTCGCCCTTGCGACCGGCGCGGCCGGTGCGGCCGATGCGGTGCACATAGTCGTCGGCATGGTGCGAGACGTCGTAGTTGAAGACGTGGCTGACGTCGGGGATGTCCAGACCGCGCGCGGCGACGTCCGAGGCCACCAGGATCTTCAGATCGCCGGCGCGGAAGTCAGCCAGGGTCTTCATGCGCAGCGACTGGTCCAGGTCGCCATGGATCGGCGCGGCGTCGAAGCCGTGCGTCTTCAGCGACTTGGCGACGATATCGACTTCCGACTTGCGGTTGCAGAAGACGATGCCGTTCTTGACGTCCGAGCGTTCGATCAGGGCGCGCAGGGCGGTGCGCTTGGCCTTGGGGTCGCTGGTCGGGATGCGGACCAGATACTGGGTGATGGTGTCGGCGGTCATGGCCGGACGCGAGGCCTCGATCCGGGTCGGATCCTTGAGGAACTGCGTGGTCAGGCGCGTGATCTCGGGCGGCATGGTGGCCGAGAAGAACAGGGTCTGGCGCTTGGGCGGCGTCAGCTTGAAGATGCGCTCGATGTCGGGGATGAAACCCATGTCGAGCATGCGGTCGGCTTCGTCGATGACCATCATCTCGACGCCGGTCAGCAGGATCTTGCCCCGTTCGAACAGGTCCAGAAGACGGCCCGGCGTGGCGATCAGGACGTCGACGCCCTTGTTCAGCAGGGCCACCTGGTCGCCCATCGACACGCCGCCGATCAGCAGGGCCCAGCTCAGCTTGGTGCCCTTGGCGTATTTGGCGAAGTTCTCGGCGACCTGGTCGGCCAGTTCGCGGGTCGGGGCCAGGACCAGAGCGCGAGGCATGCGGGCGCGGGCGCGGCCCGAGCCCAGGCGGTCGATCATCGGCAGGGTAAAGGCGGCGGTCTTGCCGGTGCCGGTCTGGGCGATGCCCAGGACGTCACGACCGGCGAGGGCCACGGGGATGGCGGAGGCCTGAATGGGGGTGGCTTCGGTGTAGCCCGTATCGGCGACCGCTTTCAGGGTCGTGGCCGAAAGGCCCAGCTTGGTGAATTCTGTCATGTAACCTTGAGGACGGAGGAAACGTCGTAACGTCTTCAGCTTACGGAACCGCCCCTCGTGGGCGAGTGGGCGGCGCGCATCGCCAGTCCTATCCCGAGCCTGCGGCGGTATATGGAAGGCCCTACGCCTCAGTCAAGTATTTCCGTTCGGGAACCAGACGGTTGGCAAAAGCTTACTGGCCTGTAATCTCGCCGACGGGGAAGGGAAGGGTTGTCGTATGCGTATGAAAACGCTTGCGTTTGCCTTGGCTGCTTGTTGCGCGACGGCGCTGCCGGCCCGGGCGGAGATGGAATCAGCTTTCGGCAATACCGTGATCTCACACTATCCTGATGGCGCGTGGGTGAAGCACTGGTTTGACCGGGACGGCAGCTATCGCGCGGTCTTTTCGGATGGACGCCGCCTGACGGCGCG
>DAIOID010000117.1:4355-10003 GCA_036744355.1 Brevundimonas sp.
TTGGCGGCCGCCGCCTTCTTCTTCGGCGCCGCGCCGGCCTTGGCGGCCAGCAGGGGCAGGGCGGCTTCCAACGTCAGGTCTTCCGGCGCCATGCCCTTGGGCAGGGTGGCGTTGACCTTGCCCCATTTCACATAGGGGCCGAAGCGACCGGCCATGACCTGGACGGGGGCTTCGTCTTCCGGGTGGGCGCCCAGTTCCTTGAGCGGCGCTGTGGCCGAGCCGCGACCGGGACGACCCGCGCGCTTTTCAGCCAGCAGGGCGACGGCGCGGTTGATGCCGACCTCGAACACCTCGTCGATGTCCGAGACGTTTGCGTAGGTGCCGGCGTGCAGGACGAACGGGCCGTAACGCCCCAGACCCGCCGTGATCATCTTGCCGTCCTCGGGGTGAGGACCGACTTCGCGCGGCAGGGCCAGCAGGCGCATGGCCTGATCCAGCGTCAGCGACGCCGGACTCCAGCCCTTGGGCAGGGACGAGCGCTTCGGCTTTTCCTCGCCCGGCGGCGTGGTTTCGACATAGGGACCGAAACGGCCGATCTTCAGTTGCACAGGCTGGCCGGTCGCCGGATCGACGCCCAGTTCGCGGTCGCCGCCGTCCGCACCGCCTTCGGCGCCGTCAGGCGAGGCCACCGGGCGGGTGTATTTGCAGTCGGGATAGCGCGAGCAGCCGATGAAGGCGCCGAAGCGGCTGGTCTTCAGGCTGAGCTGGCCCTGGTGGCACAGGGGGCATTCGCGCGGGTCCGTGCCATCGCCCTTGTCCGGGAAGATGTGGGCGCCCAGGGCGTCGTTCAGATGGTCGAGGATGGCCGTGGTGCGCAACTCTCCCGCGGCTTGCGTCGCAGCGTGGAAGTCGGTCCAGAAGCTGCGCAGCAGCGCCTTCCAGTCCAGCTCGCCCGCCGACACCTCGTCCAGCTGGGTCTCCAGCGCAGCGGTGAAATCGTACTCGACCCAGCGGCTGAAGAACTGCTCGAGGAAGGCCGTGACCAGCCGTCCCTTGTCCTCGGGATAGAAGCGGTTCTTGTCCATGCGGACGTACTCGCGGTCGCGCAGGGTCGTCAGGATCGAGGCGTAGGTCGAGGGACGGCCGATGCCCAGCTCTTCCAGCTTCTTGACCAGGGTGGCTTCCGAAAAGCGCGGCGGCGGCTCAGTGAAGTGCTGGTCGGTGCGAATGGCCTCGACCTTGGCCTTGGCGCCTTCCTTCAGCGCGGGCAGGCGACCGCCTTCATCCTCGTCGTCCTCGGCCCCCTTCTGCTTCTCGTCGCGGCCTTCTTCATAGGCGGCGATGAAGCCGTCGAAGACCACGACCTGGCCGGTGGCGCGCAGGCCGGTCTGGCCGTCGGGCGTCTCGATCTCGACCGTGGTGCGGTCCAGACGCGCGCTCTCCATCTGCGAGGCGACCATGCGCTTCCAGATCAGTTCATAGAGGCGCTGCAGGTCGCCTTCGAGGCGCAGGGAATCCGGGTGGCGCGCGATGTTGGTCGGCCGGATGGCTTCGTGCGCTTCCTGGGCGTTCTTGGCCTTGGTCTTGTAGTAGCGCGGCTCGGCCGGGACATAGGCGGGGCCGAAGCGGTCGCTGATGACCTCGCGCGCCTGGGCGATGCCCTCCGGCGTCACATAGAGGCCGTCGGTACGCATGTAGGTGATCAGGCCGCCGGTGTCGTCGACGCCCTCATACAGCTTCTGCGCCGCCTGCATGGTGCGCTGGGCGGTGAAGCCCAGCTTGCGCGCGGCTTCCTGCTGCAGGGTCGAGGTGGTGAAGGGCGGGGCGGGCGAGCGCTTGGCCGGCTTCTTCTCGACGGACCTGATGGTGAAGTCGCCGGACTGGATGGCGTCGCGGGCGGCGAAGGCCATTTCCTGGGTCGGGATGTCCAGGCGCTGGATGCGCTTGCCCGCGTGCTTGACCAGGCGCGTGGTGAAGGGCGGGCTGTCGGCGACCAGATCGGCCTCGACCGACCAGTATTCCTGAGCCTTGAACTTCTCGATCTCCATCTCGCGATCGACGACGATGCGCAGGGCGACCGACTGCACCCGGCCGGCCGAACGGGCGCCGGGCAGCTTGCGCCACAGGACGGGCGACAGGTTGAAGCCCACCAGATAGTCTAGGGCGCGGCGGGCCAGATAGGCCTCGACCAACTCCATATCCAGCTGACGCGGATTGGCCATCGCTTCCAGCACGGCGGACTTGGTGATGGCGTTGAAGGTGACGCGCTGGACCTCGGTGTCCTTCAGCGCCTTCTTCTTGTTCAGGACTTCCAGAACGTGCCAGCTGATCGCCTCTCCCTCGCGGTCGGGGTCGGTCGCGAGAATGACGCGGTCGGCGCGCTTGGCCGCCTCGGCGATCTCGGACAGGCGCTTGGACGCCTTGGCGTCGACCTCCCACTGCATGGCGAAATCTTCGTCGGGCAGGACGGAGCCGTCCTTGGACGGCAGGTCGCGGATATGGCCGTAGGAAGCCAGCACCTCGTAGCCGGAGCCCAGGTATTTATTGATGGTCTTGGCCTTGGCGGGGCTCTCGACGATGACGAGATTCATGGCGCTCTGTTCGGGAAATCGGGGCGCGAACGTGGTTGGCGTCGCTCTGGAAGTCAATCGGGACGTTGATCGTCGCATCCTAGGCGGGATTGCAAGGCTTGCGATGCGACCAAAAGTTGTGCCTACTGCCTTCATTGTCAGGAGGCTTGAGCGTGCCGGATATGGAAGGATCACCTAAACGCGGCTCTGGCGACTATGCCGCCGACTATCCCGTGCGGGAGTATGTCGCCGCCATGGCGGTGGAGTTGGCGAGCATGGCGCGTTGGGATGGCGACGAGAAGTTGGCGTCCGCTCTGGAGATTGCCGCTGACATGGCTCGCAGGGAAACGTCGGCGGCTTAGGGGCTAGCTGGTGACCAGGCCGCCCGACAGCAGGTTCGCTCGACCGGCCAGGCTCAGCTCCAGCAGAGCGGCGGCGACCACGCCGATCGGCAGGTGCAGCGCCCGCGCCAGTTCGTCGCGCGGCGTGGGCGTCGGCGAAAGCAGGGCCGCGACCTGCTCGATCAGGGCCTCGTCCAGATCATCGGGAGCGCCGTCAAAGGGCGAGGCGCCGGGTGGCTCGCGCAAGGTCCGCAGGGTGCTGAAGGCGCGCTCGACGTCTTCCAGCCCCTCGCACAGGATGGCGCCCTGACGCAGCAGCTCGTTCGGGCCTTTCGAGCGCGGGTCCAGCGGCGAGCCGGGCACGGCGAAGACGTCGCGGCCCTGCTCATTGGCCAGGCGGGCGGTGATCAGGGAGCCGGAGCGGATCTCGGCCTCGACCACGATGACGCCGCGCGACAGCCCCGAGATGATGCGGTTGCGGCGGGGGAAGTCGCGGGCCTGGGCGCGGGCGCCGACGGGGCTCTCGGAGACGATGCAGCCCTGTTCGACGATCTGGCGATAGAGATCGGCGTTGTCGGAGGGATAGATGTCGTCCACGCCGCCGCCGAGAACCGCCACCGTGCCGGTCGGCAGGGCGCCTTGGTGGGCCGCTGCGTCGATGCCGCGCGCCAGACCCGAGACGACGACATGCCCCGCTTCGCCCAGCTGTTGCGACAGGCCGCGTGCGATGCGCTGGCCGCCCGCCGAGGCGATGCGGGCGCCGACCACGCCCACGGAGGGGCGCGACAGCAGGCTGGCGTCGCCGCGTGTCCACAGCAGGGGCGGGGGCGGATCGACGGCGGCCAGCGTGTCGGGATAGTCGGCGTCGCCTAGCAGGATCAGCCGTGCGCCGACACGCTCGCCCGCCGCCAGTTCGGCCTCGACGCGCTCAACGGCGGGCAGGGCGTAGCCTTCGCGGCCGCTGCGGCGCACCAGATCCGGCAAGGCCTCGACCGCGCGCATAGCCGAGCCGAAGCGTTGCAGAAGTTGGGAAAAAGCCACGGGACCGACGCGGTCGGTGCGGGCCAGCCGAAGCCGGGCAAAACGCTCGGCTTCGGATAGAGGGGTCAAGCCTTCTTGGCCCCGATCTTGGGCTCGGCGCCTTTCAGCAGCCTGGCGATGTTTTCATGGTGGCGGATATAGATCAGCACGGCGGTGAAGATCGCCAGGACCAGAATGGGCGCAGGGGCGGGCAGGCCCAGCAGCGGCAAGGGCATCAGGGCGTAGAGCGGCGTCAGCGCGGCCGCGACCAGGGCCGCCAGCGAGGAATAGCGCAGGGCGAAGGCGACGATCAGCCAGGTCGCCGCCGCCATCAGGCCAAGCGGCCAGCAGGCGGCCAGGATCAGGCCGAAGAAGGTCGCGACCCCCTTGCCGCCCTTGAAGCCCAGCCAGACGGGGAAGAGGTGGCCCATGAAGGCCGCGCCGCCCGCGATGGCGCCCGCGACTTCTCCAAACAGATAGCGCGCGATCAGCAGGGCGACCGCGCCCTTGCCCGCGTCGAGAATCAGGGTGGCGATGGCCAGGTCCTTGCGGCCCGTGCGCAGGACATTGGTCGCGCCAATATTGCCGGAGCCGATATTGCGCACGTCCCCGGCGCCCGCAGCGCGGGTCAGGATGACCCCGAACGGGATTGAACCGAGCAGGTATCCGCCAATCGCGACAAGCCCGAGCGTAAGAAGCGCCGGTGCGGCCAGATCCTGCAAGTGATTCGCTCCCGTTTAGCGTGCGTCGTGGACGATGCGTCCCCCAACGACCGTGAGCAAGACCTTGCCTTGCAGACGACGCCCGTCGAAGGGCGAATTCTTCGATTTCGAACGCAGTGTGGCCGCATCGACCACAACCGGAGCGCCCGCATCGAAAAGGACGAGATCGGCGGGCGCGCCCTGGGCGAGGACGCCGGCGTCCAGACCCAGCAAACCGGCGGGGCCCTGGGTCAGCGGGCGCAGCACGTCCAGCAGATCCAGCCCGTGCTCGTGATGCAGCATCAGGGCGGCGGGCAGCAGGGTCTCCAGACCCACGGCGCCGGGCGCGGCCTCGGCGAAGGGGCGGCGCTTGTTCTCGGCGGGCTCGGGCGCATGGGCCGAGGTGATGGCGTCGATCAGGCCGTCGCGGACGGCCTCGACCAGGGCCTGCCGGTCGCTCTCCGCGCGCAGCGGCGGGTCCAGCCGGTAGAAGGTCCGGTAGTCGCCGATGTCGATCTCGTTGAAGCAGAGATGGTTGATCGACACCGAGGCCGAGACCTCAAGGCCACGGGCCCGGGCGCGGGCCAGGGTCTGCAACGCGCCTTCGGTCGAGATCTGATCGACCAGGAAGCGGGCGCCGGTCTGTTCGACCAGGGCCAGGTCGCGCTCCAGCTGGATGCGCTCGGCGATGGCGGGGGCGCCGGACAGGCCCAGGCGCGTGGCCAGTTCGCCCGAGGTGGCGACGGCGCCTTCCGACAGCCAGGGCTCGGCCGGGCGGCAGGCGATCAGGGCGTTGAAGGCGGCGGCGTAGCTCATCACCCTTTGCAGGGTGCGGGTGTTGACGATGACCCGGTCGCCGTCGGTGAAGTAGAGGGCACCCGCCTCGTGCATCAGGCCGATCTCGGCCATGCGCTGACCGTCGCGGCCTTGCGTGGCGGCGCCCGCAGCGCGGACGTTGACCAGATCGAGCGCCGCGCCGCGCCGCTGGATGTGGTCGATCAGGGCCGGGTCGTCGATGGCCGGGTCGGTGTCGGGCTGGACCACGATGGTGGTGACGCCGCCCGCCGCCGCCGACA
>DAIOID010000118.1:0-3537 GCA_036744355.1 Brevundimonas sp.
AGGGCGAAGTGACGCTGAACAACAGCGGCCTGATCACCGGCAACGTCGAGTTCGGCGCTGGCGACGACGTCGTCAACAACACCGGACGCTTCGTCCTGTCCGGCGTCAGCGACTTCGGCGGCGGCAACGACCGTTTCGTCAACAACGGCACGGTGACGATGCAGGGCAACGCGACCCTGGCGCGTCTCGAACGCTTCATGAACGCCGGAACCATCGATCTGGCTGACGGCCGTGTCGGCGACCGACTGACGATCTCCGGCGACTATGTGGGTCAGGGCGGACGCCTGATGCTCGACATGGACGCGGGTGCGACCGGCGGTCCGGCCTATGACCAGCTGATCGTCGGCGGCAGCGCCACGGGCACGACCACCATCAGCCTGAACTACAAGACCGCCGCCAAGCTGCAGCCGGGCGCCGTTCTGAAACTGGTCGACGCCGCGGGCGGTTCGGCCGCCGGCGCCTTCACCCTGGCGGCGGAAACCACCAACATGGGCTTCGCCCGCTACGGCGTGCGTCATGACGTGGCGGCGGACGACTTCTTCATCGCCGTAACGGAAGGCGACGCCGTCTTCCGCTCGCTCAAGCTGAACGAAGGTGCCCAGAGCCTGTGGCGTCAGTCGGCGGACGCCTGGTCGGCCCATACCGCCGCCCTGCCCGATCCGGCCCAGGCGGTCTCGACCGGTCGGGTCTGGGGCCAGGTCTATGGCGGCTCCGACAAGCGTGACGAGACCCTCAGCCGCGCCAGCAACGGCGTCGATCAATCCGTCGACCTCTCCTACAGCCAGGACCACGTGGGCGGTCAGATGGGCCTTGATCTGGGCGTGATCGGCGCCACCGGCGTGACCTATGGTCTGACCGGCGGCTATGTCGACTCGACGCTGGAGTTCAAGGACAAGGCCGACAGCGCAGACTACAAGAGCTTCAACCTGGGCGCCTACGCCGGCGTTCAGCGCGGACGCTATTTCGTCAACGCCCTGGCCAAGTACGACCTGATCGACATCCAGGCCCGCAGCGCCACGGCCGGCTATGACGAAGACCTCGACGGTCGTGGTTATGGCCTGCAGGTCGAGACCGGCGCCCGCTTCAACGGCCAGATCGAAACCAAGGCCTTCTTCTTCGAGCCCGTGGTCAGCCTGGCCTACAGCCGCACCGACCTCGACGCCCTGGCGACGCAAGGCGCGGTGATCGACTTCGAAGCCCTGAACGGCCTGCGCGCCAAGGCCGGCGCCCATCTCGGCGGCGCCGCATCGATGGCCCAAGGCCAGGTCGCCTACTACCTGGGCGCCCATCTGGTGCAGGAACTGGCGGGCGAAGACGGCGTGCGCTTCACCTCGGGTGCAGCCGACAGCGCATTCGACAACAATGCGGTGGACGCCTTCGGCCAGTATCAGCTGGGCGTGACCTTCACCTCGAAGACCGGCCTGACCGGCTTCGTCGAGGCCAAGGCCGACGCCGGCGAGGACTACAGGAACTACACCGGCCGCGTCGGCGTCCGCGTTTCGTTCTAAAGCCCAAGGGAGCCTCCAGTGTCACACTGGGGGCTCCGTCCTTCATGTTCGATGCCGAGCTTCCAGCCTTCCGCCGCAGTCCGCGCGCGGCGCCGGCTGCATCTTCATGACTAGTCAGCGGTCCCATTCTGAGCGGCCAGCAGCAGACCAAGAAACGCCTCGGCCAGCCGTGAAGGCTTTACGCTGCTGGAGACCACGAAGGCGTACTCGTGCAGGATATGCGGGGTGAACCGCCGCAGCACCGTCTGCTCGCGCACATAGGCCTGGGCCAGGCGTTCGTTGACGATGGCCACGCCGACGCCGCGTGCCGCCAGAGCGCAGGATGAAGCGACGGTATGGGTCTCGACGCGGACGCGAGGCGCGACGCCGGCCTCGGCGAAGGCGGCCTCGACCTGCGCGCGGAAACGTCGTCCCTGGCCCAGCAGGACCAGGGGCGTGTTCTTGAGATCCTGCGCCGTGATCTCCGGCAAGGCGGCCAGCGGGTGGTCGGCGGGCAAGACGCAGGCCGTTTCGCTGATCAGGACCGTGCGGGCGTCCAGGTCGTCGCGGTTCAGGGGCAGCTTGACGAAGCCCGCGTCCACAGCGCGCGAGGCGATCATGCTCTTGGCCGCCTCGACCCCGTGAGAATCGATCGAAAGATGGACTCGCGGATACTGATCGAGAAAAGCCGTGATCACGTCCGGCAGGACCGCCTCGAGGAAGCTGGGCGGCGCCACCAGACGCAGCTGGCCGACACGGAAATCCGAGATGTCGCGGGCCAGCTCCTGCACCCGATCGACATTGTCGAGCGCCCGCTCCACCTCGTCGTACAGGATCAGGCCGTCCTGGGTCGGGACCAGGCGGCCCCGGTCGCGGTGGAACAGCTCGAACCCGAGGTCCTGCTCCAGCTGGGCCAGAAGTCGGCTGGCGGCGGGCTGTGTCAGGCCCAGGGTGCGCGCGGCGGCGGTCACCGAGCCCTGCTGCAGGATGGCGCGGAAGGCGCGCATGGCGCGCAGCCGGATGGGACGCCGGGCGCCGGCCGAGACCAGCGCCATCAGTCAGCCCCCGCGCGGCGGAATGATCGGCAGGACCAGCCGCGACGGATTGGCCGGTCCGACATGGATACGGTTGATCGCGACCACGGCCTCGCTGGGCTCGCCCGCCGGCGCGCCCGTGCCGGGATTGACGTCGAAGTGGGGGAAGTTGCTGCTGGCCACGTCGAAGCGGATGCGATGTCCGGCCGCGAAGAGGTTGCTGGTCGGAAACAGCTGGATTTCGACGTCATAGATCTCACCCGGAACCAACGGGCGCGGCGCCTCGAAGGAGTCCCGGAACCGTAGGCGCAGCACGCCGTGGGTCAAGTTCAGGGCATAGCCCTCGGGGTAGTCCGGGCTGGGCGGATAGACGTCGACCAGCTTGACCATCAGGTCGGTGTCCAGCGCCGAGGACGACACCGAAAGACGCGCCGTGATCGGCCCCGTCACCTCGAGCGCCTGCTCCAGAGGTTCGGTCTGGAAGACCAGGACATCGTCCCGGTCGGCAAGGGCCCGGCCGATGACGCTCGCGCCGAACAGGCCCGGCGCCTCGCGCTGATCGAAGCCGCCGGCCTCCATGACCGGCGCGCCCGAGGCCATGGCCCCGCCGATGGTCGGCACGGGATGGGCCGGGTCGTGACGCCAGGCCCGCTCGCCGGTCGAGGCCGCCTCGATCGACAGGCCGCCGTCGGCGTGCAGATGGAAATCGGTGAAGGTCGTGCCCGGCAGAGGCCAGTCGGCCTCGGCCCGCCAATGGCCGCCGTGATCCAGCCGTCCCTCGGCCGTGCGCCGCCCGCTGCCGCCGCCCATGACGAACAGGCTGACCGGCGCCTCCAGATAGTCGGGCGCGGCCTGGCCCTTCAGCCAGCGGTCGAACCAGGCGCGGCGCAGGGCGAGGTAGTCGGGCGCCAGATGGCCGTCCAGCGACGCCGCGTGACCGAAGTCCACGTCCCCGGCGAAGGAGATCGAGCGCTGGCCGTGCGTCCACGGCCCCATGACCAGCTTGACCGGCCCGG
>DAIOID010000118.1:3637-9997 GCA_036744355.1 Brevundimonas sp.
CGCACGTCCTCGGCGTTCAGGGCGGCCAGACGCGCCGGATTCTCCCGGCTGAGCGGCGACAGGCGGGCGTGCTTCATCGCCCAGGTCAGCTGCTTCAGTTCGAAGGCCCCGCCCTGGCGCACGCCGCTGTGGAAGGCGCTGGAGAAGCCCCCTGAATCCATGAACATCGCCTTCAACCCCGGCGGGTTCAGGCAGGCCGCCGCCGCCTGCACGTGCGCGCCGTAGGACAGGCCCAAGGTGCCGATGCGGCCATCGCACCAGTCCTGCTGCACCAGCCAGGCCATGACGTCGAAGCCGTCCTCGGCCTCGTTGGCGTATTTGGTGAAGACGCCCTCGGAGCCGTAGCGCCCTCGGCAATCGACCAGGACATAGGCGTAGCCGCCGCGCGCGAACTCGGCCGCGATCTCGGGCTTGGAGCGCGGCGTCGGATCGGCGGCGCTGCGGTCGGCGTGATTGGTCCCGCGCCGGTCGTAGGGGGTGCGTTCCAGCAGAGCGGGCAGACGCCCCTCCTCGCCTTCAGGCAGGTAGACGTCGGCGGCCAGACGCACCCCGTCGCGCATGGGGATCATGACGTCGCGCAGGACGCGCACGCCGGACAGGGGCGGCAGATCGGTCATCGAACGGCAGACTCGGCTGGCAGGGGCGCGCTGGCGGCGACAGGCGATGTCGGCAGGTGATAGGCGGCGGGCGCGCTCGGGCCGACCGGCAGCTGGAACCCGACCCAGGCCAGGATCAGCAGCATCCCCGCCGCGCCGAAGGCGGCGCTGTAGGGCAGCATCAGGGCGATCATCGACCCGACGCCGAACTTCGGCTTCCACTGCTGGCACATGATCAGCACCAGGGGGAAGTTGCTGGCCAGAGGCGTGACGATGTTGAAGATGGAATCGCCCATCCGATAGGAGGCCGTCGTCATCTCGGGCGAGACGCCCAGCAGCATGAGCATGGGCACCACGACCGGCGCCATGGCGCTCCATTTGGCCGAGGCCGAGCCGATGACCAGGTCGAGGACCGACGACATCATTAGCAGGCCGACCAGCAGCAGAGGCAGCGGCAGGGCCAGATCCTTCAGGCCCTCGGCGCCCTTGACCGCCAGAACGGGGCCGAGGTTGGACCAGCTGAACATGGCGACAAAGTGGGCGGCGAAGAAGGCCAGGACGATATAGGGGGCCATCCCCTTCAGACCTTCGGCCATCATCTTCACCAGTTCGCGATGCGAGCGGATGGTCCCGGCGGCCGCGCCATAAGCCCAGCCCGTCGAGACGAACAGCAACATGAAGGCGGCGATCAGGGCGCCGTAGAAGGGCGCCAGACGGCGCGGCCCGACGGCCTCATGATCGACCAGGGGGCTGAACCCCGGCCACAGGGTCAGGGCGGCGAACAGGCCGACGACCAGCAGGGCGGCGACGCCGGCATGACGCAGACCGCGCTTCTGATCCGGGCCCAGCACGCCGAGGCCCGCCGCCTCGGCCTCGCCCGCCGCGCTGTCGCCGCTCCACGGCCCCAGCCGCGGCTCGACCACCCGGTCGGTCAGGAACCAGGCGATGGGCGTGAAGACCACGCCGATGGCCAGGGTGAACCACCAGTTCCCCAGCGGATTGACGGTGAAGTTCGGGTCCAGCAGCTGCGCCGCCGGCGCCGTTATGCCCAGCATCAGAAGATCGAACTGACCAGGGATGACATTGCCCGCGAAGGCGCCGGATATCCCGGCATAGGCGATGGCGATCCCCGCCAGCGGATGCCGCCCGGCCTTGGCGTAAACCAGGGCGGCAAGCGGGATCAGCACCACATAGGCCGCGTCCGAGGCATGGTGCGAGAACAGGCCGATGACGAAGATGGCGGGCGTCAGGAAGCGCGTATGAAGCCGCCTCACCCCGCCGCCCAGCAGGGCCGCGAACAGGCCCGACCGCTCGGCCACCGCCGCGCCGATCATGACCACCAGCACCAGTCCCAGAGGCGGGAAGCTGGTCAGGGTCTTGGGCATGTCGACCAGCAGGCGGGCGACATTGGCCTCTGACAACAGACTCTGGGCCTGAAGCCGCTCGCCTGTCACCGGGTTGAAGGCGCTCCACTGGGTCCAGTCGGCGACCACCGAGGCGGCGACCAGCACGCCGATGCAGAACAGCAGGATGAAGACCGGATCCGGCAGGGCGTTGCCCATCGCCTCGATCCGGTCGAGCCAGCCGCGTTTCCGCCGACCCGTGTCAGCCGGCGGAGCCTCGGTGTCCGTCATGAGAAACGCCTGATCCTAGAACTGGAAGCCCAGGCGAACGTAGGCGCTGCGGCCCCGCACGTCATAGGTGTACATGTCGAAGTTGATCGGGGCGTTGGCGTAGGAGGCCGGCGGCATCACGTCGAAGACGTTGTTGATCCCGACCGTCAGGGTCGTGTCGTAACGATCGAAACGATAGCCGGCCTCAAGATCCTGATAGAAGACGGCGTCGGTCTTGGCGTCCTTGACCGTGTTCACGACATCAGTGCTTTCGCCGATATATCGGCCGCGCCACATGAGATTCGCGGGGCCGTCGCTCCAGCGCAGCGAGGTCTGGCCCTTCCAGTGCGGATAGGTCGAGCGCGAACGGTCGCCCTTGCCCGCGCGGTCATCGACGATGGCCGGGCCGCCCGCCGGGTCAGGGCTGACGGTCGAGAACTCGCTCAGATATGAGGCGTCGATCACGGCGGCGAAACGCCCGATCGAGGTGCTGAACTCATAGCGCGCGGTGGCGTCGACGCCCGAGGTGCGGATCTCGTTCAGGTTCTGCGCGCCCTGCACCAGGTTCAGCACCGCGCCGGTCGAGGAGTCGCGCGTGATCAGGTCGCAGTAGACCCCGCCGCGCACGGCGCACAGGCTCATGATCTGGGCCGGGGATTGGGAGGCGATCGCGTCCTTGATCTTGATGTCGTACCAGTCGACCGTCAGGCTCAGACCCGGAATCCAGTGCGGCTTGACCGCGACGCCGAAGCTCAGGGTGTCGGCCGTCTCGGGCTTCAGATCGACATTGCCCGAGGTCGTGCCGGGGATCAGGCCGTTCAGATTGTAGTTGGCCTGGTTGTAGCCGGTCGGCACGCCGACGCAGCCCGGCAGGCTGGGGTTGGCCGAGGCGCCGCCGTTGCAGGGATCGATGACCTGAAGGCTGACTTCGCGGCCTCCCTGGAACAGCTCCAGGATCGATGGGGCGCGGAAGCCTTGCGACCAGGTCCCGCGCACCAGCACGTCCTGAATCGGACGCCAGCCCATGCCGACCTTCATCGTCGTGGCGTCGCCGACGGTGTCATAGTTCGAGTAGCGGGCGGCCAGGCTCAGATCCAGGCTCTGGGCCATCGGCAGGTCGCGCAGCAGGGGCGCAGCCACTTCCAGATAGGCTTCGTGCAGGCTGTACTGGCCGGTTGTCGGCACGCGCGTCTGCGAGGTGGTGGTGGTGTAGGCGCTCGACAGGTACTTCGGCGTGGCGTTGACGTAGGGGTCCGGCGCGTCTGTCGCCTTGTTCTGGCGATACTCATAGCCCGCCGCCACGGCCAGAGGCCCCGCCGGCAGCTCATAGACGTCGCCAGTGATATTGAACGCCAGATCATAGATCTCGGTGCTGTTCGTCTCGCGCGTGGTGTAGCGGATGAACTCCGCCGCCTCGGCTGTCATCGGCGCGAACAGGTTGACCGGGACACAGCCCGCGGTCGCGGCGCAGGTCGCCGGATTGCCCAGACCCAGGAACAGGTTCTCGTAGTTGATCCCGTTCAGCGCCGAGGACTTCATCTCGTTGCGGGCGTAGCTGCCGTAGGCGTCCCAGCTGAAGTCGCGTCCGAACAGGCTGATCTCGCCGTCGAAGCCCGCGCCGAAGCGATAGGTCTTCACGTCCTGGACGTTGTCGCGGTTGCCCACGTCCGTCATCACCTTGCGCACGCGCCAGGCCTGATTGGCGCCGAAGGCCAGGGCGTTGGCGGTCGGCACCCCGTTGGCGGTCCCGAACGGGTTGAAGGCGTGGTTCGACGGCAGGCTGAAGCCGCGGATCGTCCCCGACGTGCCGCCGATGTCCAGCAGGACCGGCGAGAACATCTGATCCGAGACGCGGCGGTTGAACAGGGCCTCGGCGTGGAAGGACAGCTTGTCCGACAGGTCGCCGCGATAGCGCCCGTAGAAGCCGTAACGCTCGCTGGGACCGGTCGTATAGATGCCCTGAGCCTGGGTGTTGTAGTAGTCGCCCGGCAGGCTGGCGACGTGGAAGCTGTTATCGGCCGCGGCGCCCGCGCCATAGCCGCCCAGACCGTTGGCGACGATCGGCGAGGCCGAGGAGCCGAAGCCCGCGCCGGTGCCGAAATAGGCGTTGTTCGACAGGCCCGGCAGGACGAAGAGGCCATAGGGGCTGGTGCCCGGGGTCGTGACCGGGACGAGGCTGGTGCGGGTCAGGTCGCGATCCTCGGTCAGGATCGGGCTGTCCTCCACATAGCTGGCCGAGAAGACCAGGGCGCCGTTGTCGAAACGCTTGCCGAAGTTGGCGATGGTCTGGAACTGCTCGCCGTCGCCGCGGTCGGTCGAACCGTAGCGGGTGCTGAGACGCACGCCGTCGAAGTCGCGGATCGTCTGGATGTTGACCACCCCGGCGATGGCGTCGGCGCCATAGATGGCCGAGGCGCCGTCCTTCAGCACCTCGATGCCCTCGATCATGCCCAGCGGCATGGTGTTCAGGTCGACGAAGTCGCGGAAGCCCCGCTGGCCCACGCCGTCCACCCAGCGATGGCCGTCGACCAGCACCAGGACGCGGTTGCCGCTGCCCTCGGCCCCGCCGAGGTAGCGCAGATTGATCGAGGAGGCGCCGTAGGAGGTGCCTTGCGTGCCGTTGCTGTTCAGGCTGACGCCCGCCGACGGCAGCTTCTGCAGCAGGTCGCCGATCGAGGTGGCGCCCGAATTCTTGATGTCCTCGGCGGTCAGGGTCAGCACGGGTCCGACCGAGTCGGCGTCCTTGCGCTGGATGCGCGAACCGGTGACGACGATCTCGTCGACCGAGGTGGCCGCCTCAGGCTGGGGCGCCGCAGCCTGATCCTGCGCCCAGGCCGCGCCTGCGCCCACCCAGGCCAGCACCGCCAGCGCCGCGCCGTTCCGCAGGCGTCGCGCCTGTCCGTTCACCGATCCCGTCATGGTCACTCCCCGATCTTCCAATGCCCTGCGCCGTCCCTGTTTTTGGTCGAGACGTGCGATTGAGGCGGAAGGAGCCGGGTCGCGAGACCGAATGCAACAATATTGCAGTTTCGTATCAGCCCATGCGTTCGCGGCATGATCTACCGGAAAACCGAACCGCGCTCTTATGGTCATCGATCAGGGGAGGACGGCATGGATCGAAGAGGCTTTCTGGCGGCGGGCGCGGCGATGGCGGCTGTTCCGGCATGGGCCAAGGCGCCCGCCCTGCGGCTGAGCCTGTTGGGTCAGGCCCTGATCGAGCACGCCCCCGCCGCCCACCAATGGCCGGGTCGCGCCGACATCGCCGCCCACCTGGCCCGCCGCCACGTCGTCTTCACCAATCTGGAAACCGTCGTCCGGGGGCCGAATGCGGGCGCACCGACGCGCGAACTGCTGACCCTGCACGCCGCCGGCCCTGAAATGCTGGAGGGGTTGAAGGCGGCCAACGTCAATCTGGTGGCCACCGCCAACAACCACGCCTTCGACCTGGGCGCGGGCGGCGTCCTCGACACCGTCAGCGCCCTGCGTGCGGCGGGCCTGCCCTCGACCGGCAGCGGCGCCGATCTGGCCGCCGCCTCAAGCCCGGCCTACGCCGGCTCCAGCGCCGGAACCGTCGGCCTGGTCGCCTTCGCCACCGGCAAGGTGCGCCCCGGCGGAGCCGCCACGCCCGAGCGCCCTGGCGTCAACGAACTGCGCCGCGACGCCTCCGGCCAGCCTGTCGCCGAGGACGTCGAGCGCATCCTGAACGCCATCCAGTCGGCGCGCCGTCAGGCCCAGGTCGTCATCGCCTATCAGCACAACCACGACTGGGAGCCGGACATGGCCGAGGTTCCCGACTGGCAGCGCGCCCTGGCCCGCCGCTGCATCGACGCCGGCGCCGCCGTCTTCGCCGGCCACGGCGCCCCCGTGGTGCAGGGGATCGAGGTCTATCGCGGCGCGCCCCTGCTCTACGGCCTCGGCAACTTCTTCTTCCAGACCGAGAAACCGATAGGCGCCTATCCGCCTGAATCCTGGGAGAGCGTCATCGCCGACTGCACCTTCGAAGATCAGCGCTGTCGCCAGGTGCGTCTGGTCCCGATCACGCTCAACGAGATCGGATTGAACGGACCCGACGACATGTCGACACGAGGCTTTCCAACCCTGGCCCCATCCGTTTCCGCGACCGCCATCCTGGCCCGTGTTGACCAGCGCAG
>DAIOID010000119.1:0-6290 GCA_036744355.1 Brevundimonas sp.
TAGTCCAGCTCGGTCTGGTTATCGATGCGGCAGCGGACCGGGAAGCGGGCCATCTTGCCGTCCGACGGGCGGAACATCTCGACCCACAGATCCTGACGCGGCTTCAGCTTGCCGATGTTGGCGTCGGTCAGGCCGCGGATGGTGACGATCTCCTCGCCGGTCAGGCCCAGCTTCTGCCAGCCGTCCTGCTTGAACTGCAGCGGCACCACGCCCATGCCGACCAGGTTCGAGCGGTGGATGCGCTCGTAGCTTTCGGCGATGACGGCGCGGACGCCCAGCAGGCGCGTGCCCTTGGCCGCCCAGTCGCGCGACGAGCCGGTGCCGTATTCCTTGCCGGCGAAGACGACCAGGGGACGGCCTTCCGACTGGTAGCGCATGGCCGCGTCATAGATCGACATGGTGTCGCCCGACGGGAAGTGCTTGGTGACGCCGCCTTCGATGTCCGGGGTGATCTTGTTGCGGATGCGGATGTTGGCGAAGGTGCCGCGCATCATGACTTCGTGGTTGCCGCGGCGGGC
Source organism: Brevundimonas sp. (assembly GCA_036744355.1). Classification (GTDB taxonomy): domain Bacteria; phylum Pseudomonadota; class Alphaproteobacteria; order Caulobacterales; family Caulobacteraceae; genus Brevundimonas. The sequence goes on from DAIOID010000119.1 coordinate 519, forward strand.
ACCGTAGCTGTTGAAGTCCAGGGCGTCGACGCCGTGGTTGGTCAGATAGACCCCGGCGGGCGAGGCCTTCTTGATCGAACCGGCCGGGCTGATGTGGTCGGTGGTGATGCTGTCGCCGAAGATGCCCAGGATGCGGGCTTCGACGATGTCGCTGACCGGGGCCGGCTCCATCGACAGACCCTCGAAGTAGGGCGGGTTCTGGACGTAGGTGGACGCATCATCCCACTCATAGGTCTGGCCGCCGGTGACCTTGATGGCCTGCCAGTGCTTGTCGCCCTTGAAGACGTCCTTGTAGCGCTTGGCGAACATGGCCGGGGTGACCGACTTCTTCTGGATGTCGGCGATCTCCTGCGAGGTCGGCCAGATGTCCTTCAGGAAGACGTCCTTGCCCTTCTTGTCCTGACCGATCGCATCCTTGGTGATGTCGATGCGCATCGAACCGGCGATGGCGTAGGCCACGACCAGCGGCGGCGAGGCCAGGTAGTTGGCCTGGACGTCCGGGTTCACGCGGCCTTCGAAGTTGCGGTTGCCCGACAGGACCGAGGTCGCGACCAGGCCGTTGTCGTTGATCGCCTTCGAGATGGCCGGGTCCAGCGGGCCCGAGTTGCCGATGCAGGTGGTGCAGCCATAGCCGACCAGGTTGAAGCCCATGGCGTCCAGATCCTTCTGGAGGCCGGCGTCGGTCAGATAGTCGGTGACGACCTGCGAGCCGGGGGCCAGCGAGGTCTTGACCCAGGGCTTGACCTTCAGACCCAGGGCGTGGGCCTTGCGCGCCACCAGACCGGCGGCGATCAGGACGCTGGGGTTCGAGGTGTTGGTGCACGAGGTGATGGCGGCGATGACCACGTCGCCGTCGCCGACGGTGAACTTCTCGCCTTCGACGGCGGCGCGCTCGGCGTCGGTCGGACGGCCGAAGACGTCGGCCAGGGCGGTCTCGAACGACGGGGCGGCGACGGTCAGTTCAACGCGGTCCTGCGGACGCTTGGGACCGGCCAGCGACGGCACGACCGTCGAGATGTCCAGTTCCAGCACGTCGGTGAAGACGGGGTCTTCCGAGGTCTCGTCGATCCACAGGCCTTGCGCCTTGGCGTAGGCTTCGACCAGGGCGACGCGCGCCTTGTCGCGGCCGGTGGCCGTCAGATAGTCGATGGTCGCGCGCGACACCGGGAAGAAGCCGCAGGTGGCGCCGTATTCCGGGGCCATGTTGGCGATGGTGGCCTGATCCTCGATGGTCATCCCGGCGATGGCGTCGCCGAAGAATTCCACGAACTTGCCGACCACGCCCTTCTTGCGCAGCATCTGGGTGACGGTCAGCACCAGGTCGGTGGCGGTCGCGCCTTCCGGCAGCTTGCCGGTCAGCTTGAAGCCGACGACTTCGGGGATCAGCATCGGGATCGGCTGGCCCAACATGGCGGCTTCGGCCTCGATGCCGCCGACGCCCCAGCCCAGAACGGCCAGGCCGTTGATCATGGTGGTGTGGCTGTCGGTGCCGACGACGGTGTCGGGATAGGCGACGGTCTTCTTGCCTTCGTCCAGGGTCCAGACGGTCTGGGCCAGGTTCTCGAGGTTCACCTGGTGGCAGATGCCGGTGCCGGGCGGCACGACGCGGAAGTTGTTGAAGGCCGAGGAGCCCCAGCGCAGGAAGTTGTAGCGCTCGATGTTGCGCTCGTACTCGCGCTCGACGTTCTGACCGAAGGCCTTGGAGTCGCCGAAGTGGTCGACCATGACCGAGTGGTCGATGACCAGGTCGACGGGGACCAGCGGATTGATCTTGGCCGCGTCGGCGCCCAGCTTGGCCATGGCGTCGCGCATCGCGGCCAGGTCGACCACGGCGGGCACGCCGGTGAAGTCCTGCATCAGGACGCGGGCCGGACGGAAGGCGATCTCGTGCTCGACGGCGCCCTTGTTCTCGATCCAGGCGGCGACGGCCTTGAGGTCGTCCTCGGTGACCGAGACGCCGTCTTCGTTACGCAGCAGGTTCTCCAGCAGCACCTTCATCGAGCGCGGCAGACGGGAAATCCCGGCGAGACCGGCTTCCTCGGCGGCCGGAAGGCTGTAATAGGCGTATTTCTTGCGCCCGACCGAAAGGTCCTGACGGGTCTTGAGGCTGTCAATCGACGGCATGGAGAAGTCCTCTGACTAACGCCGCCCGACAATTCGGTTGCGCCTTCGCGCGCTGGACGCCGGGGCGCACAGGTCCCAGGCGCGCGCGGCGAAAGCCTGCTGCGGCGCTTGCGGATATAGTCCTGTGCGGGGAAGCCGTCCATGTATCCACACCGGCGCCATGGACATCGAGAACGGTTCGCAACTTGGCGGCGCCATGCTGAAGACGATCGACATCGAGGGCCTGAGCCTGTCACGCGGCGAGCGCGTCCTGTTCCGGGGCCTGTCGCTGCGCCTTTCGGCGGGCGAGGCCGTGGCCCTGACCGGGGCCAATGGCGCCGGCAAGACCAGTCTGTTGCGGGCCGTGGCGGGCTTCATTCGGCCGGATTCGGGCGCGATCACTTTTGGCGGCGCGGGCGGTGAGGCGCTGGAGCCGGAGGTCGCGCGACGCGACGGCGTCCATCTGCTGGGCCACCTCGAGGGCCTGAAGCCGACGCGGACGGCGCGTCAGGAGTTCGACTTCCAAACCGCCTGGCTGGGCGGCGAGCCCGCCGCGCGCGAGGCCGCCGTCACGCGGCTGTCGCTGGCGCCCCTGCTGGATCTGGAGACGAGGAAGCTGTCGGCGGGGCAGAAGCGGCGGCTGTCGCTGGCCCGGTTGATCGCCGCGCCGCGCGCCCTGTGGCTGCTGGACGAACCCCTGGCCCCGCTGGACGAGCGCTGGCGGGCGGTCGCGGCCGAACTGATGGCGGCGCATCTGGCTTCGGACGGGATGATCTTGGCGGCGGTGCACGACCCCCTGCCCGTCCCGGCGCGCAATCTGGACCTGGGAGGCCTGTCTTGAGGGCCGTGCGGGTCCTGTTCCGCCGCGAGCTGTCGCTGGCCTGGGGCGGCGGTGGCGGACCCCTGCTGGCCTGCGGCTTCATGCTGTGCCTGACGGCCATCCTGCCGCTGGCGGCGGGCGGCGACCCGCGCGTCCTGGCCCCGGCGGCCTCGGGCGCCAGCTGGATGGCCCTGGCCCTGGCCTCGCTACTGTCGCTGGAGCGCCTGTTCGAGCGCGATCTGGAGGACGGCGCGCTGGACCTGCTGGCGCTGGGCCCCCTGCCGCTGGAAGCGACGGTGGCGATCAAGGCTCTGGCCCAGTGGCTGGCGACCGGCCTGCCTCTGGCGCTGGCCGCGCCGGTCGCCGCCCTGGCCCTGGGCCAGCCGGCTCCTCTGATCGGACTGACAGCGCTGGCGGCGGCCATCGGCGGTCTGGGTTTCGCCTTCACCGGGGCGTTGGGGGCGGCTCTGGCGCTCGGAGCCAAGCGCGGCGGCCTGCTGATCGCGGTGGTGGTCCTGCCGCTCTTCATTCCGCCGGTGGTGTTCGGCGCGGGGGCCTTGACGCGGGCGGCGGGCGGCGGCGATCCGCTGTCGGCCCTGGCCCTGCTGGGCGCCTATGTCCTGTTCGCCGCGGCCATTGCGCCCGTCGCCGGGGCGGCGGCGATCCGCAACGCTCAGGGTTAGTCTGGTTCAGCGCGGCTTCAGCGTGACGTAGAGGGCGCCGTCGCCGCCGTGACGTCGGTGGGCCGAGGCGAAGCCGGACACCACGCCGCGCAGGTGGGGGCCGGTCAGCCAGTCGTGCACCGAGCCGCGAATGACCCCGCCGCCGCGTCGCCCCTGACCGGTGATGACCAGGACCGAGCGCAGGCCGCGCATCTGGCAGCTGATCAGGAAGCCGCGCAGTTGGTCCTCGGCCTCGAAGCGGCCGAAACCGTGCAGGTCGATGCGGGCCTCGATCGGATCGCGTTCGCGCGACAGGCGGCGTTGGCGGCGCGGCTCCAGCTCCTCCGGGGTGGGGCGAGCACGGGTCGGCGCAGGTCTTGTTGGCGCGACGATCCCTAGAGCCTCGAAGGTCGGCGTCTGATCAGGGGCGTTGCGCTTCTTGCCGGCGACGCCGCGCGCGGGTTTGGCGGCGACCGGCAGAATTTCAGGATCGGGCAGGACGGCGCCGGGGGTCACGCGGGCGGCCTTGCGGCGCGCGGGCGGGGTCACCGTCCCGGTCACCCGGGCCCAGATGCGTTTGTCGTCGTCGGAAGTGGTCGGCGGGCCTTTGCGGGCCACCTCAGTCCTCGTCGTCGAAGACATCGCCCAGATCGGAACCTGGCCCGGGCTCATGCGCCAGCAGGTCGCCGGGCTGGCAGTCCAGTTCGCGGCACAGGGCGTCCAGGGTGGTGAAGCGCACGGCGCGGGCTTTGCCGGTCTTGAGGATCGACAGGTTGGCGACCGTCACGCCGACGCGGTCGGCGAGTTCCGTCAGCGACATGCGCCGTTCAGCAAGGATGCGGTCGAGTTGGACGCGGATGGCCATGGGATGAGCTTAGCGTTTCCAGATCAGATCGTCAGTTCGGATTCGCGGCGCAGGCGCGCGCCTTCGCGGAAGACCTCCGCCAGGACGAAGACGACGAGGATGGAGAAGACGGGGGTGAGCAGGTCGCTGACGCCCTGCGGCTCCATGACGCCGGGGGCCAGTCGGGCGGCCACCAGGCCCTGCGCCAGCCAGACGCCGCCGGTCACGATCGCCAGGATCAGGCCGATCTGGCGCAGGCGGCGCACATTGTCGGGCTGGAAGGGATCGCCGAGCGTCAGGGTGCGGAAGATCTTCCGCAGGCCGCGCAGGATCATCAGGAAGCCGCCGAAATAGGCGGTCATGGCCCCCACGCCGAACAGCAGCAGCGGGCGGGTCAGCGGAATCTGACGGCCGTTGTCGCCGTCGGTGACAGTGACGTTGAGGTTGTCGAGCGGAATGAAGATGGAGGCGACCCAGAGCAGCAGCAGCACGCCGGTGATCAGGGCCAGCAGGACATAGGCGACGTCCAGCGCGATCTTCAGCAGGCTGGAAACGGAGCCGGGCCCCAGGGTGCGCAGATTGGGAGTGCGCAGGTTGCCGCCCGTCAGGCGCGGCGCACGAATCCCGATGGAAGCCAGTTTCGGGAGGTGCATGAAGTCAGGTCTCTGGCCGGGAGTTCAGGCGGCGATCGCCGCGCGGGGTCCGGCGAACCCTCACGCGGCGCTATTCTTCGCGGTGTTCATGCTGATCGTCAAAGCCCCCGGTACGATCCAGAGCCGGATCACAGGCTCTGGACGACCATGGCGATGGCGGCGGTGGGCAGGGCGGCCAGCAGAAGGGCGTTGAAGAAGCCGTGGCCGACGCGGTCCATCCAGATCGAGGTTTTCATCGCTTGCATCGTATCTCTCCGTGTTTGCACTATTTTCGTGCGTTTCTGTTGTGTCGCTGGGTGAACGTTGCGTCTTTGTCGCTTCGTTTGAACGGTGCGACCCCCGTTCTTGAGATTGAAGATAGGGGCGACCCCGTCGAAAAGCACGTTACATATCGTTTAACGATGTTAAACTTCCGCAATGCATCGGACGGGACTAAGGTGACCGCATGAATCTCAAGCTGATCAAAGGGATGCGGTTGGTGGCCGCGACCCACAATCCGGGCAAGGCGCGCGAGATCGAGGCCCTGCTGGACGGAAATTACAGGATCGTCACGGCCGGCAGCCTCAACCTGCCCGAACCGGACGAGACCGAGAGCACCTTCGTCGGCAACGCCATGCTGAAGGCGCGCCACGCGGCCGAGGCCTCGGGCGAGGTGGCCCTGGCCGACGACTCCGGCCTGTCGGTCGCGGC
>DAIOID010000119.1:6390-9969 GCA_036744355.1 Brevundimonas sp.
TGGCCCTACTGCGCCCGCATCTGCCCCTATTGCGACTTCAACGTCGTGCGCGACCGGGGCCGGGTCGAGGAACAGGCGGGTTTGGTCCAGGCCATCCTGACGGACATGGAGGCGCAGAGCCGTCTGGTCGGCCCGCGCCGTCTGGCCTCGATCTTCTTTGGCGGCGGCACCCCGTCCCTGATGCCGCCCGAGGCCGTGGCGGCGGTGATTGCACGCGCCAGGGCCCTGTTTCCTCCGGCAGGAGACATAGAGATCACCCTGGAGGCCAACCCCACCGACGCCGAGGCGGGGCGGTATGCGGCCTTGGCCGCCGCCGGGATCAATCGTCTCTCCATGGGGGTGCAGTCGTTCGATGACACCGCCCTGAAATTTCTCGGTCGCGACCATTCGGCGGCGGAGGCGCGACGCGCAGTTCAGACGGCGGGCAGAGCCTTCCCGCGTCTGTCGATCGACCTGATCTACGCCCGGCCGGGGCAGTCGGTGGCCGACTGGACAGCGGAACTGACCACGGCGCTGGACCTGGGGTTCGAGCACATCTCGCCTTATCAACTGACCATAGAGCCGACGACGGCCTTTGGCCGGGCTTTCGCGCGCGGAACCCTGACCCCGCCCGACGAGGACCTGGCCGCCTCCCTCTACGAGGCCACGCAGAGCGTGCTCGAGGGCGCGGGGTTTGCGGCCTATGAGGTGTCCAACCACGCCCGCGACGTCGCGGGCCGGTCCAGCCACAACCTGCACGTCTGGCGCGGCGGCGACTACCTGGGCCTCGGTCCCGGCGCCCACGGGCGATTGACGCTGGCGGGCGAACGCAACGCCACCGTCGCCCATCGCCGCATCGCCGACTATGTCGCGGGCGTCGCCGCCGGCGCGCCCTGGGCTGAGCGTGAGGCGCTGGATGCGCCGGGCGCGGCCGAGGAACGGGTGCTGCTGGGTCTGCGCACCGTCGAGGGCGTGCCCCTGCCCTTGATGCACACGCTCGGTCTGTCCGAGACGACCGGGCCGCTGGCCGATCTGATCGGTGACGGCTTCCTCAGTCACCAAGACAGCCGCGTCGCCGCCACGGCGCGGGGCCGGCCCCTGCTCGACGCCGTGCTGAAAGCCCTGCTGACCTAGGCGCGCGACCTAGACCCGAAGGGCCGAGGCTGGCAGGGTCGCGCCGATGTCAGACGCCTCCCTTTTCCCGCCGACCGCCCCACCCGCGCGCTCTGTCGCGCCCGGCCTCTATCTGGTGGCCACGCCCATCGGCAACCTGCGCGACATGACGCTGCGGGCGCTGGATGTTCTGGCCGCCGCCGACCTGGTCCTGGCCGAGGACACCCGCGTCACGGCCAAGCTGCTGACCGCCTATGGCCTGCGCGCCAAGCTGGAACGCTGCGACGACCATGCCTCCGCCCGCGCCGCCGAGATCGCCGTCGAGCGGCTGAAGGCGGGCGAGGTCGTGGCCCTGGTCTCGGACGCCGGCACGCCTCTGGTCTCGGACCCCGGCTACGTCGTGGCCCGTGCGGTCATCGCTGAGGGCCTGCCTGTCCATCCCATTCCCGGCGCTTCCAGCCTTCTGGCCGCGCTGTGCCTGGCGGGGCAGCCCGCCGACCGGGTCCTGTTCGCCGGCTTCCTGCCGCCCAAGTCGGGAGCGCGCAAGACCATGCTGGAGGACCTGCGCACCGGGCGTCAGACCCTGGTCTTCTTCGAGAGCGGCCCGCGCTTGAAGGACAGCCTGACCGACATGGCCGAGGTGCTGGGCGACCGCCCCGCCGCCGTCACCCGCGAACTGACCAAGCTCTATGAGGAGGCCGTGCGCGGCACGTTGTCCGAACTGGCCGCCGACCCGCGCTGCGACGCGCCCAAGGGCGAGATCGTCGTCGTCGTCGGGCCGGGCGAGGCCGAGGTCGCCAGCGCCGCCGACGCCGACGCGGCCCTGGCCGAGGCCTTGACCCGCCTGCCCCCGGGCGAGGCCGCCGCCGAGGTGTCCAAGGCGCTCAACCTGCCGCGCAAGCCCCTCTACAAGCGGGCGCTGGAAATGCAGGGCCGGTGAAGTCCCGCCTGCGGCCCTCCCCGCCGCCGCGTCAGCCGAAAGCGGGCTGGCGCCGGACGCTGGGCGGGCGGTCGCATCGGGAAGGCCACGCCGCCGAATGGATCGCCGCCATCTGGCTGATGCTCAAGGGCTATCAGATCCTGGCCTTTCGCCTGAAGGGTCGGGGCGGCGAGATCGACATCCTGGCCCGACGCGGCCGCACCCTGGCGGTGGTCGAGGTCAAGCGGCGGCAAACCCTTGAGGCCGCCATCCTCGCCCTCGGCCCGGAACAGCATGGCCGACTGGCCGTCGCCGGGGCGGCCGTGGCCCGCAGCCGACCCTCGTTGCAGGGACTGAACCTGCGGATTGATATGGTGGCGCTGGCACCCGGACGATTTCCGCGTCATCTTCGCGGGGTGACGACCACAGGAGCGGACATCGCGTGACGCGCGAGGATGCCGAGATCATTCTGGCTAAGGCGGGAACCGCCGAGGACGACGGCTTTCCGCTGCTCGAATGCGCCATCGCCTGCGCCATCCACGACTATCCCTTCCGCGACCCCGAGCCGGTCCGCCTGCTGGCCGATCAGGCCGCCCAGCGGGTCAAGGAACGCGCCGCCAACGAAAGCCCCGACGACGCCCTGGCCGAGACCATGGCCTCGGACCTGCGGCTGAACGGCGATCTGCTCAACTACGACCATCCCGGCAACACCGACGTCATCGACGTAGCCGAGCGACGGCGCGGTCTGTCGGCGGCGCTCGTGGTCTTCTACCTCGACGCGGCGCGACGCGCGGGACTGAAGGCGGCGGCGGTGGACTTTCCCGGCCACGTCCTGCTGCGGGTCGAGACGCCCGAGGGACCCGTGGCGCTGGACCCCTTCAGCCAGGGGCGCCTGGTCCTGCCCAGCGAACTGACGCGCCGCGCCCTGCTGGCCGGACTGACGCCGCACGTGGCCGACCGCCTGGATCTGCTGATGGCCCCGGTCAGCGACCGTCAGGCCCTGATCCGGTTGCAGAACGTCCTGTTCACCCGCGCCCTGATGGTCGAGGACTATGAGGGCGCCGAGCGCTCGGCCCTGCGCCGCGCCCTGCTGGATCCCGAGGATCACCGGCCCTGGCTGGACGTCGCCGCCGCGCGCGAGAAGCAGGGCGCCCTGACCGGGGCGTTGCAGGCCCTGTCGCGCGCCCGCGCCGTCGACGGCCCCGCTGACGCCCACCGCGCCAGCATGGATCGGGTGCGGATGCGTCTGAACTGAAGCCTTGCGGCGCGCGGTCCCGAGCCTCAAGTAGGAAGCCAAGGCGTTTCGGCGCTCAAGCAGCGAGCGCCCGCGGCGCGAGCGATAGCGCCTCTTACTAAGGACCTCTTATGCTCAAAGTCGCCATCCAGATGGATCCGCTCGAGGCGGTGAACGTCGAGTCCGACACCACCTTCCTGATGGCCCTGTCGGGTCAGGCGCGCGGCCACAAGCTATGGATCTACGACTTCCGTACCCTGGCGCTGGACGAAGGCCGCCTGTTCTGCCGCGCCCGTCCGGTGACGGTGAACACGGTCCAGGGCGAGCACGCCGA
>DAIOID010000120.1:0-4695 GCA_036744355.1 Brevundimonas sp.
AAACATCACGCCGACACCCCTCATCCGGTCCTGACGGACCACCTTCTCCCTCAAGGGGAGAAGGGGATCATTTCAACACAAACCCCGCCACGGCCTCGACCACGCCCGACGCCAGGGGCAGGGCCGGGTCCATGTAGGTGGCGACATTGGCGGCGCGGTCGGCGGGCGCGGTCTTCAGCACATGATTGGCGCCGTCCCAGACGACGAGCTCAGCGCGGGGCTGGGCGGCCTTGATCGCCTCGGCGTCGGCGACGCTGACCTGAATGTCGGTGCTTCCCTGACCGATGAAGACGGGGCCGTCATAGGCGGCGGCCAGCCTGGCCGGGTCCAGCGCCAGCCACGAGATCAGGTAGGGCTGGACCGAGGGGCGGAACAGGGCGGCTAGTTCGGCGGGGGGATCGGCGACGGTGCGGCCGGCCTCCAGTTCGGCCAGAACCTCATAGGCGCGGGCTTTCAGCGGTTCGGGCAGACCCGCGGCCAGCTGTTCGCGCAGGACCACGCCCGCCGGACGCCCGGCGCCGGACAGCAGAACCAGGCCGCAGACCTTGTCGTCGCCGTTTGCGACAGCGGCCAGAGCCACGAGCGCGCCCTCGCTGTGGCCGATCAGCCAGGCGCAGGGCTGGCCGGTCTTCGCCGCCGCCTCGGCGGCCCAGGCGCGGGCGTCGTCGGCATAGGTGGTGAAGCGAAGATCGGCCTCGGCCGGACCGGCGGCGGCGCTGCTGCCGATGCCGCGCTTATCGATGCGAATTGTGGCGACGCCGCGTTCGGCCAGCCCCTCGGCCAGCAGCCGATAGGTCGAGGCGCGGATGCCGAACTGCGGGCTGTTTCCGTCGCGGTCGGTCGGGCCTGAGCCGGCGATGATGACGGCGGCGGCGCGCGTCTGGCCTTCCGGCGTCAGCAGGGTTCCGTGCAGGGCGGCGGGCGTCGAGGCCAGTTCGACGGGCGTCGAAACCGGCGAGAGCAGCAGGGCGGCGGCGAGGGTCAGCATGCTTGTCTCCGTCTCGAGAGGCGTGAAATCAGAAGGATTGCCGTTCAGGATCGGTGCGCCAGACGCGCCAGCTCTCGAACACCGACCAAAGGGCGGCGATCAGGACGCCGACGAGCAGGGTGATCAGGCCGGCCGGCTGGGGGATGAAGGGGCTGGCGCTCAGGCCGACCGCTCCCAGCCAGAACATCAACCGACCGGCCAGGCGGTTGGAGCGGTCCCACGCCAGCCTAGACTTGTAGGCCCAGGGCGTCTTGACCCCGATGAAGGGGTTGGGGCTGACCCGGCCCAGGACCGCGCCCGTGACCAGCAGGATGAAGGCGGTGAAAGCCATGGCGACGCCCGGATGGCTCACCCCCGACGCGGCGGCGGGGCCGAGGCTGGCCCAGGCGATGAAGGCGGCGACCGCCCCCATGATGATGATCGACAGCCATTGGCCGCGCCGCAGACCCTTCCGGCGGATCGGGTCGGCGACGGTTTCGGCTTGCCGGCCGGTCATCCAGGCGACCAGCAGGTTCAGCAAGGCCAGTCCTGCCAGAACCGCCGCGAGCTCATGGCGGCTGCCGTAACGATCAGCCTGTCCGGCAGCGTCGAAGTGCACCGGGATCGGGGTTTCGGGGCCATAGACCGCGATCCACGCCGCCCCGGTGAGGATCAGGAGCGAGACGATGGCGGCGACCGTGTCGGCCAGGGTGAGCTTCTTCGTCATGGCGCTTTCTCCTCGCCCGTTTTGCCCGTTCCGCTCAGGTCCATCAGGAAGGCCAGGGCTTCCTCGACCGCCGAGATCTCCAGCCGGTAGCGGATCGACTGGCCGTCGCGTTCGGTGCTTACCAGTTCGGCCTCCTTGAGCGCGTTCAGGTGTCCGGTGACGGTCGGCCAGCTCATGTCGAAGGCGGCGGCGATCTCGCCCGAGGACAGGGGGCCGGAGCGCAGCATGGCGATGATGCGGCGACGCACCGGATGCGACAGGGCTTTGAACAGGCTGTTCATAGGAAAGAGACTAATTAGGAATATTGCTAAATGCAACCTGCGTTCTATGAGGGGGTGAGAGAAAGGCGGCGCTTCTTGCGGTCCCAGATAAGGGCTGCGCCCTTTCCGGGATGACGGGGGAGGGTGGGCGGCCTATGGCTCGGCCGTTTCGAGTTCAGGAGAGGCCCCATGGAAATCCGCGATCAGATCGTTCTCATCACCGGCGGCGCGCGCGGCGTCGGCGCGGCGGCGGCGCGGTCCTTTACCGGGCAGGGCGCGCGGGTGGTGATCAACTGGCGCAACAGCGGCGAGCAGGCGCAAGGCTTGGCGGCCGAGCTGGGCGATCGGGCGATCGCCATCCAGGCTGACGTGACGGACCGGGCGGCGGTCGAGGCCATGGTCGCTCGGGCTGAGGCCCATTTCGGCGCCCCGATCAGCACCGTGGTCAACAACGCCTTGGACTACAGCTTCAACGGCGACTCCCGCGCGCAGATGGCCGACATTCCGTGGGAAGACATGGCGCGTCAGTTCTCGACCGTGATTCACGGCGCGCTGAACGTCATCCAGGCGACGGCGCCGGGGATGAGCGCGCAGAAGTTCGGCCGGGTGGTCAACATCGGCACCAACCTGTTCCAGAATCCGGTCGTGCCCTATCACGACTACACCGCCGCCAAGGCTGCTCTGCTCAGCCTGACGCGGACGGCGGCGGGGGATCTCGGTCCGTCGGGGATCACGGTCAACATGGTCTCGGGTGGTCTGCTGCGGACCACGGACGCCAGCGCGGCCACGCCGGATGCGGTGTTCGACCTGATCGCCGGCATGACGCCGCTGCGCTCGGTGACGACGCCGCAGGAGTTCGCTGATGCGGTGCTGTTCTTCGCCTCGCCGTGGAGCCGGGCGGTGACGGGGCAGAACCTGGTGGTCGACGGCGGGCTGGTCCGGGACTGATACGAGAAGGCCCCGCTGGCGAACCGGCGGGGCCTTTGATCTTTAGCGGCGAATCGGGTTCGCGCCCTCGAAGGTCATGAAGGGGCCGGCGGCGCCGCCGAAGCGCATGACGTCGTAGCGTTCGGGGGCGTAGCCGGGGGCCTCCATGCCGGGCGAGCCGGTCGGCATGCCGCCCACGCCGATGCCGCGAGAGGCGCCCGGCGTCTTCAGGAAGGCGTTGACGGCGGGGGCGGGGACGTGGCCCTCAATCACCTTGCCGTCGACGACGGCCGTATGGCAGCTCCATAGCGACTGAGGCACGCCGAGGCGGGCCTTCACCGGGGCCAGGTCGTCGGTCGGGACCACGGTGATGGCGTAGCCGGCCTTGCGCATATGCTCGACCCAGCCGCCGCAGCAGCCGCAGGAATCGCTCTTGTAGACGGTCATGTCCGAGGCCCGGGCCGAGGTGGGCAGGCCGTTCAGCAGGAAGCCCGCGCCGCCCAGAATGGCGGCGCCGAAGGCGAGGGTTGCGATCTTCATCCTGTTCATGATCAGGCGGCCTCGGCCGGATAGCCGGCGGCGTCCAGCGCCGTCACCAGGGCCTGACGGTCGGCCTGGGTCGTGACCTCGACACGGCGAGCCTCGATGTCGGCGACGATCTGGGCCGAGGCGTCGACGGAATGGATGGCCTTCTCGACGGAGGCGACGCAGCCCCCGCAGCGGATCTTGGGAATGGTCAGGGCGATCATGAGTTTACTCCTCAGGAAACAGGGGGGGAACGGCGGCGGACGAACCCGCCAGGTCGGACAGGATGGGGCAGTTGGGGCGGTCGTCGCCGGCGCAGCAGCGCGACAGATCGCGCAGGGCGTCGGCCATGGCCTGCATCTCCTTGATGCGGGCGTCGAGGTCGGCGACGTGCTTCTCGGCCATGGCCTTGACCTCGCGGCTGGGCCGGTTGTGGTCGCGCCACAGGGACAGCAGGCGGCTGATTTCCTCGACCGAGAAGCCCAGGCTGCGGGCGCGGCGGATGAAGCGCAGATCGTTCAGGTCGCGCTCGTTGAAGTCGCGATAGTTGCTCTCGGTCCGCTCGGACGGTCGGATCAGGCCGACGGACTCGTAGTAGCGGATCATCTTGGCGGTGACGCCGGTGGCCTGGGACGCCTTGCCGATGTTCATTGGGCGGCTCCGTGGATGTGGGGCTTGAAGGCGCGCAGGCGCAGGGCGTTCAGCACCACGCTGACGCTGGACAGGGCCATGGCCCCCGCCGCCAGCATGGGCGACAGCAGATAGCCGAAGGCCGGATAGAGGACGCCCGCCGCGACCGGGATCAGCAGGACATTGTAGCCGAAGGCCCAGGCCAGGTTCTGGCGGATGTTGGTCATGGTGGCGCGCGACAGGCCGATGGCGCTGACCGCGCCGCGCAGGTCGCCGCCGGTTAGGACGACATCGGCGCTCTCGATGGCCACGTCGGCGCCGCCGCCGATCGCCAGACCGACATCGGCGGTGGCCAGGGCCGGGGCGTCGTTGACCCCGTCGCCGACGAAGGCGACGCGGCGACCGCCGGCCTTCAGGGCGTTGATGGCGGCGACCTTGCCGTCGGGCATGACCTCAGCGTGGACCTCGTCGATGCCCAGGCGGCGGGCGACGGCCTCGGCGGTGCGGCGGTTGTCGCCGGTGATCATCGCCACCTTCAGGCCCAGGCCGTGCATGGCCTGGATGGCGGCGGCCGTGGTCGGCTTGATCGGGTCGGCCACGGCGATGACGGCGGCCAGTCGGCCGTCGATGGCGGCGTAGAGCGGCGTCTTGCCCTCGTC
>DAIOID010000120.1:4795-9929 GCA_036744355.1 Brevundimonas sp.
TCGGTCAGTTCGGGACGGCCCGCGGTCAGGGTGCCGGTCTTGTCGAAGGCGATGACCTGAACCCCTTGCAAGGCCTGCAGCGCCTCGCCCCTGCGGAACAGCACGCCTAGCTCGGCGGCGCGGCCCACACTGACCATGATGGAGGTCGGCGTCGCCAGACCCATGGCGCAGGGGCAGGCGATGATCAGCACCGACACGGCGGCGACCAGGGCCATGCCCAGCGCCGGCTCGGGCGCCAACAGATACCAGGCGGCGAAGGTCAGGACGGCGATGGCCATTACGGCAGGGACGAACCAGCCGGTGATGCGGTCGACCAGGGCCTGAATGGGCAGCTTGGCGCCCTGGGCCGTTTCGACCATGCGGACGATCTGGGCCAGCACCGTCTCGGCGCCGACCTGCTGCGCCTCGAAGCGGAAGGCGCCGGTGGTGTTCAGCGTGCCGCCGACGACCTGGGCGCCCGCGCTCTTCTCGACCGGGATGGGTTCGCCGGTCAGCATGGATTCGTCGAGCCAGGATGAGCCCTCGGTCACCACGCCGTCGACGGGGACGCGCTCGCCGGGGCGGACGACGATGATGTCGCCGGCCTGGACGGTGTCGATGGCCACGTCCTGCTCAAGCCCGTCGCGCACCACGCGGGCGGTCTTGGCCTGCAGCGACATCAGGCGACGGATGGCCTGACTGGTCTGACCCTTGGCGCGGGCCTCGATCCAGCGGCCGACCAGGATCAGGGTGACGATGACGGCGGCGGCCTCGAAATAGACGTTGGCCGTGCCCTCGGGCAGCAGGGCGGGGGCGAAGGTCGCCACGGTGGAGAAGGCCCAGGCCGCGCTGGCGCCCAGCACTACCAGTGAGTTCATGTCCGGGGCGCGGCGCAGCAGGGCGGGCACGCCCTTGCGGAAGAAGATCAGACCGGGGACGAACAGGACGAAGCTGGCCAGGACGAAGCTGATGATCCGCCAGTTCTGCGTGCCGATGGTCTGTTCCAGCCAGTGGTGCATGCCCGGCACGAAGTGGGAGCCCATCTCCAGCACGAACAGGGGCAGGGTGGCGACGCCCGCGATCAGGACGGCCCGGCCCAGGTTGCGGATCTCGGCGGCGCGTGCGGCCTGTTCGCGATCACCGGCCTCGACGTCACCCTGTTCAGGCTGCTCCAGCACATAGCCGGCCTGCTGCACGGCGGCGGCCAGATCGCGGAAGCTCACAGTTCCCGACAGGAAGCGCACGGTGGCGCGCTCGGTGGCCAGATTGACGCTGGCGCTCAGCACGCCGGGCACGGCGGCCAGGGCTTTTTCGACGCGACCGACGCAGCTGGCGCAGGTCATTTCCCGCACGGGATAGACGACTTCTTCTTCCAGCGGCTCATAGCCGGCGGCGCGGATGGCGTCGGCGACGGCGGCGGGCGATCCGCCCGCGTCCAGCACCACATGGGCGCGCTCGGCGGCCAGGTTGACGCTGGCCTCGGTCACGCCGGGCACGGCGCGAACGGCCTTCTCGACCCGGCTGACACAGCTGGCGCAGGTCATGCCGAGGACCGGCAGATCAAGGGCTTTCAGGGAGGCGTCGGACATCGGCATTGCCTTTCGTCGTTTTCAGCCTGAACCTTCTAAACCTTCCCATCATGGTAAGGTCAACGCCCCTTCGCAAGAGCGTGAAGACCCCGGTGCGCACCAGTGTCAGCGAGGACGGCAAGACGCTGGGCGCCCTCGTGGCGCGGCCTCTGGCGGCGGGCGCCTATGTGATCAACTGGCGGCTGGCCTTCAGAGACGGCCACCGCATGACGGGTTCCGTTCCCTTGACCGTGCGCTGACCGTGGAGGCCTGGCTGATGGGGCTGTGCGCGGCCCAGTATGCGGCGGCGTCCGTAGTGCTGGGCCTGCCTGCCTTCATGCTCTACGGCGGCGCGGTCTTCGGGGGACAGGCACCGCTCTGGGTGTGTCCGGCCCTGGGATGGAGCGCGGCGACTTTGGCCCTGCTGGCGGCGGCGGCTCTGGCCTTGCCGACCGGGATGATGGCCGGGGCGCTGGATCAGGCGCTGAACCCCGAGGCCCTCGGCTTGGTCGTCGGCGGCATGTCGCTGGGCGTCGCCTATGTGGTGCGGATCGGGGCGGGACTCTTGTTGCTGCTGACGGTTCTGGCGCTACGTCCGCGACGGGCGCTGTGGTCGGTCGGTCTCGCGGGGGACCCCGGCGCTGGAAAGGGGCGAGCGCGGGCTGTCGTGGCTGAGGCTCAGCCTCGGCGCGGAACTGGCCCTGGGCCTTCTGATTCTCGCTCTGGTCGGGGCGATGGGGATGCTGGCGCCGCCGGCATCCCTCTGATCACTTCTGGGCCAGCTTGCGGCGGGTGGCGCGGTGGACCTTCCAGTCGCGCGACAGTTTGATCCACAGCAGGATGATGCCGGTGATCGCCACGCTGAGGGTCAGGGCCGTGATGGCGATCAGGGTCGGGTGGTTGAAGTTCTCGCCGGTCTTGAAGTCCAGAATGTGCAGCCGCCAGAAGAAGTCATAGAAGCGCCAGACGCCGGAGCGCCGGGTGACCACCTCTCCGGTTTCGGGCGACAGATAGAAGGTCGTCCGTTCGGCGTCGTGAAAGTCGACACGCCACAGGGGGCCGTCGCGTCCCGTCTCCTTGGGGGCCTGATCCAGCAGGATCGCCGGCGAGGGCGCGGCCTCGCCCCGATAGGCGGCGACGGCCAGACGCGTGGCCTCGCTCGCCGTCATGCCGCTGAAGGGACGCCCGGTGGCGGCCGAAACGACGACCGGCTTGCCCTCAACGGGGGTCAGCACCCAGGCGGCCCCGCGCTGGGTCGTCTTCAGTTCGGCCCGGCTCGGCGAAATGCCGGACAGGCGCGCGACCTCGGCCAGGGGCAGGGCCTGATCCAGGGGCAGGGCGACGGGCGATGGTGTCTTCAGGCGATGCTCGCTGCGCACCGTCTCGATCGGAATGGCGGTCATGACCAGGCCGCCCCCGACCCAGAACAGCACCTGTATGCCCACCGCCAGGCCTACCCATTTGTGGATCTGGGTCGAATAACGCAGGACCTTCATCGCTTCCCCCCAAGCTCAAGGCGTCGCGGCCAACCGGCCGATCAAGACCTATACGCCTATCGACGCGCGCGCCCTCATGCGCTTTCAAGGGGAAGGGCGTTCGCCTGCGTAATAGAGGCGGGGCCGCGAGGATGGCAGAATGACGGACGATATCGAGCACAGGCTGGCGGCGCCGCTCTCCGCCGAGGACATGGCGCGCTTGGCCGATCTGGAAGGCGGCGTTTGGCGGCGCATAGAGCTGCGCCAGTCGCAGCGCCGCATGGAGCAGGTGCGTCTGGCCGTCATGGCGATGGCTCTGCTGGTCGGCGTGGCCAACGGCGGCGTGCTGGGTCAGGTCTTCAAGCCGCGGCCGTCGGATATCCAGATCTTCAGCGTCTCGGCGGGCCTGTCGCCGATGAGCAGCTTCGAGGTGGGGGGATGAGCGCGAACTGGAAGTCGATCCTCATCACTGTCGTTCTGGCCGCCCTGGCCAGCGTCGCCGGCGCCTGGCTGGGCGCGGGCTGGATGATGAAGCAGCATGAGACGCCGGGTCTGCACGACATCGTGCACCGGAAGCTGGACCTGAGCGCCGAGCAGGACGCAAAGCTGGACCAGATCGAGGCCCGCTTCGCCGCCCGTCGCCCGGCGCTGGAGGCCGACGTCCGCGCCGCCAACCGTGAACTGGCCCAGGCCATCGCCGCCAGCAAGGGCGACAGCCCCGAGGTCCGCGCGGCGGTTGATCACTTCCACGACGCCATGGGCGCCTTGCAGAAGGCGACCATCGCCCACGTGTTTGAAATGCGCTCGGTGCTGACCTCGGAACAGGCGCGGGTCTTCGATGCGGAAATCGCCGGCGCCCTGACGCAAGAGACCCGGTAAGACCAGGGTGACGACCGAGGGCGACACAGACGAGGCGCGTGCGGCGCGGGGCGATCGCGTCGCCTTTTCCGCCCTCATGTCCGCCACCATGGGCGACCTCTATCACTTCATCCGTCGCTACGTCGGGGACGCCGACGAGGCGCATGACCTGCTGCAGGAAACCTACGCCTCGGCCTGGCTGGCGATGGGACGTTATGATCCGTCGCGTTCCTTTACGACCTGGCTGCGGTCCATCGCCGTCAACAAGTGCCGTGACTGGGGCCGCAAGCGCACCGTCCGGCGCTTCATCCGCGGGGTCATGGGGCTGGATGCGCCAGAAGCGATGGCGGTGGGCGTGGACGAACCCGAGCCCGAAGCCGGCATCGACGATCGCCGCCGCATGGCGGAACTGGATCGCGCCCTGGCCGATCTGCCGGACAATCTGAAGGCGCCCCTGTTGCTGGCCTCGATGGAAGGGCGTTCGCACGCGGAAATCGCCGGGGTTCTGAAGATCACGCCCAAGGCGGTTGAAACGCGCATCGCCCGCGCCCGCCAGAAGCTGAATCTGGCCCTGTCGCGAGCCAACGGTTGAACCGAGGGCTGGTCGTGCGCCGGGCTTGGGCCCATGCTGCGACGCCCTGACGCAAGGCGGGCGCGAGGGGCGACACCCTTTCCCGCGTAAGCCCTGTCAGAACCCTTTGCGTGCTTCGCCTCTTTGGCGGGCGCGATCTTTTTGAGACCTGACTTCATGGCGCTGACATCCCTGGACCGTCGAACCCTGCTGCGCGGCGCCGCCCTGGGGGGCGGCATGCTCGGCCTTCAGGGCCTGCTGCCCGCCTGGGCGCAAACCGGATCGCCGGGCCTGCGCGCCGACATGCCGACGCTGACGGGACAGAACATCGATCTGACGGTTGGCCATTCCAGCTTCACCGTCGGCGGGCGCACCGGCCACGCCTTCACCGTCAACGGCCTGTTGCCCGCGCCCCTGCTGCGGATGCGCGAGGGCCAGAACGTGCGGCTGTCGGTGACCAACACCCTGGACGAGGACACCTCGATCCACTGGCACGGCCTGCTGTTGCCGTTCGAGATGGACGGCGTGCCGGGCGTCAGCTTCCCTGGCATCAAGCCACGCGAGACCTTCGTCTATGAGTTTCCGATCAGGCAGTCCGGCACCTACTGGTATCACAGCCATTCGGGGATGCAGGAGGCCATGGGCCACTATGGTCCCATCGTCATCGACCCGGCGGGCGTCGA
>DAIOID010000121.1:0-9706 GCA_036744355.1 Brevundimonas sp.
GCGTTCAGCGTCACCGCCGTGTCGATCAGGGTCTCGCCCTTGGCGACCGAGGAGGCCGAGACCGGCATGGTCACCACGTCGGCGCCCAGACGCTTGGCGGCGATCTCGAACGAGGAGCTGGTGCGGGTCGAGTTCTCGAAGAAGAGGTTCACGACCGTCTGGCCGCGCATCAAGTCGACGCCCTTGGCAGACTGGCGATTGAAGTCGACAAAGGCGTCGGCGAGATCCAGCAGCGCCAGGGCGGCGGGCGGGTTCAGATCGCCGGCGGCGAGGAAGTGATCGCGGGGGAAGGGCGACAGCCGTTCCTCGATGGTTTCGGTGACGGAAGCGGCATGGGTCATCGAGACGCCGCTATAAGCCCGACTCTCCGCGAGGGGAAGGTCAGGCGCGCAGACGGTCAAGCGCGCCTTGCAGAATCCAGGCGGCGGCGGTGCGGTCCACCACGTCGGCGCGGCGCTTGCGCGTCAGGTCCAGTTCATCGATCAGGAAGCGCTCGACGGCCGTGGTCGACAGGCGCTCGTCCTGGAAGGCGACGTTGACGGGGCGCAGACGCTCCAGATTGCGGGCGAAGGCGCGGCAGGACTGGGCGCGCGGGCCCTCGGTCCCGTCCATGTTCAGCGGCAGACCGATGATCAGGGCCGAGACGTTGCGGCCGTTCATCAGCTTGATCAGCTGCTCGGCGTCCTGGGTGAATTTCGTCTTGCGGATCAGCTGCAGCGGGCTGGCGATCATGCGGCTGGTGTCGGACACCGCCACGCCAATGGTGTTCTCGCCCAGATCCAGCCCGATCCACGGGGTGTCGGGCGGGCATGCGGCGGGCAGGTCGGTAAGGTCGAATACGGGCACGGCCTCCCCATATTGCAATGCGGAACGCTTGTCGAAGCCGCATCGGGCGGTTAACCCACGACAGGAGTCAGTCTGGGCGACTCCCTTGCGCCCTGACTGGATGAATTTCGGAGATTTCCATGGCTATCGACGCCGCGACGGTGAGGCGTGTCGCCCACCTCGCCCGCATCAAGACCCCCGAGGACCGCCTGGAGCCGCTGGCCCAGGAGCTGAACGGCATCCTGAACTGGATCGAGCAGCTGAACGAGGTCGATGTGCAGGGTGTCGAGCCGATGACCTCCAACGTCGCCCAGCCCCTGCGCTTGCGCGAAGACGTCGTCACCGACGGCGCCAAGGTGGATGCGGTCCTGTCGAACGCTCCGAAGTCGGCCGACGGCTTCTTCGTCGTGCCCAAGGTCGTGGATTAAGCCATGAGCGATCTGACCAAGCTTACCCTCAAAGACGCCGTTGACGGCCTGAAGGCCAAGACCTTCTCGTCGGAAGAGCTGACCCGCGCCTTCCTGATCAATATCGAGGCCTCGAACCCGACGCTGAACGCCTATGTCGAGGTGACGGCGGACAAGGCGCTGGCACAGGCGCGCGCCTCCGACGCCAAACTGGCCAAGGGCGAGGGCGGCGACTTGGAAGGCGCGCCGCTGGGCATCAAGGACCTGTTCTGCACCGAGGGCGTGCAGACGACCGCCGGCTCCAACATGCTGCGCGGCTTCGTCCCGCCTTATGAATCGACCGTCACCGCCAACCTGTGGCGCGACGGCGCGGTCATGCTGGGCAAGCTCAACATGGACGAGTTCGCCATGGGTTCGGCCAACGAGACCTCGGCCTTTGGTCCGGTGAAGAACCCGTGGAAGGCCAAGGGCTCTGACGCCGAACTGACGCCGGGCGGCTCGTCGGGCGGTTCGGCCTCGGCTGTGGCCTCTGATCTGTGTCTGGCCGCGACGGCCTCGGACACCGGCGGCTCGATCCGCCAGCCCGCCGCCTTCACCGGCACGGTCGGCATCAAGCCCACCTATGGCCGCGCCAGCCGCTTCGGCATGGTGGCCTTCGCCTCCTCGCTGGATCAGGCCGGACCGATCACCAAGACGGTGACCGACGCCGCCATCCTGCTGAAGTCCATGTGCTCGTTCGACGCCAAGGACTCGACCAGCCTCGACATCCCGACGCCTGACTGGACCCAGTCGGTCGGCCAGTCGGTCAAGGGCCTGCGCATCGGCGTTCCGGCGGAATACCTGATCGACGGCATGTCCGAAGAGATCAAGGCGCTGTGGCAACAGGGCGTCGAATGGCTGAAGGCCGCCGGCTGCGAGATCGTCGAGATCAGCCTGCCGCACACCAAGTACGCCCTTCCGGCCTACTATATCGTGGCTCCGGCCGAGGCCTCGTCGAACCTGGCCCGCTATGACGGCATGCGCTTCGGCCACCGCGCCGAGGACTTCTCGTCGCTGGACGACCTCTACGCCGCCTCGCGCGCCGAGGGCTTCGGCAAGGAGGTGCAGCGCCGCCTGACCATCGGCACCTATGTGCTGTCGGCCGGCTTCTATGACGCCTATTACGTCAAGGCGCTGAAGGTGCGTCGTCGTATCGCCGAGGACTTCGACAACGTCTGGGGCAAGGTGGACGCCATCCTGACCCCGTCGACCCCGACGGCGGCGTTCAAGCTGGGCGACAAGCAGATCGACCCGCTGACCATGTACCTGAACGACGTCTTCACGGTGACGACCAACCTGGCCGGTCTGCCGGGCATTTCGGTGCCTGCCGGTCTGAGCAGCGACGGTCTGCCGCTGGGCCTTCAGGTCATCGGCAAGGCCCTTGATGAGGCGACCGTCTTCCAGGTCGCGGCCGCACTGGAAGACTCCGCCGGTTTCGTCGCCAAGCCGGCCAAGTGGTGGTGAGCATGTCTGAGAACAAAACAGTGATCAAAGGTCGCACCGGCGACTGGGAAATCGTCATGGGGCTGGAAATCCACGCCCAGGTGGCGTCGAACGCCAAGCTGTTCTCGGGCGCGGCCGTGGGCTTCGGCGCCGGTCCGAACGAGCAGGTGTCGCTGGTCGACGCCGGCTTCCCCGGCATGCTGCCGACCCTGAACAGGCACTGCGTCGAGCAGGCGGTGAAGTCGGGTCTGGGCCTGAAGGCGCAGATCAATCTGAAGAGCCAGTTCGACCGCAAGAACTACTTCTATCCCGACCTGCCGACCGGCTATCAGATCAGCCAGCTGTACCACCCGATCGTGGGCGAGGGCGTGGTCGAGGTCGAGGCCGAGGACGGCAGCTTCTTCAACGTCGGCATCGAGCGCCTGCACCTTGAGCAGGACGCGGGCAAGCTGATCCACGACCTGTCGCCGACGGAATCCTACGTCGACCTGAACCGGGCCGGTACGGCGCTGATGGAGATCGTCTCGCGCCCCGACATCCGGTCGCCGGAGCAGGCGGTCGCCTACGTCAAGAAGATCCGCACCATCCTGATCTATCTGGGCACCTGCGACGGCGATATGGAGAAGGGCAACCTGCGCGCCGACGTGAACGTCTCGGTCTGCCGCGTCGGCAACTACGACAAGTTCAAGGAAACGGGCGACTTCGGCTTCCTGGGCACGCGCTGCGAGATCAAGAACGTCAACAGCTTCCGCTTCATCAGCCAGGCGATCAACTACGAGGCGCGCCGTCAGATCGAGATCCTCGAGGACGGCGGTTCGATCATTCAGGAAACCCGCCTGTATGATCCGACGGCGGGCGAAACGCGTTCGATGCGCTCCAAGGAAGAGGCGATGGACTATCGCTACTTCCCCGACCCCGACCTGCTGCCGCTCGAGATCGAGCAGACCTGGATCGATGAGATCAAGGCCAATCTGCCGGAGCTGCCGGACGAGAAGCGTCGTCGCCTGATGGCCGACTATGGCCTGTCGCAATACGACGCCGTGGTGCTGATCTCGGAACAGGCCAAGGCCGACTACTTCGAGGCCGCGGCCAAAGGCCGTGACGCCAAGCTGGTCTCCAACTGGGTCACCAACGAGGTCTCGGCGCGCCTGGCCGCGGACGGCAAGGACTTCAGCGAGAACCCGCTGCCGGCCGCGCACGTCGCCCAGCTGGTCGAACTGATCGAGACGAACGTCATCTCGTCCAAGATCGCCAAGGAAGTCTTCGACCACGTCTGGAACGGCGAGGGCAGCCCCGCCGAGGTGGTCGAGAAGCACGGCCTGAAGCAGGTGACCGACACCGGCGCCATCGAAAAGGCCGTCGACGACATCATCGCCGCCAACCCTGACAAGGCCGCCGCCGTCGCCGAGAAGCCCCAGGCCCTCGGCTGGTTCGTCGGTCAGGTGATGAAGGCGACGGGCGGCAAGGCCAACCCGGCGGCTGTGAACGACATCCTGAAGGCCAAGCTTGGGTTGTAAGACCCTCTGATAAAAAGTCAGATGCTCTAAAGGAAGGCCCCGGATATCGCTCTCCGGGGCCTTTTTCGTTTCGAGCGCGGCTACCAGTTCCAGGCGTCGCGGACGACTTCGATGATGTAGCCGTCGTACTCGTCGATCAGGTAGATCGAGTTGTCGACATAGACCCAACGCGTCCCCGGAGGCGGGTAGCCGAGGCCGTAGGTCCGCCAGTCGTTGACCTGATAGCGCCAGAAGATTTCCGGCAGGTACTGGCCGACGTAGTACTGACGGTTCCAGTAGGAACGCGGCACGCTGTAGTAGCCGTAGCCCGGCGCGAAATAGAAGCCGAGCCGCACGCCGTTCCAGCCGCGGAAGCGGTTGTCGTGACGCCACCAGTCGTTGCGGTGACGACGTTCCCAGTCGCGTCGCCACTGGTCGCGATTCCAGCGATTGTGGAAGTCACGATAGTCGCGGTCCTGGTTCCAGTTCGGCCGGTCCGGACGGTTGGGTCGATCCGGGCGGTTCCCATCCGGCCGGTTGGGACGGCTTGGCTGCGACGGCGTCGGACGATCGGGCCGGTTCCAGTTGGGCCGGTCGGGGCGCTGGTCAGGGCGATCAGGGCGGTTCGGCCGTGACGGTTCAGGTCGATCGGGCCGATTCCAGTCAGGCCGCTCTGGACGGTCGGGTTGCTCGGGGCGGCCAGGGCGATCAGGACGGTCGGGCGTTCCGGGCCGCTCCGGTCGCCCTTGATCTGGGCGGCCTGACCATTGGCCGTTGGGCCGTGCCGGGCGAGGCCGCTCGCCTTCGGGCATGGCCGGACGCGACGGCCCCTGGAAATCCGGTCGTTCGCGACGCGACTGCGAGCGCTCGACATCAGAGCGGAGCTCGCGCCGTTGCACCTGTTCGTTGCGCTCAGCGCGGTCGGGGCGCTGAGGGCGCGGCCGGTCTTCGGACTGGGCCTCTTGCGACTGCGCCAGGGTCGCGACCGGCGCGAGGGCCGGCAGGACAAAGCTGGCGATGGCCGTGAACACCATCAGGGAACGTTTCATGGTCGTCTTCCTCGCACGCCGAGAGGGGCGGCTTGAGCATCAATCTGGCGCCCGCGCCATGAACCACGGCTGAACGTCGGTCTATGGAAATCCGCCGGAATGCGAGCAAGAAAAAGCCCCGTAAAGCCAAGCTCTACGGGGCTGTCTGAATGTCCTGCGTCTAGCCTTAGTAGACGTCGTGCAGCACGCTGGCGATCAGGCCGGTGGCGACCGCGATCAGCAGGATGTCGTTGTTGGCGTGGACGTAGCGATAGCCGCGCGGCGCGGGGCGCAGGCCGTAGTAGTAGGGATCGTCCACGTAGTAGCCACGATAGGCCGACGGCAGATAGCCGCCCTGGCGCCAGCGATAGCCGTAGTAGCGCGGGTCGACGCGATAGTAGCCGCGGCCGGGCGCGTACCAGTAGCCGTTGCGAGCGCCGCGATAGTCGCGGAACTCGGGCCGACCGCGCCACCAGTCGCGGTTGTTGCGGTCCCAGCGGTCTTGGTGACGGCTCTGGCGATAGTCGCGGCGGTCGTCCCGACGATCCTCGCGCCACTCGCGACGGTCCTCACGGCGATCCTCGCGCCATTCACGGCGGTCTTCCCGGCGATCATGACGGTCTTCGCGGCGCTCCTGGCGATACTCGCGGTGATCGCGGTTCTGGGCCTGGGCCGCCAACGGCGCGGCCGTAGTGGTCAGCGCCAGGGCGACGATGGCGGCCTTGGTCAGGCGGTTCATCGGTTCGTCTCCTTGGTCTGGGCGCCGAGGGAAAGCTGCGGACGGCCCGTTGAAACAGAAGGCCAAGGTCGGTCCCGGCGCATGAACTCGTCCTGAACGGCTCCGTCAGGTTTGCGCCTTGTCTGTTCATCCTGCGCGCGCCATCTCTGGACGCTCCGACACGAGTGAAGGCGACAGCGATGACCCAGCCGATCGAACTCTGGTACTGGCCCACGCCCAACGGCTGGAAAATCTCCATCGCTCTGGAGGAGATGGGTTTGCCCTATGTGGTCAAGCCGGTGAACATCGGCGCGGGCGAGCAGTTCGCGCCAGCCTTTCAGGCCATCAGCCCCAATGGCCGGATGCCCGCCATTGTTGATCCCGATGGCCCCGACGGGAAGCCTCTGTCGATCTTCGAGTCCGGCGCCATTCTGCAGTACCTAGGCATGAAGTCGGGGCGCTTCTATCCGACCGATCTGCGCGCGCGGGTCGAGATCGATCAGTGGCTGTTCTGGCAGGTCGGCGGTCTGGGCCCAATGGCGGGCCAGACGCATCACTTCCGCCAGTACGCCCCGGCCATGATCAGGGATCAGCGCCAGATCGCCTATGGCGTGAATCGCTACACCAACGAAACTCACCGGCTCTACGGCGTGCTGAACCGGCGCCTGGCGGATCGGGACTATGTCGCCGGCGACTATTCCATCGCCGACATGGCCATCTGGCCATGGATACTGCCGAAGCATCAGGGGCAGGATCTGGCCGAGTTCCCGCATCTGGCCGCATGGGTGCAACGGGTCGGCGCGCGACCGGCGGTTCAGGCGGGCAGGGCGGTCGGCGCGGAATGGCGTGCTGATCTGGCCGCTTCGGGCAAGACGGCCGAGGCGGCGCGCGCGGTTCTCTTCGGCCAGCGGGCGCGTTAACTCTAATTTCAAACCGCCGGTATTTGAATGCGGGTCGAACGGCAGGGTCAGAACGACCGACGCCCGGAGGACTGGCTATGACCGCGCACGAAACCGCGCCTGAGGCTATCGAAACTGCGGCCCTGCCGCTGCCGACCGTCGACATGGACGGCGACGCCCTGTTCCGGTTGGGGCTGGCCTATTCGGCTGGACTGGACGGCTGCCCCATCGACAGGGTCTCCGCCCACATGATCTTCAACCTGGCCGCCATGAAGGGTTCGCTCGAGGCGCGTGAATACCGCCGCGACCTGAGCCAAGAGATGGAGCACGACGAGATCGCCGAGGCCCAGCGCGCCGCGCGCCGTTGGATTGACGCCGGCTCGACCACCCTGGCCGCCTGAAGTCACGGCGACGGCTGGACCGGGCGGCGAGGGCGGGGTATGGACCCGGCCAAGACCAGTCGCCGAAGGATTCCGCTCATGCTCGCTCGCATCTATCGCCCGGCCAAGACCGCGATGCAGTCGGGCAAGGCCAAGACCCAGGACTGGCGTCTGGAATTCGAACCGGCCTCGGCGCGCACCCAGGACCCGCTGACGGGCTGGACCAGCACGACCGACATGAACGGCCAGGTGCGCCTGAGCTTCGAAACCAAGGAAGAAGCGGTCGACTACGCCGAGCGCCACGGCATCGCCTTCCGCCTGCACGAACCGCAGGAAGCGCCGGTCATCATCAAGGCCTACGCCGACAACTTCGCCACCAACCGCAAGCAGTCCTGGACCCACTAGGGCCTCGGCCAAGGCTTGAGGAAAGCGCCGCCCGGAGCGATCCGGGCGGCTTTTTCATGCGCCTTACAGGCGGACCAGCATCTTGCCGATATTGCCGCCGGTCAGCAGGCCGCGGAAGGCCTCTGGCGCGGACTCAAGCCCCTCGCTGACAGTCGTGAACGACCTGACCGAGCCGCCGACCAGCCAGGCGGCGATGTCGCGCTCGAAGGCGGGCTTCAGGTCGTCGTGGTCGCCCAACAGGAAGCCTTCCATGCGGATGCGCTTGCTGATGGCGTGAAACATGCGCGCCTGCAGCGGCGGCTGGCCTTCGCCGTACTGGGCGATCATGCCGCACAGGGCGAAGCGGGCGCCGACGGCGGCGTTGTCGAGGGCGGCGTTGAAATGATCGCCGCCGACGTTCTCGAAATAGACGTCGATCCCGTTGGGCGCCGCTGCAGCCAGGGCGGCGGAAAGGTCGGCTTCGGACCGATAGTCGATGGCGTGATCTACGCCGACCTCGTTGCGCAGGAATGCGGTCTTGGCCGCGCCGCCCGCCGAGCCGATCACGCGACAGCCCTTCAGTCTGGCGATCTGGCAGACGACCGTGCCGACGGCACCGGCGGCGGCTGAGACGAAGACCGTATCGCCGGCCTTTAGGCTCGCGATGCAAAGCAGGCCGACATAGGCCGTCATGCCGGTCAGGCCCGCCACGCCAAGATGGTCCTGCGGGGCGATGGCGCTGGGTTTGAGCCGCGTCAGACGTTTGCCCGGCGCAGTGAAAGCCTCGCGCCAGCCATAGGTGTTCAGCACCAGATCGCCCGGCTGGAAGTCGGCATGGGCGGAGGCGACGACCTCGCCGACGGCGCCGCCGTCCAGCGGCTTGTGCAGCTTGAACGGCGGCACGTAGTTGGGCCGATCGTAGAGCCGGTTCAGCATATAGGGATCGACCGACATCCAGAGGTTCCGCACCTGAACCTCGCCCTCGACCGGTTCGGGCGCGACGGTTTCGACGATCTCTAGGTCTTCGACGGCCAGATCACCGGTCGGTCGTAATTTCAACTGGATGAGACGTGCAGGCAGTGCGGACATGGAGAACCCCCGAAAGACGGAAGTTATCGTAAAATAATTTGACCATTTCCAGCAAGAGCAGGGTGCGCCGTCTACGTGACCTCTTGCCGCCACGGCCGAACCCCCATAGGCAGTCCTTCCCGTGAGCGCCCTTAGCTCAACCGGATAGAGCACCCGCCTTCTAAGCGGGATGTTGCAGGTTCGAGTCCTGCAGGGCGCGCCACGGCTTCGATCTGCATTATGGGTACGACGCGGGCATGAAGCCGCTTTGTTCGCCCGCCTATTTCTTGCGGAACTGGTCCAGCGAAACCACCTTGGGGCCGTCGTCGTCGCCCGAGGGGGGCGGGGCGGCGTTCGGGTCGCGGGCCGGGGGCGTCAGGGGCGCGATCTCGGCCTCAATGATTTCCGGTTCTTCGAACTGAAGCAGGAATTGGACGCTGGGGTCGTAGAAGCGGGTCACGGCCGAATAGGGCATGGCCAGAACCTTGGGCATGCCGCCGAATTTCAGCATGACCGAGAAGCGATCATGCTGGACCTCAAGGTCCCAGTACTGGTGCTGCAGGACGATGGTCATCTCGTCCGGGTATTTGGCCAGCACGTCCGGCGGGACCGAGACGCCGGGCGCCCGTGTCTTGAACGTGATGTAGAAGTGGTGCGCGCCGGGAATGCCGTCGGGCTGGGCCGCGCGTTCCAATGCGGAGCGGATCACGCCGCGCAGGGCGTCCTGGGCGAGTTGCTCATAGTGCATCTCGTCGACCGGGGGATTTTGATCCGTCATCGGGAGCCTCGAAACTGGGAACGCGCGACTGTTACCCGCGACAGGCGAGTGACGGAAGATGCCGATTTAGGAAAGCGCCGGGATTCTGTTGCCAGGCTCCCGACAGGCCCCGCCTGAGGATCTGAACCCCCAGGACTTAAGTGTTCGAAATCAACCGAACCGCATTACGCGGCGAGGCGGACTTCTCCAGCGAAGTTATCGTTCGCAGTTAGAATATGGCCCGATACGGTGGGCCAGGACG
>DAIOID010000122.1:0-6170 GCA_036744355.1 Brevundimonas sp.
GCTGATGGCGCCCGCCTACGCCGTGCCGCGGATGCTGGCCAGGCTGGGGCTCAGCTTGCAGGAATTCGATCTCTACGAAATCCACGAGGCCTTTGCGGCCCAGGTCTTGTGCACGCTTAAGGCGTGGCAGGACGAGGACTATGCCCGCACCCGTCTGGGGTTGGAGCGGGCGCCGGGGGCCATCGACATGAGCAAGTTGAACGTCAACGGCGGCTCGCTGGCGGCGGGGCATCCGTTCGCGGCGACGGGCGGGCGCATCCTGGCCAATCTGGCGACCATGATCGACCGGCGCGGCGGCGGGCGCGGCCTGATCTCGATCTGCGCGGCGGGCGGTCAGGGCGTGGTGGCGGTGGTGGAGAAATGACCGATCTGGCCGTCGAAAACGCCGCCGCCGAGATGGATCGGCTGTGGGCCGAGCGGTTCTGGACCGCCCATTATCGTCCCGGCGTTCCGGCGCGGATCGACGACGAGCTGGCGCGCTGGACCTCGGTGCAGCAGATGTTCGAGGCGGATTCGCGCCGCTTCGCCGAGCGGCCCGGCTATGTCAGCCTCGGCACGGCCCTGACCTATGGCCATGTGCTGAAGGAGGCCAAGGCCTTTGGGGCCTGGCTGCAATCGGCGGGGATCAAGCCTGGCGACCGTGTGGCGCTGATGATGCCCAACTGCCTACAGTATCCGACGGCCCTGTTCGGGGTGCTGTTCGCCGGCGCCGTGGTGGTCAACGTCAACCCGCTCTACACGCCGCGCGAACTGCATCACCAGCTGAAGGACAGCGGCGCGGTGGCCATCGTGGTGATGGACATGTTCGCCCGGACGCTGGAGCAGGCGCGCGAGGGGACGGACGTCCGCCATGTGGTCGTGACCTCAATGGGCGACATGATGGGCGGGCTGAAGGGCGTCGCCGTCAGCGCCATGATGCGCCATGTGCAGAAGCTGGTCCCGGCCTACCGCCTGCCGGGCGCGCATCGCTGGACCGCCATGATGCGGCGGGCGCGGCGGCTGACCCTGAGCCCGGTCGCGACCCAGCCGGAAGACATCGCCTTCCTGCAATATACCGGGGGCACGTCGGGGGTGGCCAAGGGGGCCATGCTGACTCACCGCAACATCCTGGCCAATACCCTGCAAGGCCGCGCCTGGGTGCTGGATCAGATCGATCAGGGCGAGGTCGTCGGCAACGTCACCATGCTGCCGCTCTATCATATCTTCTCGCTGACGGCGAACCTGATGATGTTCACCGGGGCGGGGGGGCGCAACATCCTGATCGCCAATCCGCGCGACGCCAAGCGGGTGGAGTGGATCCTGAGGAAGGAGCGCTTCGTCGGCATGACGGGGCTGAACACCCTGTTCTCCAGCCTGCTGAAGACTGAGGCGTTCCGCAATCGCGACTTCTCGGACCTGAAGCTGACTATCGCCGGGGGCATGGCGACGCAGAAGGTGGTGGCCGAGGAATGGGAGGCGGTGACGGGGGCGCCCCTGGTCGAGGGCTACGGCCTGACGGAGACCTCGCCTGTGGTCTGCATCGGGCGGGTCGATCTGGCAAACCCCGAAACCATGGGCTTTGACGGCACGGTGGGCTTGCCGGTGCCTTCCACCGAGGTGCGGATGCGCCGCGACGACGGCGGCTGGGCCGGGATCGACGAGCCGGGCGAGCTGTGCGTGCGCGGGCCCCAGGTCATGCTGGGCTACTGGCAAAGGCCGGATGAGACGGCCAGGGTTCTCTCGGCGGACGGCTGGCTGGCCACGGGCGACGTCGGCGTGATGCAGGCCAATGGCCGGGTGCGGCTGGTGGACCGGATCAAGGACATGATCCTGGTCTCGGGCTTCAACGTCTATCCGGGCGAGATCGAGGACGTGGTGGCCAGCCATCCTCTGGTCGAAGAGGTGGCCGCCGTCGGTGTGCCCGATCCGGTGCAGGGCGAGCGGATCAAGATCGTGGTCGTGCCGCGTTCGCCCGAGCTGACGGCGGAGATGCTGATCGCCCACTGTCGGGGGCAGCTGACGGCCTACAAGGTGCCGCGCCTGGTGGAGTTCCGGTCGGAGCCCCTGCCCAAGACGCCGGTGGGCAAGGTGCTGCGGAGAGAACTGCGGGGGTAGCTCTTCTTCCGTCATCCTCCGGCAAGCCGCGAAGCGGCGCTGACCGGGGGACCGAGCGGCGCCCGCAGGGCGAATGACCCATGCGCTGCGCTCGCCTTGAAGATCGCCTTCGGCGCCGTTGGGGCCCCCGGTCTCGCTGCGCTCGCCGGAGGATGACGGAAGATAAGCAAAAGGCGGCGCACCCTAGGATGCGCCGCCTCTTTAGTCTTCGCAGGCGACGGTCGTCAGTCGGCCTTGACGCCGGCTTCGGCCAGCCATTCGACGATCTTGCTCTTGGGCATGGCGCCGACCTTCATCGAGGCCAGTTGGCCGTCCTTGAACAGCATCAGGGTGGGGATGCCTTTGACGCCCATCTTGGACGGCGTCATGGGGCTGTCGTCGATGTTGACCTTGGCGATGGTCACCTTGCCCGACAGTTCGTCGGCGATCTGTTCCAGCGCCGGGCCGATCTGCTTGCAGGGGCCGCACCACTCGGCCCAGAAGTCCACCAGGACCGGGGTCGAGGATTTCAGGACGTCGGCGTCGAAGCTTTCGTCGGTGACTTTGACAGTCGCCATGGTGGTCTCCTTAAGAGCGCTACGCTTGGCCCGCGGGGCCTCGCTGCTTGAGCGCATTTGATGTCTCGCGCCGACGGGTGAGTCAGCGTTCAGTCGCAGATGTGGGTGCGATTTGCGCACAAATCAACGCGCATTTGAAAGCGCCGTGTCCATCAGGCCCTGCGGCACGACCATCAGCTTCGGCCCGTCGGTCCAGACCAGGGCCGCCTCGACCGCGCGGTCGGGATAGAGGCGCTTCAGCACAGCCGTATAGACCGCCATCTGCAGCACATAGGCGGGGTCGGCGTCCTCGACGTGATCGGGGGCCGGGCGGTTGGACTTGAAGTCCACCACCAGGACGCGCTCGGGCGTGACCACCAGCCGGTCGATGCGGCCCGAGATGGAGACGCCGGGCGGCAGGTCGGGCGAGGAGCCGGTCACGGCGACCTCGGCGCGGGAGCCTGCGCCGAAGACGGGCGCGAAGCGGGCGTCGTCCAGCACGGCGAAGGCGGCGGCGATCATCTCGGCGCGCTGCTCGTCGGACAGGTCGCGTTCGCGGGCCAGCATCCGCACGGCGGCGTCGGGCCGGTCGATGGGAGCGATGTCGGGCAGGCGTTCCAGCAGGCGGTGGATCAGGTCGCCGCGCCGGAAACGACCGAGGCCCGCGCCGGGGCCTTCGCCGCGCGCCAGCGGCGAGGGCGCGGGGATGCGCTTCTGCTCCTGCATCTGCGACGGCGAGGCGAAGCGGGCGGCGGCGTCGCGGGCGGGGATGCTGCGGGTCCAGTCGGGGGCCTGAGGGCGGGCTTCGGCGGCGGCGCTGACGGCGGGCAGGACATCAAGGTCGACGCCGTAGCGGCGGACATTGTTGTCCAGCGTCCGCACCTCGTCGCCGAGACGGTTGAAGGTCTCCTCGATGACCGACCACCAGTCGCCCGGCTCCGGGGCCTTCTTCGAGCCGCGTCCCATGACGATGACCCGGTCGCGGGCGCGGGTCAGGGCGACGTAGAGCAGGCGCAGGGACTCGTCGCTGACCCGCGCCTCGCGCGCCTCGCGGGCGGCTTTGGAGGCGGCGCAGTCTTCGGTCTTGGAGCCGGGGCACATCAGCCAGGCTTCGCCGTCATCGGTCGCGACCGGCATCAGGCTTGGGCCTTGGGCCTTCGCCTTCATGGTGGTGTCGGGCAGGATGACGACGGGCGCCTCCAGCCCCTTGGCGCCGTGGACGGTCATGACGCGGACCTCGCCGCGCGGCCCCTCCAGTTCGCGCTTCACCTCGACATCGGCGGCTTCCAGCAGGGCGAGGCAGGTCTCCAGATCGACCCCGCCCCGGTTCTCGGCGGCCAGCACCTGATTGAGGGTCTCGTCGATGGCCTCCTCGGCCTCGCGGCCCAGACGCGTCAGAACGCGGGCGCGGCCCGAGACGCCCGTGTCGTCCACCCGGTTCAGCAGGGTCGAGAAGAAGGCGAAGGGGTCGTGGTCGCGCGCCGCGCGCGCGGTCAGGCACAGCTCCAGCGCCCGGCGCCATTCGGGACGTTCGTCGGCGCGGGCTTTCAGTTCGCGCCACAGGCCCTGACGCTTCTCGCGCCCGGCCAGGTCATAGAGCGAGGCCTCGTCCACGTCGCAGAAGGGGCTGCGCAGCACCTCGGCCAGCGACAGGTCGTCGCCAGGGAAGAGGGCGAAGCGGGCCAGGGCCTTGAGGTCGTCGAAGACGATGTGGCTGGACAGTTTCAGCCGGTCGGCCCCGGCGACGGGGACGCTCGCGCTCTTCAGGGCGCGGATGATCTCTTCAAACGTGGCGTCGCGGCGACGCACCAGAATGAGGAAGTCGCCATAGCCGCTGGCGCGGGGCTGGCGCGTGTTGCGGTCATAGACCGTGGCGCCGGTTTCGACCTGACGTTTGATCTCCTGGGCCAGGGCGGCGGCCATGCGTTTACGGGCGCCGGCCACGCCTTCTTGGTCGACCGGATCGTCCCAGGCGTCGCGCTCGGGCGGGGCCTCGTCCATGAACAGGGGCCAGAGGTCGACGCTGCCGCGCTGGCCGACGCGGGCGGGCAGGTGGCGGGGAATGTCGCCGGCCTCGCCCACCAGGGCGCGGGTGCGCTCGGGATCATTGAAGGCGTGATCGACAAAGGCGAGAACGTCCTCGGTCGAGCGATACGACGTCTCCAGCGGCACGCCCTCAAAGGCGGAACCGGAGGCCCGGATCAGTTCGTCATAAACCTGGGATTCCTGACGCAGCCGTTCGGGCCGAGCGCCCTGGAAGGAGTAGATCGACTGCTTCTCGTCGCCGACGGCGAAGACGGTGCGGTCGGTCTCTTCGCCCGAGAAGAACTCGCCGGTCAGGGCGCGCATGATGGCCCACTGCTCGGGGGCGGTGTCCTGGGCCTCGTCGATCAGGACGTGGTCGATGCCGCCGTCCAGCTTGTAGAGGACCCAGGCGGCGGTCGAGCGTTCGGTCAGCAGGTCGACGGTCTTGGCCACCAGATCGGAGAAGTCCAGCGCCCCGCGCTCGGCCTTGGCGGCCTCGTAGAAGGCGGCGTGGGCCACGGCGAGCGTCAGCAGTTTGACTGTGTCGGAGGCAACCTTGGCGGCGCGCACCACGTCCAGCGTGGCCAGATACTTGGCCTGAAGATCAGCCAGCCAGCCGCCGGCGTCGGGCGGGGCCTGCTTGGTGGCCATCGACTTGCGAGGTTCGCCTTCCTTGGTGAGGAAAACGGTGCTTAGGCCGTGGAAGCTCCATTCGTGGTCGAGGGCGTGGATCAGTTCGGCGGCGCGGGCCTTGTCGGTCTTGCCGCCGGTCGCCATCAGCTCGGCCATGCGGCGGACCTCGCCCCGGTCCAGCCAGCGGATGAAGTCGGCCTCGATCTCGTCGGGCGTCTGGTCGGGATCGGCGCCGGTCAGGGCGTGCGGGCCGGGGGCCGAGCCGTCGCCGACGCGGGCGACATAGTCGGTCAGGTCGGCGCGCCGGGCCTCGATCATGGCCAGCAGGCTCTCGAAGCGGCCCCAGTCCAGCTCGACGGCGAAATGGCTGTAGGCCTGACCGACGGGGCCGTCGGGATCGCGCAGGGCGGCGCGGGCCAGCTCTTCGCGCGCGGCGTGGCTGAGGGCGATGGCGGCTTCGTTTTCCAGCACGGTGAAGCGCGGCGAGACGCCCGCCTCGATGGGGAAGCGGCGCAGCAGCTTTTCGCAGAAGGCGTGGATGGTCTGGATCTTCAGCCCGCCCGGCGTCTCCAGCGCGCGGGCGAACAGGCGGCGCGCCTCGGACAGGCGGGCGGGGTTGAGGCCGGCGGGATCGCTGGCGTCCAGCTTCGCCAGTTCGGCGGACAGGGCGGCGTCGTCCATGACCGCCCACTTGCCCAGGGTCTCGAACAGGCGGGCCTGCATCTCGGCGGCGGCGGCCTTGGTGTAGGTGACGCAGAGGATGGCCGAGGCCCCGGCCCCGCCCAGCAGCAGGCGGGCCACGCGGCTGACCAGGGTGGTGGTCTTGCCCGACCCGGCGTTGGCGGTGACGAAGACCGACAGGGCCGGATCGGCGGCGCGGAT
>DAIOID010000122.1:6270-9556 GCA_036744355.1 Brevundimonas sp.
TTGACGCCGCGCGCCCGGCGCTCGGCCTCGAACCCGGCCAGCCAGCGGGCGCAGTTGCGCGCCAGCGGCGTCTCGCGTGCCATGGCGGCGTCCTCGAAGCCGTGGGCGGTCAGCTCCTCGATCAGCAACTGCTCGATCTGGGCTTCGCAGTCGTCGGGCAGGACGTGGGGCCACATCAGGGTCATGCGCTCGATGGCCTTGTGCACGGCGTTGCCGCGCGCCATCGCCTCGGCCGAGGCGCCGGGCCGGTCCATGATGTTCAGGCCCAGCACCCACTGGGCGTAGATGGCGTAGGGGTCGCGCACCCAGCGTTCGATGCGGGTGACATAGAGGCTGCGCGGGCGCCGCTCGACCGGCGGGCGCGGCATGGGACGCGGCGCGAAGCGGGCGGCGCCGGGCGGCGGGGCGTCAAGGGCGCGGGTCCAGTCGGCCAGACCCTCGGGGGCGGGGATGGCGACAGGGGTGGCGGGGGCGTCGGCCCCGCGCGTCAGCATTTCCAGGCGCCACAGCCAGCGCGAGCGCACGGCGGGCTGGCCGCCGCGTCGCTCGCAATGGATCAGGACGGCCTCGTCGGCGCAGGCGGCCTGAACGAAGTCTTGCGCCGTCTGACCCAGACGCCGCTCGGGCGTCGGCAGGCCCAGGGCCTTGCGCATCGGGCGGGACAGGAAGGGATCGACGGGGGCGGGGCGGGGCCAGACGCCTTCCTCCAGCCCGGCCAGGATCATGCGGTCGGCGCGGGTCAGGCGGGCCTCGATGGCGCCCAGAATACGCAGGCGCGGGTGGGTGGCGCCGCCGGTGCGCACCGTCTCCTCGCCCAGCAGCCCGGCGACCAGAGCCGCGAAATCGGCGCGGCTGACCGCGCCCAGCGACCCGCCGCCGTCGATCAGGGCGGACAGCAGGGAGGCGGCGGCCTCGCCGTCCGGTCCGGCCCAGGCGTTC
Source organism: Brevundimonas sp. (assembly GCA_036744355.1). Taxonomy (GTDB): domain Bacteria; phylum Pseudomonadota; class Alphaproteobacteria; order Caulobacterales; family Caulobacteraceae; genus Brevundimonas. Next base: position 7,210 of record DAIOID010000122.1, read on the forward strand.
TGACCGGCCAGGGCCTCGATCAGGGCGGTCAGGGCGCGCGCGGCGGCGTCGGGAGCGGCGGTCGGCGTGAACGCGGACAGGGCCTCGGCGGCGAGGGCTTCCAGACGGGCGGCCAGGGCGCGGGCGCCGGACAGGCGGGCGGCCTTCCACTCGGGCAATGGCTGACCGCCGCGACCGGGCTCGGCGGCCTTCTTTAGACGGGTCTGGATCTCGGCCCAGTCGCGCGGGCGGGGGCCGCGCAGGGCGTGTTCTTCCAGCGCCGAAGCGGCGTCGGGCAAGGCGGTTTCGCCGAGGTCGAGCCGGGTCAGGGGATGCTTGATCAGGGCCAGCAGGGTCTGGGGCTTCAGCGGTGTCTCGATGAAACGGGCGCACAGATCGACCAGGACGCCTGCGCTCATCCGCGACAGGGGGGCGCCGGTCGAGGCGTCGGGGATGATGTTCCAGCGGGCCAGCCGGGCCTCGACGCGGCGCGACAGGTCCAGATCGGGGGTGACGAGGGCGCAGGTCTGGCCGGGCGTTTCCAGCGTCTCGCGCATCAGCAGGGCGATGGCGGCGGCGGCTTCTTCCTCGGCGCGGACGCTGAGGGCGGACAGACCCCGCAAGCCCTCGGCGATGGGGTCGGCGGCCTGCCCCGCCTCGGCGGCGTCGGCGCGCAGGCGGGCGATCTCGGCGCGCCAGTCGTCGGTGGCCTCGGCGGGGCGCAGGGCCTCGTTGATCAGGCGCTGGCGGGCCAGGCCGCGCGCCTCGATGCGGGCTTCGACGGCGGGCTTGAACCAGGGACGGACCTGATCGCGCGAGACGTCGGCGCGGGTCATCAGGGCTTTGAGCGCCGCCTGGGGGTGCTGGTCGTCGATGCGGTCCCAGACGCCGTCGGCCAGATCGAGATCGAGGCCGGGCAGGACGACCACGCCCTGCGGCGCCCGCGCCACGGCGGCCAGAACATCGGCGGCGGCGGGGACGGTGCCGGTCGAACCGGCGGCGATGACGGGCTGTTGCGGCGGGCGCGCGTCCCAGGCCTCGGCCAGACGGCGCAACAGGGTCGCGCGGCGCCAGGCAGGGTCGACCAGGCCGAGGGCTTCCAGCCGTTTCGGCCAGGCCTCGACCGCGAGGCCGAGGAAGCGGGCGCTGTCCTGCCAGTGGGCGGCCAGATCCTGTTCGGCCAGCCCGGCGATGCGCGACAGGTCGGGGACTTCCTCCAACTGGCAGGAATCGAGGAAGCCGCCCAGCGCATCAGCCATTTCCAGCGCGCGCAAGGGCTTCAGGCCCGGCTCGAACTCCTCGGCGATCATCCGCGCCATCTCGAAGCGGCGCGTCAGGGGGGCGATGGCGGGGGGCAGGTCCAGACCCAGCTCGCCGGGCGCGAAGGGCGGCTCGTCCTCTTCCAGATCACCGAGCGGGCGCACTTGCGGTAGCAGGACGGGGCGGTCGCCGGCCAGCTTGCCGAGCGCCGAGGAGAAGGCGCGGGCGGCGCGGCGGTTGGGCAGCAGGATAGTGGCGTCGGTCAGGGTCTCGGGCGTCTGGTCGCCCAGCCAGTCGAGCACGCCCGCCGCGAGGTCTTCGAGGAAGGGCCGCCAGGCGGGCACGGCGCGCCAGCGCGGCCCGGTTCCGGCGAACGGATCGAAGCGGCCCCCCGTGGACATGGTCAGCCCTTGTCCTTCAGTCGCGCTTCGGCTTCGTCGCGGGCCTGAGGGTCGCCGACGTGCATCCAGTCGCCGTCCAGCACGCAGCCGAACAGGCGGCCCTCGGCGGCGGAAGCGCGCCACAGGGGGCTGAGCGAGAAGGGGCCGTCGGGGCCATGGTCGGCATAGCCGGGCCGGGTGATGTGGACGCCCATATAGGCGAAGGGGGCGGAAGCGGCCTCGCCCCGGAAGGTGAGCTGACCATCATCGCCGAGGAAGAAGTCGCCGCCGCCTTCGAAGCCGATCGAGCCTTCGCGCCGGGCCAGCAGCAGGGCGGCGTCCATACGCTCGGGGTCCCACAGGCGGATCAGGTCGCCGAGCGCGTCGCCCCGGTCGATCCAGACGCTGTCGATATTGGCCACGAAGACGGGATCGTCGCCGAGCAGGGGGCGGGCCTTCTTCAGGCCGCCGCCGGTCTCCAGCAGTTCGGCGCGCTCGTCGGAGATGACGATGGCGGGACGTGTGCGGGCGGCCAGATGGCTCTCCAGCCGGTCGGCGAACCAGTGGACGTTGACCACGGCCTTCTCGACGCCCGCGTCCGCCAGCCGGTCGAGAACGTGGTCGATCAGGGCGCGGCCGCCGACGTCGACCAGGGCCTTGGGCCGGTCGTTGGTCAGGGGGCGCATCCGCGTGCCGAGCCCGGCGGCGAGGACCATGGCGGTCTTGGG
>DAIOID010000123.1:0-9357 GCA_036744355.1 Brevundimonas sp.
TCGTCGGCCAGATGCAGGGTCTCCAGCTCGATCACCCGCTCGCCCAGACCCTCGTCGGGGCGCGCCGGGCGGACGATGCGGCCCAGCAGCCGATGGGAATAGGCCAGCCCCCTGCCCTCGACCTCGGACTGGATGTCGGGGATGGCGACCAGGGCCGACGAATGCACCGGCGGATGGGCCACCACCGTCCCGGCGCGACGGCGACGCACCACCAGAGCTCGCGCTGACAGGTCCGTCATGGCGCGCGACACCGTCATCCGGGCGCAGCCGTATTCGGCCATCAACTCGGCCTCGGTCGGGATGCGGAAACCGGGCCGCCACTCGCCCGAGGCGATGCGGCGCTCGATGTCGCCGGCGATCCGTCGATGAAGCGGCTCCTGATCCATGAATCGAAACTGCCTCTTGCACGCGATAATGTCTAGACATAACACTCCCCCAAGCGACGGCCCATCCCGCACTCTGGGCCGCATGGAGGAATCGATGAGCGCCACGCCCAACACCCGCATCATCCGCAGCCCGCGCGGCTCTGAAAAGACCGCCAGGACCTGGGCGGCCGAAGCCGCCATGCGGATGCTGATGAACAACCTCGACCCCGAGGTGGCCGAGCGCCCCGAGGACCTGGTCGTCTATGGCGGCATCGGCAAGGCGGCCCGCAACTGGCAGGCCTTCGACACCATCGTCGAGCAGCTGCAGAAGCTGGAAGCCGACGAGACCCTGCTGGTCCAGTCGGGCAAACCGGTCGGCGTCTTCCGCACCCACGAAGACGCGCCGCGCGTGCTGATCGCCAACTCCAACCTGGTGCCCAAGTGGGCGACCTGGGACCACTTCAACGAGCTCGATAAGAAGGGCCTGGCCATGTACGGCCAGATGACCGCCGGTTCGTGGATCTACATCGGCACCCAGGGCATCGTCCAAGGCACCTATGAGACCTTCATGGAGGCGGGTCGCCAGCACTATGGCGGCGACTGGTCGGGCAAGTGGATCCTGACGGCGGGCCTGGGCGGCATGGGCGGCGCACAGCCCCTGGCCGCGACCATGGCCGGCGCGTCGTGCATCACCATCGAGTGCCAGCGCAGCCGCATCGAGTTCCGCCTGCGCACCCGTTACGTCGATGTCATCGCCGAGACCCTGGACGAGGCCCTGGCCCTGTTGGAGCAGTCGTTCAAGGACAAGAAGCCCTTGTCGATCGGCCTGTTGGGCAATGCGGCTGACCTTCTGCCTGAAATGGTCAAGCGCGGCGTACGCCCCGATCTGGTGACGGATCAGACCAGCGCCCATGACCCGGTCAACGGCTACCTGCCCTCGGGCTGGACCGTCGCCGAATGGGAAGAAAAGCGCGTCAGCGACCCCGCCGCCGTCGAGGCCGCCGCGCGCAAATCCATGGCCGTCCACGTCCAGGCCATGCTCGACTTCCACGCCATGGGCGTCCCCACCACCGACTACGGCAACAACATCCGTCAGGTCGCCTTCGACGAAGGCGTCGAGAACGCCTTCGACTTCCCCGGCTTCGTGCCCGCCTATATCCGCCCGCTGTTCTGCCGCGGCATTGGACCCTTCCGCTGGGCCGCCCTGTCCGGCGATCCCGAGGACATCCGCAAGACGGATGAGGCGATGAAGAAGCTGTTCCCGGACAACGCCGGCCTGCACCGCTGGCTGGACATGGCCGGCGAGCGCATCGCCTTCCAGGGCCTGCCGGCGCGCATCTGCTGGATCGGTCTAGGCGACCGCCACCACGCCGGTCTGATGTTCAACGACATGGTGGCCTCGGGCGAGCTGAAGGCCCCCATCGTCATCGGCCGCGACCATCTGGACAGCGGCTCCGTCGCCAGCCCGAACCGCGAGACGGAGGCCATGATGGACGGCTCGGACGCCGTCAGCGACTGGCCCTTGCTGAACGCCCTGCTGAACACGGCGTCGGGCGCTTCGTGGGTGTCGCTGCATCACGGCGGCGGGGTCGGCATGGGCTATAGCCAGCACTCCGGCGTCGTCATCGTCGCCGACGGCACTGAAGAAGCCGCCAAGCGGCTGGAGCGCGTCCTGTGGAACGACCCGGCCACCGGCGTCATGCGCCACGCCGACGCCGGATACGAACTCGCCAAGGACGCCGCGCGCGAACACGGCTTGAACCTGCCGAGCCTGAAATGACCTGAGAGCCCTCCCCCTCGAGGGGGGAGGGTTGGGTGGGGGTGAAGCCTCCGCCCTTTCCCTGCATGGCTCTGGAGGCACCGCCTCCCGCGCTTGGATTTCAGCCGAACCGCCTACACCCCATCCCCGGCCCTTCCCCCTCGAGGGGAAGGGAGGAGAAGAAGAAATGACGAAGATTCTTATCGGCCAAGAGCCGCTGACTCTCAATCAGCTGCGCCAAGCCCTGAACGGCCCCGTTCAGGTCGAACTCACGCCCGCCGCCTGGGCCAATGTCGAGAAGGGCGCGGCGGTCGTCGCCGCCATCCTGGCCGAGGGCCGCACGGTTTACGGCATCAACACCGGCTTCGGCCTGCTGGCCAACACCAGCATCGCCGCCGAAGACCTTGAAACCCTTCAGAAGAACCTGGTGCTCAGCCACGCCTGCGGCGTCGGCGAGCCGCTGAACGAGAACGTCACCCGACTGCTGATGGTGCTGAAGATCGCCAGCCTGTCCAAGGGCGCTTCCGGCGTTCGGCGGCACACGCTGGAGACCCTCATCGGCATGGTCAATGCCGGGGTCCTGCCGCTGATCCCGTCCAAGGGTTCAGTCGGCGCCTCGGGCGATCTGGCGCCGCTGGCCCACATGTCCTGCGTCGTGATCGGCGTCGGCGAGGCCCGCTATCAGGGTCAGACGCTGGACGCCGTGACGGCTCTGTCCAAGGCCGGACTGAAGCCTGTCGTTTTGGGCCCCAAGGAAGGTCTGGCCCTGCTGAACGGCACCCAGTGCTCGACCGCTCTGGCGCTGGCTGGTCTGTTCGCCACCGAGGACGTCTTCGCCGCCGCCGTCGCCGCCGGCGCCCTGTCGGTCGACGCCCTGATGGGTTCGGACGCGCCCTTCGACCATCGCATCCACGCCCTGCGCGGCCAGCCGGGTCAGATCGACGTCGCCCGTCGCCTGCGCGAACTGCTGACCGGCAGTGCCATTCGCGACAGCCACCGCCACGACTGCGCCAAGGTGCAGGACCCCTACTCGCTGCGCTGCCAGCCCCAAGTCATGGGCGCGACGCTGGACGTGCTGCGCAACGCCGCCGCCATGCTGGAGCGTGAAGCCAACGCCGTGACCGACAATCCGCTGGTCTTCATCGAGGACGGCGACGTCATCTCAGGCGGCAATTTCCACGCCGAGCCTGTGGCCTACGCCGCCGACCAGATCGCCATGGCCCTGTGCGAGATCGGCAATATCAGCGAGCGCCGCACCTCCATCCTGGTCGATCCCAAGATGACCGACCTGCCCGCCTTCCTGGTCAAGGACAGCGGCGTGAACTCTGGCTTCATGATCGCGCAGGTGACGGCGGCCGCCCTGGTGGCCGAGAACCGCATGGTCGCCCACCCCTGCGTCATCGACACCGTGCCGACCAGCGCCAATCAGGAAGACCACGTCTCCATGGCCACCCACGGCGCGCGCCGCCTGCTGGACATGGCCGCCAATACGGCGACCGTGGTCGGCATCGAACTGCTGGCCGCCGCTCAGGGCATCGACTTCCGCCATCCGCTGACCTCGTCGCCGGAGTTGGAGCAGACCTACGCTATCGTGCGCGAGGCGGCCCCGGCCTATGATCAAGACCGCTACTTCGCGCCGGACATCGCCCGCGCGACGGACGGGGTGCGGGCCGGTCGTTATCGCGCCTTCGCCGGCGACCTGCTGCCGTCAGCCTGAATCTGGGCTAAGCCCTGCACATGGACACCGTCAAACACTGGTCAAAGGTGGAGTATCTCCACCAGAGCGTGACCAACCCGAACATCCATGTGCGGGGCCAGCACTCCTATTACAGCGACGCCTGGACAGGGGATTTCCAGTCCAGCGTGGTGCGCTACCTCTATGGCGACGCCTACAGCCTGGCGGCGTGGGACTCCCGGTGGCCGGTCGATCAACTGCATATCGGCGACTATGTCTGCATCGGGGCCGAGGCGCCGTAATCCTGATGGGCGGCAACCACACCCACCGCACCGACTGGTTCAGCCTCTATCCCTTCATGGAGGTCATCGGCGACGCCTATGTCGGCAAGGGCGATACGCGGATCGGGGACGGCGCCTGGATCGGGATGCGGGCCATGCTCATGCCCGGCGTCAACATCGGCGAAGGCGCCGTGGTGGCTTCCGGCGCCGTCGTCACGCGGGATGTGGAGCCCTACGCCATCGTCGCCGGCAACCCGGCCAAGCCGGTGCGCAGCCGGTTCGACGCCGAAACGACGGCGATGCTGCTCAGCTTGCGCATCTACGACTGGCCGCAGGATAAGTTCGAGGCGCTGCGCCCCCTGCTGACGGCCTCCAACCCGCAGGCGCTGCGCGAAGCGGTCGCCGCCTACGACGCGGGTCGCTGACGCCTTCGGCGTGAACCTGATCAGGCTCTGATCGGTTTAGGACCTGCGCGGCGTTTCGGTCGCGTGCAACCGGAGCCTTCCGCATGAAGGGCGTCGTTGTCAGCGGACTGGCGCTCGGCCTCACGGCTTTTACGGCCGGGGGCTGGGCGGCGTGGAACTCCACCGCGATCGCCCATCGCGATGTGGTTGGCGCCGTCATGCGTATCGAGGTGGTCGCGCCGAGAGAGCCCGACCTTCCGGCCCCTTCCATCATCGCGGTCGGCGAGTTGCGGGACGGCTATGTCCATGATCCCGAGCAACTGGCGCCGCCCGCCATCCTCGACGCGGAATACGCCTATCTCGACGACGCCTGGGCGGAACCCGAGCCCATGTTTGAGCCGCCGCCGCCAGTCGAGGGCGCTCTGGTGTGGACGAGCTTGCGTCCGCCCGCCCCGCCACGGCTGGAGCCGCACGACTATAGCTACGGCTTCGATCAGCCCCTGGCCGGCGCGGCTGCAAGGGATGCGGGCGCTTCGTCGCCGAACGCGCCCGCCGATACGTTTCCCTGGGACGAAAGCGGCCTCGACTAGAGCCGTCGAGGCCGCCGCATCATCAGCGACGCGAGGTGACGCTGAGCGTGTAGTCGCCCTCTTCCGACGAGCCGAGCGTGTTGGCGCGGACGGAGTAGGTTCCGGGACGCAGGTTCTGGACGATCTGGGCGCTGGTGCCGCCGCCGCTGTCGTCATCCGAAGCGATGGAGTCGCCGTCGCACTGCGGGCCTTCATAGAGACCCAGGTAGGGGTCGAAGTCGCCCGAATCCAGACGGACGGCGACGCTGCCTGCGCGCGCGATGGTCAGGGCGTAGCAGTCGTAGAAGGAGCCGTCGTCGGCGCGACGGTCGCTGAACTCGAGGCGCCCCGAACGGCTTTCACCGACCGAAATCGGCAGGACCTGAGTGGTCGGGCGGATGCGCTCGCCGGCCGAGACGCGCAGTTCATAGCGGCCGGTCTCGCCCTCGCTCAGGGTATTGGCCTTGATGATCCACAGACCGCCGCTGGACGCGAAACGAATCTGCGAGTTGGTGCCCATGTCGGGACCGTCGTCATTGGAGACCGAGGTGTCGTCGCAGTCCGCGCCGGCGCCGGCCGACAGATAGGTGTCGAAGTCCGAAGAGCTGAGCGTGACCGTATAGGCCTCGTTCGGGTTGGTCTGGATGACGTAGCAACGATAGTGCGAGCCGTCGCCCATGCGGGCGTCCTTGGCGCTGAAATTGCCCTGGATCGTCTGGCCGGGGCGGATGCTGCTCTGGGCCGAGGCGGCGCCGGCGACCGCCAGGGCCGAGGCCAGAACGGTCGTCATCAGAAGGGTACGCATGTCGGGTCTCCGTAGTGTTCCGAACCAGCGCCCTAACCCGAGCGCCTAAACAGTTGATTTATTTTACACTTAGCAAGGGTACGCGTTTCAGCGCCGCCACGCTGGCGGCGTTGGTGCAGAAGCAGACGGTGCGCAACTGCCGGATCACGGTCTGGAAGTGGGCGATCACGGCCTCGGTGGACTCCGTCGCCGCCTGAATGACGCCCGAGGCCATGCCGACCACGTCGGCGCCCAGGCGGACGGCCTTGGCCACGTCGACGCCGTCGCGCACCCCGCCGGAGCCGATGATCAGGGCCTCAGGCAGGGCGTTGCGCGCCTCGGCGATGGCGCGGGCGCTGGGAATGCCCCAGGCGGCGAAGGCGGCGGCGTGGGCCTTGTCCGCCGCGTCGGTGGCGCGCTCGCCCTCGATCAAGCCCCAGTTGGCGCCCCCCGCCCCGGCCACATCCACGCCCGCCGCGCCCATGGCGATTAAGCGCTGGGCGGTGACGGCGGATATGCCTGCCCCCGTCTCCTTGACGATGACCGGCGCGTCCAGATCGCGGATCAGAGCCTGTAGGGCAGCGCCCACGCCCCACCAGTCGCGGTCGCCCTCGGGCTGGCAGGCTTCCTGCAGGGGGTTGAGATGAACCACCAGGGCGTCGGCCCCGATCATGTCCAGAGCCCGCCGGGCCTGATCGACGCCAAAACCGCGCGTCAGCTGGGCCGCGCCGATATTGGCCAGGATGGTCGTGTCAGGCGCCCGGTCGCGCAGGGAGCGATCCAGCCCGCCGCTCGCCCCGCCCTCGATGGCGGCGCGCTGCGAGCCGACCGCCAGGGCTATGCCCAGATGCTGGGCCGCCTCGGCCAGGCGGGCGTTGATGGCTTCGGCGCGGGCGGGCCCGCCGGTCATGGCGCTGATCAGCAGGGGCGCCTGCAGACGCCGCCCGAGGAAGTCGGCGCCCAGATCGATCTTGGCGTGGTCCAGATCCGGCAGAGCCTCATGGACAAAGCGCCAGTCGTCGAAGCCGCTGGCCAGGGCGTGCCGCCCGCCGCCGGACAGCACCACGTCGAGGTGCTGGTCCTTGCGGCCCAGGATCAGGTCGTCGCTCATCTGCGCAACCTCAGGGCTGGCGCTCAACCGTCAGGACATAGTCGCCGGTCGATCCGGCGGCGAAGCTGCGGGCGCGCACGACATAGGTGCCGTCGCGCGGCGCGGTCCAGTCGAGACGGGCGTGGGTGTCCGACAGGCTGTCGTCGTCCTCGGCCAGGCTGCGGAAGTCGCCCTCCTTGTCCTCGCCCACCTCGACGAAGGCGTCAAAGGCGGCAGAGATCATGGTGAAGCGCAGCTTCTCATCGGCCTTGGCCTTGAAGATGTAGGCGTCGAACGAGACGCCCTCGTCGTTCATGGCGTCATTGTCGCTCAGGCTGCCGCGCGCCGTCGAACCGACCAGCAGGCTGCCCGGGCCGGGCTCCGGCCCCCGATCGGCGAACTCCAGCGAGTAGAGCCCCTTGCCGCTGCTGGAATAAGGCAGGGCGCGAAGGATGTAGTCGCCGTCTTCCGGCAGGGTGAAGGTCAGACGGGCGTCCGTGCCCTGACGCAGGCCGTCGTCGTCAGAGGCCAGTTCCTCGAACTCCTCGCCCACCTTGCCGATCTGCAGCAGGGCGTCGAAGTCGCCCGAACGCAGGATGGCCTGAACGCGCTGCCCCTCGGTCCCGCTGAAGGCGTAGCCGTCATAGAGGCGGCCTTCGTCATCGACCGCGCCGCCTTCCTTCAGGTCGCCCTGCACCGTCTGGCCGAAGCTGATGGCGGCTGGCGGCGGCGGCGGCGCCACCTCTTCCAGCTTCAGGTCATAGCTGCCCGTGGCGTCCGAGAAGCCGCGCGCCTCGATCAGATAGTCGCCGTCCTCGGGCAGGACGAAGGTCAGGCGGGCGTTCAGCTCGCCGCCGCTGTCATCGTCCGTGGCCAGGCTGTTGTGGTTGGCGTCGAACAGCTCGAGGTAGCTGTCGAAATCATCGGCCTTCAGGCTGATGGCCACGCGCTGCCCGGCGCGGCCGGTGAAGCGATAGAGGTCGGCGGAGGCGCCGGAATCGCTCTGGGCGCTGTCCTCGTCCAGACGGCCGCTGACTTCTTCGCCAAAACCGATCGACCGCGCGGTGGGCGCAGGCGGCCCCTGCTCTAGCGACAGGCGATAGTCGCCCTCGGCGCCGCTGCTGACCGAGGCGGCCTGGATCACGTACTCGCCGGTCTGGGGGGCGGTGAAGACGAGGTAGGAGTTCAGTCCCTTGCCCGCGCCGTCGTCGTTCTGGGCCGCCTGAACAAAGGCGCCGTTGACCATGCGGCCCACGCGGACCAGCGGATCGAAGTCGTCGGCCTCCAGCAGGACAGCCACGCGATCACCGGCGTTGGCGCGGAAGGCGTAGGCGTCGAAGACGTTGCCGTCCTCGTCCTCGGCGTCGCCGCTGGTCAGGCGACCCGAGACGTCGCCGCCGATCGTGATCCGGCCCGGACGCGGCTGGCGCGGCGCCACCCGCTCGCTGAGCGCCAGGGTGTAGGCGCCGGTGGCCAGACCCGAATAGGGGCGCGCGCGGACGATATAGACGCCGTCGCTCTCGGGGGTGAAGCGCAGGCGGGCGTTCATGCCGCTGCCCGCGCCGTCGTCGTCGGTCGCCAGCGGCTCGCCGGAGGTGCGGCCTTCGGCGTAGATGGCCAGGAAGGAATCGAAGTCGCTGCTGCGCAGTTCGGCCTGCAGCCGCTGACCGGCGCGCAGTTGCACCCGGTAGTCGTCATAGCGGTAGGCGTCGCCGCCCCGGGTCCGCGCATCTCCCTCTTCCAGCCGCCCGCGAACCTCGGCGCCGATACGGATGTCGGTCGCGGTCTGGGCGGAAACGGAGCCGGACGACAGCAGGGCGATGGCGCTGACCGCCCCGAACAGGGCCGCGAACTGAGAATGACGCATGAAAACCTCTTTGCTGGCGCTATCATAGACGCCGAACCGCGGCGGCTGTAAATCGCGGCCACGCTTTCCAGTTCCCAAGCCCCTGGAGCCGATCATGGCTGACGAACCCGCACGCGCCTCGCTCATCGACGGCAAGGCCTTCTCGCAGACCCTGGTCGAGCGCGTCGCCGCCGCCGCCGCGCGGCTGGAAGCCGCCCACGGGGTCAAGCCAGGCCTGGCTGTGGTCATCGTCGGCGAAGACCCCGCCAGCCAACTCTATGTCCGCAACAAGGGCGAGACGACGCTGAAAGCCGGTATGCGCTCGGACACCCACCGCCTGCCCGACACGACCACGCAGGAGGAACTGCTGGCCCTGATCGCGCAGTTGAACGGCGACGCGGGCATCCACGGCGTTCTGGTGCAACTGCCCCTGCCCAAGCATATCGATTCGGCGGCGGTCCTGGGCGCCATCGACCCGGACAAGGATGTGGACGGCTTCCACGTGGTCAACGTCGGGCGACTGGCCGTCGGCCTGCCGGGCATGATCCCCTGCACCCCCCTGGGCAGCCTGATGATGCTCAAGG
>DAIOID010000124.1:0-9284 GCA_036744355.1 Brevundimonas sp.
GCAAACAGGGGAAAGAGAATCTCGGGCCGCATTAGCCTCAGCATAGCTGGCGAAAACGGAACGGGAACGCTATCTGATCGAACTCTTCACATGAACGGACCGGGCAAGGAACCGCGTGGCCGAAATTGACGCACGTCCTGAGGACAATCTGAAGCACCAGCGCCTGGGCCGGATCTCGTATCGCGCCTGGCGACGCGGCTTCCGCGAAGCCGACATGGTGCTGGGGCCCTTCACCGATCAGGTCGGCCCGACGCTGAGCGACGAGGAACTGGATCAACTCGAGACCCTCTTGGATGAAGAGGATCAGTACCTCTACGCCTGGATCATCGAGAAAGAGCCGACCCCGCCTGAGTTCGACGGGCCGATGCTGGCGCGGATCCGGGCCTTCATGCGTGAACACGTCGCGGCGGAAGTGGCCAAGGGTATCGGTTGATGAGTGAGGCGATGGCGCGGCGTGACGTCGAACTGGGCGGCGCGCCCGAGGGGCTGGACGCGTTGGTCGTCGCCGAGCGACTGAAGGCCCAAGGCGGTGTCGGCCTGCTGGTCGCCCGGGACTATCAGCGTGCGGGCAATTTCACCCAGACGCTTGGATTCTTCGCCAAGGACATTGAAGTTATTGAATATCCTGCATGGGACTGCCTGCCCTATGACCGTCTGAGCCCGACCGCGTCGGTCGCGGCCCAGCGCATGGCGTCCCTGACGCGGCTGGCCCAGCGCGATCCGTCGGACGCCAGGCCCCTGCTGGTTGTCGCCACCGTGGCCGCCGCCACCCAGCGCACGCCGCCGCGTCAGGCCATCACCGGGGCCGGGTTCGAAGCCAAGGTCGGTCGTGATCTGGATACGGCGGCGTTGGAACGCTACGTCGCGGCCAACGGCTATGTGCGGGCCTCGACCGTGTCGGAGCGTGGTGAATACGCCATTCGCGGCGGCGTCATCGACGTCTTCCCGCCGGGCTTTGATGAGCCGGTGCGTCTGGACCTGTTCGGCAGCGAACTGGAATCCATCCGCGCCTTTGATCCCGAAACGCAGCGCTCGACCAGGCAACTGAAGCAGGTCGCCCTGCTGCCGGTCTCGGAGGTGCTGCTGGACGCCGAGAGCATCTCGCGGTTCCGCAGCGGCTATCTGAATCTGTTCGGCGCGCCCGGCGACGAGCCCATGTACGCTGCGGTCAGCGAGGGCGCGCGTCGTCAGGGGCTGGAGCACTGGCTGCCGCTCTTCTACGACCGCCTCGACACCCTGTTCGACTTCCTGCCGGACAGCGCCCCGGTCTTCCTCGACAGTCAGGTCGAGCAGGCCCGCGCCGAGCGCTGGAGCCTGACGACCGACGCCTATGAGGCGCGCAAGGAAGCCGCCAAGGGCAAGGGCGGCGCAGCCTATCGCGCCCCGACGCCGCAGAGCCTTTATCTGGACGAAGGCGACTGGAACAGCGCCTTGGCCGGGCGCGCCGTGCGCCGTCTGTCGCCGTTGGCGGCGGGATCGGGCGAGGACGCCGGCGGCCGGCTGGGCCGCAGCTTCGCCGCCGAGCGTTCGCAGGACAGCGTCAACCTGTTCGCCGCTGTGGCGCAGCACGCCGAGACTTTGAAGGGGCAGGGCAAGCGGGTTCTGTTCGCTTCCTGGACTGAGGGCTCGGCCGAGCGTCTGGCGGCCATGCTGGGCGATCACGGCCTGGCCCACGTCCTGCCGGTGCGCGACTGGGACGATGTTCTGGCGGCGCCCAAGGACATCTATCTGCGCGCCGTCCTGCCGGTCGAGCATGGCTTCGTCACCGACGAGGTCGCGGTCATTTCCGAGACCGACATCCTGGGCGATCGGCTGGCGCGGCCCAAGCGCAAGCGGCGGGCTTCGAACTTCCTGGCCGAGGCCTCGGCCCTGACGGCGGGCGATCTGGTCGTCCACCTGGATCACGGCATCGGGCGCTATGAGGGCCTGAAGACGCTGGAGATCCAGGAGGCGCCGCACGACTGCCTGGAACTGCTCTACGCCGGTGACAGCAAGCTCTACCTACCGGTTGAAAACATTGACCTTCTGACCCGCTACGGCGCTGACGCTGACGGGGTTCAGCTGGATCGTCTGGGCGGCGCGGGCTGGCAGGCGCGCAAGGCGAAGGCGAAGGAGCGCCTGCGCGCCATGGCCGAGGGGCTGATCGCCCTGGCCGCCAAGCGGGCGCTGCGGGTGTCCGACGCCATCACTCCCCCGTCCGGTCTGTTCGACGAGTTCTGCGCCCGCTTCCCCTATGAGGAGACGGACGACCAGTTGAACGCCATCGGCGACGTGCTGGAGGACCTGGGCAAGGGCACGCCGATGGATCGCCTGATCTGCGGCGATGTCGGCTTTGGCAAGACGGAAGTGGCCCTGCGCGCAGCCTTTGTCGTGGCCATGAGCGGTCAGCAGGTGGCCATCGTCTGTCCCACGACCCTGCTGGCGCGCCAGCACTTCAAGACCTTCAGCGAGCGCTTCGCCGGCTGGCCGATCACGGTGCGTCACCTGTCGCGCATGGTCACGGCCAAGGACGCCAACGAGACGCGCGCAGGCCTGAAGGACGGCACCTTCGAGATCGTCGTCGGCACCCATGCGGTGCTGGCCGAACAGGTCGGATTCAAGGACCTGGGCCTGGTGATCGTCGACGAGGAGCAGCACTTCGGCGTCAAGCACAAGGAGAAGCTGAAGTCCCTGCGGGCCGATGTTCACCTGCTGACCCTGACGGCCACGCCCATCCCGCGCACCCTGCAGATGGCGCTGTCGGGCATCCGCGAGATGTCGATCATCGCCACCCCGCCGGTCGACCGATTGGCGGTGCGGACCTATGTCACGCCGTGGGACCCGGTGCTGGTGCGCGAAGCCCTGCTGCGCGAGAAGTATCGCGGCGGGCAGGCCTATTACGTCGCGCCGCGCCTGAAGGAACTGCCGGACATCGAGAAGTTCCTGCGCGAGCAGGTGCCCGAGGTGAAGTTCGTCGTCGGTCACGGCCAGATGAGTCCGACCCAGCTGGAGGAGGTGATGAGCGCCTTCTACGACGGGCAGTACGACGTGCTGGTCTCGACCACCATCGTCGAAAGCGGCATCGACATTCCGACGGCCAACACCCTGATCGTGCACCGCGCCGACATGTTCGGCCTGGCGCAGTTGCACCAGATCCGGGGCCGCATCGGCAGGTCCAAGGCCCGCGCCTTCGCCTATCTGACGACCGATCCCAAGCGGCCGCTGAGCCTGTCGGCGGAGCGGCGGCTGCAGGTGCTGCAGTCGCTGGATAATCTGGGCGCCGGCTTCCAATTGGCCAGCCATGACCTGGATCAGCGTGGCGGCGGCAATCTGCTGGGCGACGAACAGTCGGGCCATATCCGCGAGGTCGGAGTCGAGTTGTATCAGCAGATGCTGGAGGACGCCGTCGCCGAACTGCGCGAGCAGGGCGAGGAAGTGGGCGACCGCGGCTGGTCGCCGTCCATCAATGTCGGCGCAGCGGTCCTGATTCCAGAGGCTTATGTGCCGGACCTTAATGTTCGTCTTAGCCTCTATCGCCGACTGTCGGACGCTGAGAAGATGGAAGATCGCGAGGCCATGGCGGCCGAACTGATCGATCGCTTCGGCCCGCTGCCGGACGAGGCGCAGCAGCTTCTGCGGATCGTCGGCATCAAGGCCAACTGCCGCGCGGCCAGTATCGAGAAGATCGACATAGGGCCGAAGGGCGCGGTGCTGACCCTGCGCAACAACAGCTTCCCCAATCCGATGGGGCTGGTGGGCCTGATCCAGAAGAACCAGGCCTTCTGGAAGAT
The DNA here is from genome assembly GCA_036744355.1 of Brevundimonas sp. Lineage (GTDB taxonomy): Bacteria > Pseudomonadota > Alphaproteobacteria > Caulobacterales > Caulobacteraceae > Brevundimonas. Next base: position 3,771 of record DAIOID010000124.1, read on the forward strand.
CAGACCCGATCAGAAGATCGTGGTGAAGGGCGAATGGCCCACGCCCGACGACCGTCTGAAGGTCGCCGAGCGGATCACCGCCGATCTGGCGCGGGTGGCGGGGGCGGCTTAACCGCGCCCCTTCATCTGCCGGATCAGGGCACCGAACAGGTTGACGTAGTCGTCGGTCCAGGGGCGCACCTCGGTCGGGGCCAGCTTGCGCCAGCGTCCGTCGCTCTTGAAGTCCGCCAGGCCTTCGGGCGTGGGCGAGATGGCCAAGGCCTCGGTCGAGGCCTCGGCCATTTCGGGAGCGTTCGGTTGCTCAATATAGATCTGGTGCAGGTCGGCCGCCCCCAGCTGACGCGCGGCGGCGACCGCCGGCATGGTGATCTCCAGGTTGCGGTTCGACAGGTGCAGCACCACCACGCCGTCGGGCTTCAGTAGCTTGAGATAACCTTCTATGGCCTCGACCGTCAGCAGATGGGTGGGCACCGCGTCGGACGAAAAGGCGTCGATGACCAGCAGGTCGTAGGTGCCAGGCGCTTCTTTCGCCATCGTCAGGCGGGCGTCGCCCAGCACAGTGCGGATCGGGCCGTCTGCGCAGTTCGAGATGTAGGTGAACCAGGACGGATCGCGCGAGACGCGGTCTACCATCGGGTCGATCTCGAAGAAGATCATCTGGTCTTCGGCGCGCTTGTAGGCGGCCATGGCGCCGGAGCCTTGTCCTACGACGCCGATCTTTGCTGCGGGCGTGCGGGCCTGAACGCGCTGAGCGGCCTGACCGAGAGGCGTGGCGGTGGCGTAATACATGGTCGGGCTGCAGGCGAAGCCGGGCGCGCGGGCCTGGGCGCCGTGCAGGGTGGTGCCATGCATCAGGACGTGGACGTCGCCGCCCATGCCGTCGTCGCGCGTGACGGCCACGCGCATGACGCCGAAGAAGCTGCGGTCGGTCAGGTTCCAGTCATAGCCGCGTCCGACATGGTGGGCGGACAGCGTGATGACGGCGATGATGGTGGTGAACAGGATCGCGCGGTCCCTGACCAGAAAGGCGCAGATCGCCGCGCCGCCCAGAATGAACTGGACCATCTGCAGCCGCGCCTGATCGCTGAGCAGGGCGCGGAAGTCGGGATTGTAGCGCATGAACTCCAGGATGATTGGCGGGGCGGCGGAGATGCCGACGCCGATCAGCAGGATCGCGATATCGCGGCGCGACAGGGCGCCTTCGCCCCAGGGCCTCGCCAGACCGACCAGCACCATGACCAGTGGGTATTCCCAGACGCCGTTGAAGATGACGGGGGCGATCAGGGCGTTGAACGCCCCGCCGACCACGCCGCCCAGCGACAGCAGAAGGTAGAACTCAGTCAGGCGATCCGGCGCGGGGCGTCGAGCAGCCAGCCGCTGATGACACATCAGGGCGGTAAAGAAGAAGGCCGCGAGGTGGCCAAGAAGCAGCAGTAGCCATTGGCCCGTGTTCATGCCCACCAAGCTGACCACGACAGCGCCAAGCGCGGCCTGAAGGACTAGGGTCGTCGGCAAGCTTATCCACGGCTTCGCCTGGAAGGCGATGACGAAGGTCAGCAGATAGAGGGCCAGAGGCGCGACCCAGAGGAAGGGGGCCGAGGCCACGTCTGTCGAAAGGTGAGCGGTGACGCCCAGCATGAGGCTGGACGGGGCGGCGGCCAGCAGAACCAGTATGCCCTTTTCGCGCCAGGGGATGGGGGCGCTGACGACCAGAGGCGCGGGCTCGGGCGCGTCCTGAACACGACGACGCCAGACCACGACAGCCAATCCGACCACCAGAACGACGAACAGCCCGTAACCGCCGGTCCAGCCGTTTCGCTGGCCCGACAACGACATCAGCGGCTCGATCAGGGCCGGGTAGGCGAGCAGGGCCAGGAAGCTGCCCAGGTTGGAAGCGGCATAGAGGACATAGGGGTTCTGACCATCGGCATGGTCGGCGCGAACCCGCGCATACCAGGCCTGAAGGAGCGGCGCCGTGGCCGACAGGACCGCGAACGGCGCACCGACCGACAGGGCCAGCGTGGCCAGCAGCCAGGCGGTGGGCGCGGCGGGGTTGGGCTCGCCCAGGACGCCGCTGATCTGCAGCGGCAGGAAGAGGGCCGCCGCCAGCAGCAGGGTCAGATGAATGGCGGCCTGCCATTTCAGCGATCTAACCCGCTGGAGCAGGTGGGCGTAGCCGTAGCCGACCAGCAGCGCCGTCTGGAAGAAAACCATGGAGGTGTTCCACACGGACGGTGACCCGCCCAGCATGGGCAGGACCAGCTTCGTGACCATGGGCTGGACGACAAAAACCAGCGACGCCGATGTGAAGATGGCGACGGCGAAGAGCGCGGGTGTTATCGCATCGGCCTTGCGAAAGGCCGTCGTCATGGTGGAATCGGTCATTCGCGATCCGCTGGCATCGGCTAGGTCGTCTGACCCGCCCCCTGTTCAGCAGGTTTAGTCCGACTCGCAGACGGAGCGCATAGCCATGTTCCCGGAAGATATTCAGGCCTCGGCCGCAGCCGTGATTCGAGCGGCGCAGAAGGCCGGCCTCATGGTCGCCACAGCGGAAAGCTGCACCGGGGGTCTGGTGTCCGGCGCCCTGACGGCGATCGCGGGATCGTCGGCGGTGCTGGACCGGGGCTTCGTGACTTACAGCAATGAGGCCAAGGGCGAGATGCTGGGCGTCTCTGACGGCCTGCTGGCGCGGTTCGGCGCCGTGTCAGAGCCGGTGGCGCGTGCCATGGCGGTAGGGGCGGTCCAGCGGTCGCGGGCGTCGGCGTCCGTGTCCATCACCGGAGTGGCTGGTCCCGGGGGCGGCTCGATCGAGAAACCCGTCGGACTGGTGCATTTCGCCGCCGTGAGCCCTGGCGGCGCCGTCGTTCATGTCGAGCGCCGGTTCGGCGACATCGGCCGCGAGGCGGTGCGGCTGGAAAGCATCCGGGTCGCCCTGGCGCTCTTGCTCAAGGCGGTGACCGCGTGACTGCTCTGTTGGTGGATGCGCGGGGGCACCGTTGTCCTGTGCCGAGCCTGCGTTTGCGCAAGGCGATGGAGGGGCTGGCGCCGGGCGTGCAGGTGACCTTGCTGGCCACCGACCCTATGGCTCGGATCGACGTGCCCTATCTGATGGGGGATCTGGGCGGAACGGTCTGCGGCGTCGAGGAGCAGGACGGCGTCCTGCATATCACTGTCGAGACCGGCGCCGTTCCGAGAGATTGACGACCGAACTGTCGGTTTCGACTTTCGGCTCTTCCTTTCTCCAGGCGATCTCCAGTTCGGTGGCGAAGGCGCCGCCGTAGAAGATGGCGTTGACGTTCCACGACAGCCAGATCAGCAGCACCACCACCGCGCCGACTGAGCCATAGGTGGCGCCCAGCTGGGCGATTTGCTCGACATAGATGGCGCAAAGCCATGAGAAGAAGCTCGACATGATCGTGGCGATCAGGCCGCCCATGATCGCCGCCTTCCATGCCACGCGCGTCGCATGGGACATGGCGTATCGATAAAGCATGGTCAGGCCGAGCCAGAGACCCAGGGCGGGCCACAGGCCGTCCAGCGGCAGGACCAGCAAGCCGACGGGATCCTGGGCATGGGTGTGCTCCATCAGCCGCGAGGTCACGACCGCGCCCGAGACGATGGTGAACAGGACAAAGGCGGCCAAGGCGACGAGGAAGGCCAGCATGTTGAACTTGAAGAAACCGTGCGGCTCCGTTTCGTCATGGATCAGGTTCAGGCCGGCCAACAGGGCCTTGAAACCACGATGAGCGGCATAGGCGCCGATCATCAGGGCAAGGGCGCTTTGAGCCGACACCGTGCGAGCCGAGGCGTTCGCCAGCCGGTCGATTTCGTTCAGGAAGATGGAACGCGCGGCGTGAGGCACGACATCAGCCAGGGCGGCGGCCTGTTCGCTGACCTGGCCAATGGACAGGACGACCTTGTAGAAGCCGATCAGGATGGCGATGGCGGGAAAGACCGCCAGCAGGGCGAAGAAGGAGACGCCGCCCGTATAGAGCATGACGTCGCGACCCCAACTGCGGGTGAAGGCGCGAACCGCCAGCTTGCCCCAGAACAGGGGCAGGGCCGTCAATCGGGATTGTTGGTTCAAGCCTGAGCCTCGACAGTCGTCAAAGCGACCGATTAACCTCATTCGCCGCAGGGCGAAAGGCTTTGGCCGCGCCGATCAATTTGTAACGGCCGTCAACGCCGGCCCCATTGCTAGAGCGGTGGCGGCGTCAGTATGATTGGTTCGGCCTGGAGCATCGGCGTCGGGGGCGAGTCGACCAGGCCTCAAGGAGAGACTTTTGGATTCCGATCCGCGCGTACTGGTCGTCGCTGCTGATGACGTCCTGATCGGCCCGTTGTGCGAAGGGCTGGATCAGTTGGGATGGTCCACGATGACGGCGCGGACGCTGGACGCGGCCGTACTGGTGCTGAAGGACATGACGGTCGACGCCGCCGTCGTCGATATGCGCGGACTGGAGGGACAGGCGATCGCCCGGCTGCGCCAGGCCGCCGCCCCGCGCTACCTGCCGATTCTCATGATCGGGGCAGGCGAGGTCGAGGGCGACGTTGATCTGGCGATGTCGTCGCCGCCGCACCCGGCCCAGGCCGCCTTGCGGCTGGAGCAACTGACGCGCGCCGGGATCGCCGAAGAAGAGTTTCGCCTGAGGCAGGCGACCTTCGCCGCCCATGGCGTGATCCTGAGCGCACCTGACATAGGCGAGACGCCTCTGCAGATCCTTACGGCAGGCGCGGCGGACAGGCGTTTTCTGGCCATGTCCAACGCTCTGGCGGCGGGGGGCGCTGAGGTTGTGGCGGCACCGACGCCCTATACCGCCTTCGACTATCTGCATGAGCGCGCCTTTGACGCCGCAGTGCTGTGGGGCGGTCAGGATCACGCGCCGGCCTTGTCGATTGCTTCGGGCATGAAGCGAAACACCCGTCTCTATCATATTCCGCTGATCCTCTATCTGAGGGGAGTGGCCGAGGTCGAACTGAGCGATTTGTTCCATCGAGGTTTTGCCGACGTGGCCGCGGCTGAAACGCCTGAGGATGAGACGGCCATGCGGGTGCTGGCCCTGGCGCACAATCATCGTCGTCGGCAAGCCATCCGGCGAGCGCTGGATTCGGTGCGCGGGTCAGATCTGATGGACGCCGCGACCGGATTGTTCACCCGCGACCTGTTCGCCTCGCACCTGGCGCGGCTGGCCGAAGGGGCGCGGTCGCGCAATCGCGCCTTGTCAGTCTGCGTCCTGCGAGTGGCGGAGCGCGAGCCGATCGCTCAGGCGCGTGCCGGCGGCTGGCTGGACCGGGCCATGCCGCAGATCGGCGCCATGGTGTCGCGTCTGGTGAGGGTCGAGGACACCGCAGCGCGACTGGGGCCTGAGCTGTTCGCGCTCGTGTTGCCTGCGACGGGATCGGCAGCGGCCCGGCAAGCAGCCGAGCGCATTTCGGCGGTCATCGCCTGTACGGCCTTTGACGCCGGCAAGGATCGCTCACCGTTCGTGGTGGAGTTCGACGTCGGCGTCGCCG
>DAIOID010000125.1:0-4847 GCA_036744355.1 Brevundimonas sp.
GGGAGAGGGAAATGTTACGCAGGCCTTCTCGCCCGCAGGGCCTGGACGATGGTGCCGTCGTCCAGCCAGTCCAGTTCGCCGCCGACGGGGACGCCGCGCGCCAGAGAGGTGACCTCGACCCCCGCCGCCGACAGGCGCTCGGCTAGGTAGTGAGCCGTGGTCTGGCCGTCGACGGTGGCTGGCAGGGCCAGGACGACCTCCCTCGCCTCGCCGCCCTTCGCCCGGCCGATCAGTTCGGCGATGCGCAGTTGCTCGGGACCGACGCCGTCCAGCGCCGACAGCAGGCCGCCCAGCACGTGATACTTGCCGCGAAAGGCGCCCGAGCGCTCCATGGCCCACAGGGCGCCGGCCTCCTCGACCACGCAGATCAGGGCGTTGTCGCGGCTCTGGTCCGAGCAGACCGAACAGGGATCGCGCGTATCGGGCGCGCCGCAGACCGAGCAGTTGACGACCTTCTCGGCCGTCTCGGCCAGCGAGGCGGCCAGCGGGACCAGCAGTTGCTCGCGCCGCTTCAACAAGGCCAGGGCCGCGCGCCGGGCCGAGCGCGGGCCCATGCCCGGCAGCTTGGCCAGCAGGCTGATGAGCCGTTCGATTTCCGGCCCGGCGGAAGCGGCCATCAGAAGAGTTTCGGCATTCCCGGGATGTTCATCCCGGCCATGGGCCCTGCGGCCTCGCGCATCAGGGCGTTGTTGACCTCGTCCAGCTTCCGCTTGGCGTCGGCGTGGGCGGCGACGATCAGGTCGGCCAGAATCTCGCCCTCGCCCGGGGTCATCAGGCTGTCGTCGATCTTCACCGCGGTGATCTCGCCGGGGCCCCTCAGGGCGATGGTGACAAGGCCGCCGCCCGAGGTGCCCTCGGCGGTGGATTCGGCCATTTTCGCCTGGGCGTCCTGCAGCTTTTGCTGCATGGCCTGGGCCTGTTGCATCAGGGCGTTGAGGTCTTTCATCCCCCCTAGATAGGGCGATCCGCGACGCGGCTCCAGACCCTCTTGCAGAACAGCGGTCCGTATTGGCAACAGATTTTGTAGCAATCCCCTTGACGGCGGCGCGCGACAGGCCATATTTGCAACAACTGAAGTTACCAATCCTGTTCAGGAGGATTTTCCCGATGGCCTATGACGCCCTTCCCGCCCGCGACCTTCCGGTTTCCGACACCGTACTGGCCCAGCTGTTCACCGAGGCGCGCACGCGCAACGGCTGGAGCGACCGGCCCGTGTCCGAAGACCTGATCCGCCAGCTCTACGACCTGACCAAGTTCGGTCCGACGGCGGTGAACATGACCCCGGCCCGCTTCGTCTTCGTCACCTCGCCCGAGGCCAAGGCCCGCCTGTCGACGCACATGGCCGAGGGCAACCGCGCCAAGACCCTGGCCGCCCCGGTCAACCTGATCATCGCCCAGGACATCGACTTCCACGAGACCCTGGGCAAGCTGTTCCCGCATGCGCCGGGCGCCCGCGACTGGTTCCTGGACGAGGCGGGTCGTCGCGAGGCCGCCTTCCGCAACGCCTCGCTGCAGGGCGGCTACCTGACCATCGCCGCGCGCGCCCTGGGCCTGGACGTCGGCCCGATGTCGGGCTTCGACGCCGCCGGCGTGAAGGCCGACTTCTTCCCCGACAGCAATGTCGAGCCGAACTTCATCATGAACCTGGGCTACGGCACGGACGAGAATCTGTTCCCGCGCTCGCCGCGTCTCGACTTCGAAGAAGCCGCGCAGATCCTGTAAGGTTGCTCCCCGCCCCTAAGAAAAACGCCCCGGTCGAAAGACCGGGGCGTTTTCATATTCAGGCCTGACCGTCGCGGAGACGTTTCAGGTCGGGCGCCAGAGCCTCGTCGGTCAGGATGGCGATGGCCTCCTCGACGGTGACTATGGTCTGGGCCTGGCTGCCCAGGCGGCGGATGGCGACCTTGCCTTCCTCGGCCTCCTTGCGGCCGACGACGGCGATGGCGGGCACCTTGCCGACCGAGTGTTCGCGGATCTTGTAGTTGATCTTCTCGTTGCGCAGGTCGGTCTCGACCCGCAGACCCGCCGCCCGGAACTTCGCCGCCACTTCTTCGGCATAGCCGTCGGCGTCCGAGGTGATGGTGGCCACCACGGCCTGGGTCGGCGCCAGCCACAGCGGGAAGGCCCCGGCGTAGTTCTCGATCATGATGCCGATGAAGCGCTCGAAGCTGCCCAGGATCGCGCGGTGCAGCATGACCGGGCGGTGCTTCTGGCCGTCTTCGGCGATGTAGGTCGCGTCCAGACGGTCCGGCAGGACATAGTCCAGCTGGATCGTGCCGCAGGTCCATTCGCGGCCGATGGCGTCCTTGACGATGAAGTCCAGCTTGGGCGCGTAGAAGGCGCCGTCGCCCTCGGCGATGACCGGCTCGACCCCGGCGGCGCGGGCGGCCTCGGCCATCTGGGCCTCGGCCTTGTCCCAGAACTCGTCGGACCCGGCGCGGACGTCGGGACGGGTGGCCAGGTTGATGTAGGCCGTTTCCATGCCAAGGTCGGCGTGGACGCTCTTGGCCAGCTTGATGAACTCGGCCGTCTCGTCGACGATCTGGTCTTCGCGGCAGAAGATGTGGGCGTCGTCCTGGGTGAAGCCGCGCACGCGCATCAGACCGTGCAGCGAACCGGACGGCTCATAGCGGTGGCAGGCGCCGAACTCGGCCATGCGCAGCGGCAGTTCGCGATAGGACCGCTGGCCCTGATCGAAAATCTGCACGTGGCCGGGGCAGTTCATCGGCTTGAGGGAAAGGGTCTCGCCCTCCACCGTCTCGCAGACGAACATGTTGGGGCGGTACTTCTCCCAGTGGCCCGAAGCCTCCCAGAACTTGCGGTCCAGCACCTGGGGCGTCTTGACCTCGACATAGCCGGCGGCGTCCAGGCGGCGGCGCATATAGGCCTCCAGCACGCGCCACAGGACCCAGCCCTTGGGGTGCCAGAAGACCATGCCCCGGCCCTCTTCCTGCATGTGGAAGAGCTCCATGGCGCGGCCCAGCTTGCGGTGGTCGCGCTTCTCGGCCTCCTCGATGCGCAGCAGATAGGCGTCCAGATCGGCCTGGGTGGCCCAGGCCGTGCCGTAGATGCGCTGCAACTGGGCCTTGGACGAGTCGCCGCGCCAGTAGGCGCCGGCCAGCTTGGTCAGCTTGAAGGCCTTGCCCACGAACTTGGTGGTCGGGAAGTGCGGTCCCCGGCACAGGTCGGCCCATTCGCCCTGCTTGTAGACGGTGATCGTTTCCGTCTCGGGCAGGTCGCGGATCAGCTCGGCCTTGTAGGTCTCGCCCACCGACTCGAAATGCTTGATCGCCGTGTCGCGGTCCCAGACCTGACGCTCCAGCGGGGCGCCCCGGTCGATGATCTCGCCCATCTTCTTTTCGATCCTGGCAAAGTCGTCGGTCGAGAAGGGCTCGTCGCGGGCGAAGTCGTAATAGAAGCCGTCCTCGATGGCCGGGCCGATCGTCACTTGCGTGCCGGGGAAGAGTTCCTGCACGGCCTGGGCCAGCACGTGGGCGGCGTCGTGACGGATGGTCTCCAGCGCTTCGGGATCGTCGCGCATCAACAGGCGGAAGTCGCCGTTCCCGTCGATGACGCGATCCAGGTCGCGCTGCTCGCCGTTCCAGACGACCAGGGCCGCCTTCTTGGCCAGCGAGGGCGAGATGGCGGCGGCCACATCGCGGCCCGTCGAGCCGGCCGGATACTGACGCACGGCGCCGTCGGGGAATTTCAGTTCGATCATGACGGTCGTTCTTTTTCGATCTTGGCGGGCGGCACGGGATCATAGCCCGAACCTCCGAAGGGATGGCATTTACAGAGACGGCGCACGATGAGCCATCCCCCCCGAACCGGACCGTGCTGGAGCAGGGCGTCACGCCCATAGTCCGAACAGGTCGGCAGGAACCGGCACGACTGGCCGAAGAAGGGGGACAGCGTCACCTTGTAGCCCCGATGGGCCGCGCGGACGCTGCGTTCGTAGAGAGACATCGGTCCCTTCGCCGGGGGCTCTGTTTCGGGTTCGCGCCGCTTATCCCTCTTCATGGCAGGGGGATCAACCGGACGACGCCTCAGGCCGCGCCGGCGAGGCGAGTTCGCGTATCGCTGTGGTGCTTTTCCAGCGCCTGTTTCACGGCGTCGAGCGTGGCTTCCAGCGCCACCATGGTTGAGGCGTGGCGCGCCGGATAGTCGGCCACCTGCTTCAGCACCCGCAGACCCTCGAAGCGGCCTTCGGGGCCGTCGCCGCGGGATTTCAGCATGGCCAGCATGGCCTCGCGGGCCTCGACGATCTCCGAGGCGGTGGCGCCGAGGACGCTCTCGCCGACCACGCCCGCCGCCGCCTGCCCCAGGGCGCAGGCCTTCACCGTCTGGGCGAAGTCCCTGACGCGGCCTTCATCGTCCAGCGTCACGTCGACGATGGCCTTGGACCCGCACAGCTTGGCCACGCGCTCGGCGCTGCCTTGCGGCTCCGCCAACCGCCCGCTGTGCGGCAGGTTCGCCGCCAGCGACAGGATGCGCGCGCTGTAGAGGTCGTCGATCATGGGCGGAAGATAGGCGCTCCGAACCGGAAGGTGAAGCGCTCCTGCTATTGTCCCTCCCCTTCATGGGGAGGTGGCTGAGCCGTAAGGCGAAGCCGGGTGGGGGCGCTTTAGCAAGCCACGCGCCGCGCCCAGTATCGCTAAGCCCTCCCCACCCGGTCGCTTGCGACCACCCTTCCATAAAGGGGAGGGAGAGGGGCGGCGCTCGTCTTTTCAGCCGCCCTGAACCGAGGACCAGGTCCGGGTTGTGCTGGGCTCGGCCACCGGGACGGCGGCCACGGCTTGCGCGGCCGCCGTCCGCTCCGCCAGCCAGCGCAGGTTGGCGTCGGCGAC
>DAIOID010000125.1:4947-9254 GCA_036744355.1 Brevundimonas sp.
GTCTCGGCGGCCTGATCGAACTGGCCCAGTTCGCGCAGGGCCTGGGCCGTCTTGACTCCCGCGACCGGGTCCATCGGATTGATCTGCTGCTCGTTCGACCAGAACACCGAACGCGCCAGGGCGTCGGCGCGGTCATAGCTGGCGCGCGTCGCTGCGTCGGCAGGCTGGCGCGCGGGGGCGGCTTGAGCGGTCGCAGAGGCAGGCGTTTGCGCCATGGCGACGCCCGGCAAACCCATAAGGGCCAGCGTCATGGTTGCGGCGGCGGCGGCGGTGCGCGACATGGAGAGGGTCCGGACGGTTTCCTGCGGCCCCAGCGTCGCGCCTCCGGGTCAAGGTTTGGTTAATCGGCCTTAACGGCCGGAAAGGCTCGCCCCATGTCCGTCGCTCACTCCGACCTGCTGATCGCCGCCTCCGAGACGGCGCGCCCGGTGCGCGTTGTCGCGCAGGGGCAGACCGTGACCGGAAAGGCGGCGGCCTGGGCCGAGGCCAACGGCTTCACCGGCAAGGCGGGCCAGCTGCTGATCGTGCCCGGCGACGACGGCGCGGCGGGCGAGGCCCTGTTCGGCGCGGGCGAAGTCTTCGAGCCGATGACGGCCCGCTCCCTGCCGACCCGACTGCCCGCCGGCGACTGGCGGCTGGAGGGCGTCGAGGGCGAGGTGGCCCAGCAGGCCGCCCTGGCCTTCGCCCTCGGCGGCTATCTGTTCGACCGCTACAAGGCCCGGCCCGAGCGGGGGCGCGCTCGTCTCGTGGCCCCCGCGGGTCTCGACCTGGCCGAAACGCTGAACATCGCCGCCGCCGCCGCCCTGGCCCGCGAGATGGTCGACACCCCCGCCGCCGACATGGGGCCTTTGCAGATCGAGACCATCGCCCGCGAGATCGCGCAGAGTGCGGGAGCGACCCTCACCGTCACGACCGGCGACGCCCTGCGGGAAGAGAACTATCCCGCGGTCCACGCCGTCGGCCGCGCCGCCGCCCCGCACCGCGCCCCGCGCGTGCTGGAGATCGGCTGGAAGCTAGATCAGACGGATCTGCCGCTGGTGGCCCTGGTCGGCAAGGGGGTGGTGTTCGACACCGGCGGTCTGGACCTCAAGCCCGCCGCCGGCATGCGCAACATGAAGAAGGACATGGGCGGCTCGGCCCATGCCCTGGCCCTGGGCCGTCTGATCATGCAGGCCGATCTGCCGGTGCGACTGGTGGTGCTGGTCGCCGCCGTCGAGAACGCGGTCTCCGCCGACGCCTTCCGCCCCGGCGACATTCTGTCGAGCCGCAAAGGCCTGACCATCGAGATCGGCAACACCGACGCCGAGGGCCGCCTGATCCTGGCTGATGTCCTGACCCGGGCGGGCGAGCATGAACCCGACCTGACCCTGGACTTCGCCACCCTGACCGGGGCGGCGCGCATGGCCTTGGGGCCGGAACTGCCGCCGCTCTACACCGACGACGAAGCCCTGGCCGAGGGCATCCTCAGCGCCGGGCGGGCGGTGGGCGATCCCCTGTGGCGGATGCCCCTGTGGGCCGGCTATCGCGCCTCGCTGGACAGCGAGATCGCTGATGTTCGCAATGATTCCGCCGCCTGGGCCCAGGCCGGATCGGTGACCGCGGCGCTGTTCCTGCAGAAGTTCGCGCCGACGACCGGATCGTGGGCCCACATGGACATCTTCGCCTGGAACCCGCGCGCCCGTCCCGGACATCCCGAAGGCGGCGAGGCGCAAGGTTTGCGCGCCTGCTATCGCTATCTGCGTGAGCGATTCGCCAAATAGCCAAGGCTGTTAACGCCCGATTTGGCTTCGGCGTTTACAAACAGCGGTTCACCCGTGTGAACAGCCGCCGAGTCCCTGTTTGTCCGACGCCCTCGACCTGATCCCGCCCGGCGCGCCCCTGATCCTTCGGGACGGGGATCGCATCGTGCTGGCCGAACAGGCGCTGGAAGGTCTGATGCGGGCCGAGGCCTATCGCCGGACCGAGGCCATGCATTGCCGCGTTCCGGTCGCCGATATCTTCTCGGACGCGGATCAGCGCACGGATCAACTGCTTTATGGCGAGGCCTTCGACGTCCTGCACCGTCAGGGCGAGCGGGCCTGGGGCCGCGCCCGTCGCGACGGCGTCGTCGGCTGGATCGCGCTGGACGTGCTGTCGCCCGACGCGCCCCTGGCCCGCCGCCGAGTCGCCTCCGTCACCGCCGCCCTGCCGCTGAACGCCCTGGTGGGCGAGGCCCCCGAGGGCGTCGCCGACGCCGATCTGCAACCTGTCGGGGACTTCGAGCGCGAGCCGGTCGCCGTGGCCGAACGGCTGCTGGGCCGCCCCCATGCGCTCGGCGCCCGCTCCTCGTTCGAGACCGACTGTTCGGGTCTGGTGCAACAGGCCCTGCTGGCCTGCGGCCTGCCCGGCCCGCGCCGCTCCGACGGCCAGGCCGACCTCGGTCGCCCCATCGCCCGGGACGCCGCCCAGCGCGGCGACCTGGTCGTCTGGATGGCGCCGAACCGCGACCACGACTGGACCGGCCACTCGGCCATCATGGTCGACGCCGATCAGGTCATCCACGCGACCGGCGCACGCGGCGGCGTGGTCATCGAGACCCTGGCCGAAGTCGAGGCCCGCCTGACCGCCGAAGGCTTCGCCTCGGCAGTGTTCCGGCGGATCTAAATTCTCAGTCCTCCACTGCGAAGCGGGGGGATAATCAGAGACCCAAACGCAGAAAAGGCGACCCGAAGGCCGCCTTTCCCGTCGTCTCGAATGTCTGACGCTTACGCCGTCGGGGCGCTGGTCGCGGCCGGCGGGGCCGCCGGGGTCGCCTGGGTCGTGGCCGGAGCCGCACCCTCGGCGGCCGGAGCGGCCTCCGTGGCGGCGGCGCCTTCAGCCGCCGGAGCCGCCGCAGCGCCCGGTTGGCGCGCCGGGTCGGCGGCCGGGATGGCCACCCCGGCCGAGCCCTGGGTGCGCAGCCAGGCGATCAGGTTGATGCGGGTCTTCTCGTCGCGGATGCCGGCGAAGGACATCTTGGTGCCCGGGACATAGCGGCCCGGCGCGGTCAGGAAGTGATCCAGCTCGTCATAGCCCCAGGTCGGGGCCTCGGCCTTGTGCTTGGCCATGGCGTCCGAATAGGCGAAGCCGGCGCGGTGCATGACCGGGCCGCCGAGGACGCCGTTCAGGTTCGGACCGATGCCGTCGGCGCCGCCCGCATTGGCGGTGTGGCAGGCCTGGCAGCGCGCAAAGGCGGCTTCACCGGCGGCCAGGTCGGCGGTCGGCAGGACCGTGCCCCAGTCGATCGGCAGGGCGGCCGGCTCGGCGCCCGCGGATTCTTCCGGCGCGTCCACGAAGTAGCCCATCTTTTCAGGCTGCTTGGTGTGATAGACCATGCCCGAAACTTGCTGGACCACCAGGATCACAAAGGCGGTGCCCAGGCACGCGCCCATAATCTTGTTCCACTTCAGATCGCCGCTCATGCGCGTCGTCGCTTCCCGTCTCTAATGAGCCCCCCCACCGCGAAGCGGCGTCAGGCGTAATCTTGCGTGGGCGTCTCTTACACGCTAGCGCGGCCTTCGCAACCGGCCCGGCTGTTTCCGGGCGTCACAGGACGCGTCAAGTCGATGAATCCGCTGATATTGATACCCGCTCGCATGGCGGCGACCCGTTTGCCGAACAAGCCGCTGGCCGATATCGGCGGCAAGCCCATGATCGTGCGGGCCTGGGAACAGGCGGCCCTGTCCGGTTTCCGCGTCGCCGTGGCGGCGGGCGATCCCGAGATCGTCGCGGCGGTCGAGGCGGCGGGCGGCCTGGCCGTGCTGACCGATCCCGACCTGCCCAGCGGCTCGGACCGCATCCGCGCGGCGGTCGAGGCCGTTGATCCCGACGCTGTCCATGACCTGGTCATCAACATCCAGGGCGACATGCCCTTCGCCTCGCCCGATCTGGCCCGCGCCTGCGCCGACCTGCTGGCGCGCGAATCGGCCTGCGACATCGCCACCCTGGTGGCGGCCGAGGCCGACGCCTCGGACCGCACCAATCCCGACGTGGTCAAGGCGGTCCTGGCCCTGCCTGAAGGCGAGACCAGCGGACGGGCTCTCTACTTCACCCGCTCGACCCTCTACGGCGACGGCCCAATCTGGCGTCACGTCGGCATCTACGGCTATCGCCGCGAGGCCCTGATGCGTTTCTGCGCCGCCCCGCCCTCGCCGCTGGAGAGGCGCGAAAAGCTGGAGCAATTGCGCGCCCTGGAAATGGGCCTGCAGATCTGGGCCTCGGTCATCGACGAAGCCCCGCTGTCGGTCGACAATCCGGCGGATCTGGAGGCGGCCAGAAGGCTGGCCTGA
>DAIOID010000126.1:0-3932 GCA_036744355.1 Brevundimonas sp.
CGCGCGCTCAAGCAGCGAGGCCCCGCGGGCCGAGCGTTAGCGCCCCTTCCTTCTTAGCATTAGAAAGGAAGAATGTTCCGCTGACGGCTGTAGCTCATGGTGCCGACATTGGCGCCCAGACGCAGGCCGACGCCGGTGCGGATCGGGGCCAGGACAATGCCGTCGGCGCGCTGATAGTTCACCCCCAGGCCCGCGACCAGGTAGGCCGAGCCTTCGACGCCGGGGTAGCGGCGATAGAGCATGTCGGGGTGGTAGAGGCCGTAGACCAGGGTGAAGACGCGGCTGGCGTTGCCGCCCACATCCCAACCGATCGAGATGCCCTGCCAGAAGACTTCCTGGGAGGCCGACAGGTCCTTCATGTGCAGGGCGCCGCGGCCGTAGCGCACGCCCACGGCGGCGGCCCCGGCGGCTTCCTCGCCGGCGATGTAGGCGGTCGGACGGTCGCCCTGTTCGGCGAAGATGCGCTCGATGGCCGACCCCATGGCCTCGGCGGCGATGCCCATCTCGCGCGAGCCCGCAGCGACCAGCTCCTCGAAGGTGTAGGCCTGGGCCGTCTGATCAGAAGCGATCGGGTAGTTGGGATCGACCGGCTGGCGCGTGGCGCAGGCGCCGAGGCCCACGGGCAGGGCGCCGGCGGCGGCGAGACCAAGGCTGGAACGGATCAGTTGGCGGCGATGCATGGTCGAGGCTCCTGACAGAGGACGGGTCGCCCATCGTCGCGGGCTTGGCCTACCGTCCGTGTCTTTTGCGGCAGCCTTGGGGCTTTAAGGTTAACCGAATCTTGCTTGGCCGTATTCAAGGCCGCCACGCGCGATCAAGGCTTTGTCAGATGGCCACGCTCGGCCTCAAGCAGCGCGTCGGGCGATAGGCCCAGAGCCATGGCCTCAAGTATTGCGCGAGCGCGATAGGCCTCCAAGAAAGAAAAAACCGGAGCTCTCGCTCCGGCTTTTCCTAGTGTTTGTCGGTCTTGGCTGCGACCCAGTCCATGACCGCCAGCAGGACCCCCGAAACCACAAAGGTCAGGTGGATGATCACCGCCCACATCAGCCCCGCCTGATCCAGCGGATAACCGGGCTTGCCGATGTTCATGAAGCTTTTGAGCAGATAGATGGCCGAGATCGCCACGATGGAGGCGATCAGCTTCATCTTCAGGCCCGAGAAGTCGACCGAGCCCATCCACGGCGGCCGATCCACATGGTTCTCGTCCAGATCCAGCTTGGAGACGAAGTTCTCGTAGCCGGAATAGAGGACGATCAGCAGCAGATTGCCCGCCAGCGACAGGTCCACGAGGCTGAGGATGGCCAGGATGGCGCCGTCCGACCCCATATGGCCTTCGCCGATGATGAAGGCCTGCGGCACATAGTAGATCAGCTCGCGCACGAAGACGACGAGCAGCATGACCAGCGCCGCGACCAGGCCCAGATAGAAGGGCGCCATCAGCCAGCGGGCGCGGAACAGGTTGCGCTCGAACGCCGTCTCGGCCCAGGGCTTCTTATCGGCCATGGGCGTCAGCTCCGCAGCACGCCGCCGGCCTTGGCCGCGGCGGCGATGATCTTGGCGCTGACGGCCTCGATCTCGGCTTCGGTCAGGGTGGCGGCGCGCGGCTGGATCTCGACCTCGATCGCCACCGACTTCTGGCCTTCCGGGACGCCCTGGCCGCGATAGACGTCGAAGACGCGCACCTCGGCGATCAGGGCCTTGTCGGCGCCGGCGACGGCGCGGATCAGGTCGCCCACGGCCTTGGCCTCGTCCATCAGGAAGGCGAAGTCGCGCGACAGCGGCATCAGGTTCGGCAGATCCGCCGCGCCCCGGGCCTTGCCGCCCTTGCCACGCGGTTCCGGCACGGCGTCGAGGGTGATCTCGAAGGCCAGCATGGGGCCGTCGGCGTCCAGGGCCTTGAGCACGCGCGGGTGCAGTTCGCCGAACTCGACGATGACGTTCTTGGGCCCCAGCTGCAGGCGAGCCGAACGGCCCGGGTGCCACCAGCCCTGGTTGGACCCTTGCGCCAGTTGCAGCGAGGCGACCGGCGCGCCGATCTCCTCCAGCAGGGCCAGCAGGTCGCCCTTGAGGCCGAACAGGGCGTCCTCGCCCGTCCCGCCCCAATGGCGGTCGGGATGGGGCGCGATCAGGCCGGCGATGGCCGTGCGCTGACCGGTCGGCTGGTCGTTCAGATAGATGGGGCCGACCTCGAACAGGGCCGCGTCGGCGTGGCCGCGCGCGGCGTTGCGCGCCGCCGCCTGGACCAGGTTGGGCAGGATCGACGGTCGCATGCAGTCGAGGTCGGCCGCGATGGGGTTCTCCAGCACCAGACGCTCATCGCCGCCGCCGAACAGGACGGCGGTCGACTGCTTGGTGAAGGACCAGGTCACGGCCTCGGCGTAGCCCAGGCTGGCCAGGGCGCGACGCGCGACGCGGACGCGGGCCTGACGCGGGCTGAGCACGCCGCCGGGGGCGCGGGCCGCCTCGGGCAGGGGTGTGTTCGGCAGGGCGCCGAAGCCTTCGATGCGCGCCACCTCCTCGACCAAGTCGGCGCGGCCTTCGACGTCGCGGCGCCACGACGGCGGCGTCACGGTCCAGGGCTCGGCCTGATCGGCGCCGCCGGCGGTGACCAGGAAGCCCAGCTGGCCCAGGATGGTGCCGATGCGGTCGTCTGCCAGTTCCATGCCCGTCAGGCGCTTCACATAGGCCGGGTCAAAGGCGAAGGGCGCCGGGCTGGCGGGAGGCTCGCCGACGAAGACGATCTCGGACGGCTCGCCGCCGCACAGGTCCAGGATCAGACGCGTGGCCAGTTCCAGACCCGGTGTGACCGAGACCGGATCAACGCCGCGCGCGAAGCGGTACTGGGCGTCGGAATGGATGCCCAGGGTGCGGCCCGTCTGGGCGATGACGATGGGCTCGAACCAGGCGCTTTCCAGGAAGACGTCGGTGGTGGCCTCGTCACAGCCGGTGCTTTCGCCGCCCATCACGCCGCCCAGGCCGATGGGGCGCTCGCCCCCGGCGTCGGCGATGACGCAGTCGGCCGGCGAGGCGGCGTAGGTCTTGCCGTCCAGGGCGATCAGGTGCTCGGGCTCGCCCGTCTCCGTCGAGGTCAGGCCGCCGCGCACGACGATCTCGGTCCCCGACAGCTTGGCCATGTCATAGACGTGCAGGGGCCGAGCGCGGTCGTAGGCGATCAGGTTTGTGACATCGACCAGGCGGTTGATCGGGCGCAGGCCGATGGCCGTCAGACGTTTCTGCAGCCAGGCCGGCGACGGCCCGTTCCTGACGCCGCGAATGACGCGACCGGCGAAGACCGGGCACATCTCGGGCGCGTCCAGCCGCACCGAGATCGGCGAGGGGAAGGCGCCGCGCACCACGGCGATGTCGAAATGCTTCAGCTTGCCGACGCTGGCGGCGGCCAGGTCGCGGGCGATGCCGGCGACGCCCAGCCAGTCGGGGCGGTTCGGCGTGACCTCGAAGTCGATGACCGGTTCAGCGCCGAACAGGCCCGCGACCGGGGTCCCGACCGGGATTTCAGGCGGCAGTTCCTGAATGCCATCGCTCTCGTCGGCCAGTTCCAGTTCCGAGGCCGAGCACAGCATGCCGTGCGAGACCACGCCGCGCACCGGCTTCTCGACCAGGGTCACGCCCAGCCCGGGCACATAGGCGCCGATGGGGGCGTAGATGGTGGTCAGGCCCGGACGCGCGTTCGGCGCGCCGCAAACGATCTCTTTCAGGCCGTCGACGGTCTCGACCTGGCAGACCTGCAGGCGGTCGGCGTCGGGGTGGCGTGCGGCCGAAATGATCTTGGCCACGGTGAAGGGGGCCAGGACCGCCACGGGGTCGTGGACGTCCTCGACCTCCAGCCCGGCCATGGTCATGGCCTCGGCGATCTGATGGACGTCGGCCTCGGTCTCGAGGTGGTCCTTCAGCCAGGAAAGCGTGAACTTCAT
>DAIOID010000126.1:4032-9109 GCA_036744355.1 Brevundimonas sp.
GGACGTCGGCCTCGGTCTCGAGGTGGTCCTTCAGCCAGGAAAGCGTGAACTTCATTGGGGCGCTCCGCCCAAGGCTCTGGTCAGGCTGTCCATAAAGGAGGGCGCGCCGGTGAAGCCGACGCCGAGGAAGCGACAGTTGATAAAGGTGCAGTTCTTGAACGGGATCGGCCCCGTCACACGCTGGGGGCTGGACGGCTGAAGCATCAGGCTGCGGATATCACCGTGGGCGTCGCCCATATTGCAACCGTCGAACTGGCAGCCCTCCAACGCCAGCAACACTGCCGGCCCTTCGATTAGGCATTCGTTGAAAGTGCGGTTTTCGATCAGCAACGACCCGGCGCCGGCACGGCTGGTTTCTAGGAACAATTGCGGCAGCCAGACCGTGACTCGCTTGTAGTCCGGGCCGGGACCAAGCAAGGGCAGGGTGATCGGGGCGGCATTGGTTTGGGTGTCAGTCATGTCTTGAGCTCGAGAAATCAGCTGAGGCCGCTGGCCGGATTGGGCGCGGCGAAGGCGGAGAAGCCGTAGTGCGCCAGCCAGCGCGTATCGGCCTCGAACATGGGGCGCAGATCGGAGACGCCGTACTTCAGCATGGCCAGGCGGTCGACGCCCATGCCGAAGGCGAAGCCTTGATACTCGTCCGGATCGATGCCGCAGTTGCGCAGCACGTTCGGGTGAACCATGCCGCAGCCCAGAATCTCCAGCCAGTCCTCGCCCTCGTTCAGGGTCAGCTTGCCGCCGGAACGGTCGCAGCGGATGTCCATCTCGGCCGAGGGCTCGGTGAAGGGGAAGTGGTGCGGACGGAAGCGCGCGTTGACGTCATCCAGCTCGAAGAAGCGGGCGATGAAGGTCTCCAGCGTCGTCTTCAGGTGGCCCATGTGGATGTCGCGGTCGATCACCAGACCCTCGATCTGGTGGAACATCGGCGTGTGGGTGGCGTCGGAATCCTTACGGAAGGTGCGGCCCGGGGCGATGATGCGGATCGGCGGCTTCTGGCTCATCATGGTGCGCACCTGCACCGGGCTGGTGTGGGTGCGCAGCACCTTGCGCTCGCCCGTTTCCGGGTCGGGCTTCAGGAAGAAGGTGTCGTGCATTTCCCGCGCCGGGTGTTTGGGCGGGAAGTTCAGGGCGGTGAAGTTGTGGAAGTCGTCCTCGATGTCCGGGCCCTCGGCCACGGCGAAGCCCATCTCGGCGAACAGGGCGATCATCTCGTCCATGACCTGCATGGTCGGGTGCACCCCGCCCTTGCGGCGCGGGCGGCTGGGCAGGGTCAGGTCGACCCGCTCGGCCAGCAGGCGGGCGTCCAGTTCGGCGGCCTCCAGCTCGGCCTTCTTGGCGGCGATGGCGGCGCTGACGCGGTCGCGCAGGCCGTTGATGATCGGCCCCTGCTCGCGGCGTTCATCGGGGCTGAGCGCCCCCATCCCCTTCAACAGGGCCGAGACGGTCCCTGTCTTGCCGAGGGCGGCGACGCGCACCTCCTCGATCGCAGCGACGCTTGGTGCCGCTCCGATGGCGTTGATCAGGTCGAGTTCTAGCTGGGCGAGATCGGTCATGGTCCGCAGCGTCTAGCCCGACATGGCCGTCACGCAAAGTCTTCAGCGTCGATCAGGCTCAGTCAGCAAGGACGAACGTGACCTTCATGTTGACCCGGTACTCGGCGATCTCGCCATTCCGGACCACCACCTTCTGATCCTGGATCCAGGCCCCCTCGACGTGACGCAGGGTCTTGTCGGCCCGGGCGATGCCCTGGGCGACGGCGTCATCGAAGCTGACGGTGGACGATGCGGTAATTTCGGTGACGCGAGCAACGGACATCAGCAAAGCCTCTTGAAACGCCAGGGTCGCCAGTCGACCCGGCTGTCGCACTCCAACGCCCGACCCGGCCAAAAGGTCAGCTTGGCCATGAAAAACGCCCGCCCCGGCGACCGGGACGGGCGTTCTTTGTCTTTTGCGCTACCGCTCAACCCTCGGGGCTGAACGGCTTGAGCGCAGTCGCGAGACTTAGGCGGCCAGAGCGGCGCGGACCTTGTCGGCGATGGCCTTGAAGCCGGCTTCGTCGGCGGCGATCGTCGACAGGACCTTACGGTCCAGCACGATGCCGGCCTTGTCGAGGCCGTGGATGAACTGCGAGTAGGTGAAGCCTTCCAGACGGGCGGCGGCGTTGATGCGCTGGATCCACAGGGCGCGGAACGAACGCTTCTTGTTGCGACGGTCGCGGTAGGCGTACTGGCCGGCGCGGTCGACAGCGGCCTTGGCCGTGCGGATGGTGTTCTTGCGGCGGCCGTAGAAGCCCTTGGCCTGCTTCAGAACCTTCTTGTGCTTGGCGTGGGACGTAACGCCCCGTTTGACGCGTGCCATTTTGTTTTTCCCTTCGGGAAGCCTCTAACGTTCGCCGCGCGGCGGCTCACTGCTTCAGAGGCTTAAGTTCAAATTCAGTGTGACAGGATGATCAGGTATGCAGCGTGCCGATCAGGCGTACGGCATATAGGACTTGATCTTCTTGGCGTCGGCGTCGGCCATGACCGAAGTGCCGCGGTTTTGGCGGATGTACTTCGAGTTGTGGCTGATCAGACGGTGGCGCTTGCCGGCGACGCCAGCTTTCACCTTGCCCGTGGCCGTGAATTTGAAGCGCTTCTTGGCGCCAGACTTCGTCTTCAGTTTCGGCATTTTCACTCTCTCTTTTTAGTGGGCTACCGCTCTTCGAGCTGCTTGAGCCCGAAGTGCGAAGCTGAAACGAACCGCCCAGGCATGCCTGTTAGCCCGGCCGTTCGGTTGCGAAGAGGCGGCTTCTACGCCAAGACCGTGATCGAGGCAAGTTGAGTCCGTTCAAGGCCTTGATTGCCGCATCTTCGCACGGGCTGATTTGCCCGCATCAATCGACCGGATTGTTTGCCTTGAGGAAGCGTACGGTTTCATCCAGCATTTTCTGGCGTGTCGCCGCAGTTGAGAGCCAATGATCTTCCCCGTCGAGCGGCACGAGCTCGACCGGCTTGCCGGCGCGACGCAGGGCGTTGTTGAGCCGGACCGACTGATCATAGGGCACAACGGTGTCGTCCCGGCCGTGGATCAGCAGCATGGGCGCATCAGCCCGATCGGCTAGCAGAGCCGGCGACAGGGCGTCCAGGGCCGGATCCTTTAGCCGCTCAGCGCCCATGAAACGCATCCAGTAACGTACCGTCGGGCTCTCACGCCCCCACGCGCCCCCGCCCGACCAGTGGATCATGGCGTTCAGGTCCGAAACTCCCGCTACGGACACGGCGCAGCGATAGACGCCAGGGTCGAGCGTCGGCCCCGCCATGGCAGCATAGCCGCCATAGCTGGCACCGACGATGCAGACGCGCTTGGGATCAATGATGCCTTCAGACGCCAGCCAGCGAACGCCGTCCGACAGGTCAGTCTGCATCTTGCGGCCCCACTGGCCGTAACCGGCGCTCAGATGCGCCTCGCCCAAACCGTCCGACCCTCGGAAATTCGGCTGCAGCACCGCATAGCCCTGGGCGGCCAGCGCCTGGGGCCACCATTCGAATCCAAAATAGTCACGGGACGCCGGGCCGCCATGCGGCAGGACCACCAGCGGCAGGTTGCGCGGATCCTGGACGCCCGGCGGAAGCGTCAGATAACCTGGGATCGTCATGCCATCGGCTGCCAGGTACGAAACTGGCCGGATTTCGCCTACCTGTTCTGCAGAAATGCCGGGATAGGACTGGCCGACGATTTCCGCCACTCCCCGATCCAGGTCCACGAGATTATAGGTGCCTGGGTCGCCGTTGCCGTCGGTGGCGACGATCAGCGACCTCATGTTCCCCGCCCAGCTCTGAATTGACGGATGACGCCCCTTGAACGCCGCCCTAACGGCCGCCCAAATCCTGGCGGCAGAGGGGTCGGTGATGTCGTAGATCAGCCCCTCGTCGCTGGTCCTTACCGTGCCGAGCAGAAGCTTGGTGACGGGGTGATAGATCAAGCTGTCCGGCTGAGTTTCAAAACTCAGATCCGTCCATTCGCCGGTTGCGAGCGACAGTTCACGATACTTTGGCTCTTTGTCGCCTTCCAGCTTGGCCTGCACGATGACGGACTCAGTGGAGCGTCCGAACCCGACTAGTGAAGGTTGGTCAAGTAGAGCGGTGGTCGACCAGACGCGAGGCCACCCCCCGTCTCGCTTGACGTCGACGCTCCAAGTGCCGGTATCCGCGTAATAGGTCGAACGCGCTATCTGTTCGCCGGTGCTGTCCAGAAGATAGTTTGCGACATTGCGGCCACGCGCCACCCGGGTAGCTCGATTGGTGGCGGGATCGACGCGGTAGAGGTCCGAAGTTCCGTCGCGCGCATCAAAGGCTTGCGAATATATGGCAGGCCCTGTCGGCGTATCGCGGATGATCGCGCCGCCGAGCATGATTCGGGCCAGCTCTGGATTGCGAGCGAAGACGGTCTGAACCGAACGCGTGGACAGCGTGTAGATTAGGCCTTGAGTATATTCCCCCTTCCCGATCGAAAAGGGCAGGGTGGCGGCCGTCGAGGTTGAAATCAGAAGGTGTTCATTTCCAACCCAAGACACGCCGCGGACCTTGTTTTCGATCTCGCGCAGCCCACCGATCACCTGAAGATTGGACAGGTCGATGATCACCAGGGCCTGCTGCCCGGCTCCGTCGCTCACCAAATGCGCCAGCTTCGTGCCGTCGGGCGAAAGGCGCGGACTCGAAAAGGCCGGGAGCCGACCATATAATTCCAGCGCAGCCGGGGTCACGGTCGAGGTGGAAGGCGACGGAATTGCAATGGCGACGGGATCTTCCCGCCCTAGCGCCGGGGCGGCCCCTAAGGCCAGCGCGCCCGCGAAGGCCCATACGATCGATCTGGAAAATTTCACGGCGCGCTCACATCCTCGAATCGAAAAGAGAACACACTGTTATTCAAACGCATGACGCCCGCAACCAGAAGGCGCAGGCGTCAATACGTCTTGTTCGGGATGGGAAGGCTTTTTAGCGCGGGGCCAGGATCATGATCATCTGGCGGCCTTCCATACGCGGGGCGTACTCGACCTTGGCGACGTCGTCGAAGTCGGCCTGCACCTTGTTGAGCAGCT
>DAIOID010000127.1:0-9095 GCA_036744355.1 Brevundimonas sp.
CCGCGAGCTGGAGGACCAGGAGGTCAAACGCTCGCGCGTCTGGTCGCTGGACTAGTCGTCCCGACTGGCGCTGACCGTCTTCAGCGCCGCCAACGCCCGCTCACGGCCTTCGACGTGATCGACGATGGGCCGGGGATAGGTCGCGCCCAGCCGCACCCCCGCCTCGCTCAGCACCATCGGCGGCGCGGTCCACGGCGCATGGACCCAGCGATCCGGCAGGCCCGCCACCTCGGGAACCCAGCGCCGCACATAGCGCCCGCTCGGATCGAACTTCTCGCCCTGGGCCACCGGGTTGAAGATACGGAAATAGGGGGCGGCGTCGGCTCCCGACCCGGCCACCCACTGCCAGTTCTGCACATTGCTGGCCAGGTCGGCGTCGGTCAGACAGTCCCAGAACCAGGCCTCGCCCTCGCGCCAGTCGATCAGCAAATGCTTGATCAGGAAGGAGGCGACCACCATCCGCACCCGGTTTTGCATGGTCCCCGTCGCCCACAGCTGGCGCATCCCAGCGTCGACCAGAGGATAGCCCGTCCGCCCCGCCTTCCACGCCGCCAGCCCGGCCGGATCGTCGCGCCACGGCATGGCGTCGTACTCGGGCCTGAACGCCCGCTCGGGCAGATAGGGGAAGTGGTGCAGCAGGTGGGCCGAGAACTCGCGCCAGCCGATTTCGGCGACGAACTTCTCCGTCTCCGCCGCCGGCACCCGACCCTCGACCGCCGCGGCCCGCGCCGTCTGGATGGCCCGCCACGGCCCGATCTCGCCCCAGTGCAGATGCGCCGCCAGACCGCTGGTCCCCGCCCGATCCGGCCGGTCGCGATCCGTGGCGTAGGTCTTCAGGCTTCCCGCCACAAAGGCGTCCAACGCCGCCCTCGCCCCCGCCTCGCCCGGCGTCCCGACAAAATCCGTCGACCAGTCGGGCCGGGTCGGATGCAGGGCGCAGTCCTCCACCGTCTCGCTGACCACCCCCTCCGGGACCGCGATCGCCTCGGGCGCGTCCAGCCCCGCCGGGGCCTCGGCGACGCTCAGCAGGGCCTTCAGGAAGGGCGTGAACACCTTGTAGGGCTGGCCCGACCCGTTCAGCACCGCGCCGGGTCGGCACATCAGGCTGGTGTTGAACCCTCGGCACTCGACGCCTTCGGCCTTCAACCCATGAGCGATGTCGGCGTCGCGGGCGAAGGCTTCGGGCTCGAACAGCCGGTTCATGAAGACCTGATCCGCGCCCGTCTCGGCGATCAGGCGGCGCAGCTCGGCCTCGGCGTCCCCGCGCCGCAGGATCAGCCGCCCGCCGCGCGCTCTCAGGTCCGCATCCAGCGCCCGCAAGCTCTTGTCCAGCCACCAGCGCGAGGCGCCGCCGATGGGCCGCCCCTCCAGCCTTTCGTCCCACACATAGACCGGCAGCACCGCACGCCCCGTCGCCAGGGCCTGATGCAGGGCCGGATTGTCGGTCAGCCGCAGGTCGCGGCGGAACCAGAGGACGACGGGCGGAGAGGATGACAAGCGGCGGTCCTGATTGGGGTCTAGCCCCGAATACGGCCCCGCCTCCCTGATGGATCAGGCGTCGCGCGGCAAGACCGTCAGAACCCGCGCCATGAACTGGTGGAAGGCCTCCATATAGTCGCGCAGGAACTGTTCGGTCTCGGGCACGCTGACCTTGCCGTCGTCGTCGATCAGGCCCGGCTTGAACTGGATATAGGCCTCGGGTGCATTCATCTGCGGCGCCTGCAGGAAGCCCAGAATGGGCCGCAGCACCTGCTGACCGACCGCCGTGCCGATGGCGCCGGGCGAGGTCCCGATCACCGCCGTCGGCTTGTTGGCGAAGCTGTTGGTTCCATAGGGGCGGCTGGCCCAGTCGATGGCGTTCTTCAACCCGCCGGGGATCGAGCGGTTATATTCCGGCGTGACGATCAGGATGGCGTCCGAGCCCTTGATCGCCGCCTTGAAGTCATTGGCCACGGCCGGATATTCGGCGTCGTGGTCGTAGGAATAAAGCGGCAGGTCCGCGAACGAAATCTCGTGGAACTTCAGCTTCTCGGACGCGACCTTGATCAGGGCCTTGGCCAGCTTGCGGTTGATCGACGCCTTGGCCAGAGACCCCACGATATAGCCGACGTTATAGGTGGTCATGACGCGCATCCCGCTGGGTGAGACGACGCCGTCCGCCGCCTCAGGCGAAATGCCTCAACAAGCTTGGCGGTTCCGCCTCAGACCCTCACCGCCTGCCGCCCCCGTCCCGCCTCTCCAAAGACCCGCAGGTAGCGCGCGATCTCGGCCCGGTCGCCGGTGGCCTTCTCGACATTGTCCGACAGCTTGACCGCCGAACGCCCGCCCGCCCGCGTCACCTTGCAGACCAGCGAGATGGGCGTCAGCTCCGGCATGGGCGCCGGCGCGCAGTCGCGGAAGTCGTTGGTCAGATTGGTGCCCCAGCCGAAGCTGGTCCGCACCCGGCCCTTGAAGTGGGCGTGCGTCGCCTCGATCGTATCCACGTCCATGCCGTCGGCGAAGACCAGCAGCCGCTCGCGCGGATCGCGCCCCTGCGCCTTCCACCAGGCCATGATCTCCTCCCCGCCTTCGATCGGCGGCGCCGAGTCAGGCCGGAACCCCTTCCAGTCGGCCAGCCAGTCCGGCGCATCGGCCAGAAAGGCCCGCGTCCCGAACGCGTCCGGCAGGGCCACCAGCAGGTTGCCGTCATAGGTCGCCCGCCACGCCTCCAGCACCTGATAGGGCGCGGCCCGCAGCGCCGCGTCGTCGTCCCCGGCCAAGGCCGCCAGCACCATGGGAAGCTCATGCCCGTTGGTGCCCACCGCCTCCAGGTCGTTGTTCATGGCCAGCAGGACATTCGACGTGCCGATGAAGGCGCCGCCCAGCCCCTCCTTCAGCGCCTCGACGCACCAGCCCTGCCACAGGAAGCCGTGCCGCCGCCGCGTGCCGAAGTCCGAGATCAACAGCGGCTCCAAACGCCTCAGCCGCTCGACCTTGCCCCACAGCCTGGTCTTGGCGCGCGCATACAACACGTCCAGCTCGAACCGCCCTAACCGCCGCAGCGCCCGACGGCTGCGCAGCTCGTTCAGGATCGACAGCGCCGGGATCTCCCACAGCGTGACCTCGGCCCAGGAGCCGGAAAACTCCAGCCGGAACTGCCCGTCCGCCCCGCGCGACAGGTCGTACTCAGGCAGGCGATAGTCGGCCAGCCAGGCCAGGAAGTCCGGTTTGAAGATCGACTTCACCCCATAGAAGGTGTTGCCGCCCAGCCAGATCAGCTCGCGGTTCGAAAACCGCAGCGTCCGTGCGTGATCCAGCTGCGCCCGCAGCTCCGCCTCGTCCACCTCCTCGGCCAGACGGACGCTGGTGGTGCGGTTGATGACCGAAAACGTCACCGGCACGTCGCGATGCTGGCGCCAGATCAGCTGCAGCATCAGCAGCTTGTAGAAGTCGGTGTCCAGCAGGCTGCGGACGATGGGGTCCAGCCGCCAGCCGTGGTCATAGGCCCGCTTGGCCAGATCGACGCTCGCCATGCCCGGTCAGTCCGCTTCTTGCTCGATCACCGCCTCGGGCGGGGCCTCGCTCTCGTTGACCAGTCGCCCTTCACGCGCCGGCTTGATGTAGGGCTCGGGCTCCGGCGTCACGGCGTTGCCGCGCATCATCGAGCGCCCGGCGGTCAGCCCGCCCGTGACCTGCAGGTCCAGACGGGCCGCGTCGCGGCGGCGCACGTCGGCGATGGTCTCGGCCGCCTCGTCCTCGGACACGCCCAGATCGACCAGCACCGCCTCGCCGAACTTCAGCGCGGATTCGAACGTCTCGCGGATGTGATAATCGACGCCCGCCGCAATCAGGCGCAGCGAATGGCCCCGGTCAAAGGCGCGCACGAACAGCTTCACGCCCGGGAATTCCGACTTCACCAGCTGCACGATCTTGTCGGCGGCCTCGGGCTTGTCGACGCAGACCAGCACCGCCTCGGCCTTGCCCGCGCCCGAGGCCCGCAGCGTGTCCAGCCGCGTGCCGTCGCCGTAATAGACCTTGAAGCCGAAATTCCCCGCCGCCTGGATCATCTCCACGTCGTTCTCGATGATCGACACGTCCACGTCGCGCGCCAACAGCGGCTGCGACACCACCTGGGCGAAACGACCGAAGCCGATGATCAGCACCTGACCGCGCAGGCCCTCGGCGGCGTCCACGCCCTCGGCCTCTTCCGGCGACAGACCCGCCTCCTTCGGCAACCAGCGCTTCATCGCCAGGGTCGTCAGCGGCGTCAGGGCCATGGAGAGGATGACGATGGCCGTCAGCGCCGCGCTGGCCTGACCGTCGATGACCCCGCCCGCCGCCGCCGCGCCATACAGGACAAAGGCGAACTCGCCGCCCTGCGCGAACAGGGCCGCCCGCTCGATGGCCTCGTGATGCCGCGCCTGGAACAGCCGCGCCACGACATAGATGACCAGGGCCTTGACCAACATGAAGGCCAGCAGGCCGGCGACCACGATGCGCCAGTCGTTGATGACCACCCCGATGTCCAGCGCCATGCCGACCGACAGGAAGAACAGGCCCAGCAGGACGGCGCGGAACGGCTCGACGTCGGCTTCCAGTTGGTGCCGGAAGGTCGAGTCCGACAGCAGCACCCCGGCCAGGAAGGCGCCCATGGCCATCGACAGGCCGACCTCGTCCATGATCCAGGCCGTGCCCGCCACCACCAGCAGGGCGGCTGCTGTCATCACCTCGCGCCCGCCGTTTTGGGCCAGGAAACGGAAGGCCGGATTGATCCCATAGCGCCCGATGACCAGCACCCCGGCCACCGCCGCGCCCGCCAGGCCGATGGTCTGCCACAGGGGCGTCGCGCTCTCGCTCGCAGTTCCGATCGAGGCGGCCAGCACGGCGACGATGGCCAGCAGGGGCACGATGGCCAGGTCCTCGAACAGCAGGATGCTGACCGCCCTCTGCCCCTGCGGCGTCGGCAGGTCGCCCCGCTCCTCCAGCATCTGCACGATGACGGCGGTCGAGGACATGACGAAGCCCATGGCCCCCACGAAGGCCACCGGCGCCGACACCCCCGCCGCCATGGCGACCAGCGTCAGGGCCAGGCCCGCCAGCCCGACCTGGGCCGCGCCCAGGCCGAAGATCTCGTTCCTCATCCCCCACAGCCGCTTGGGCCGCATCTCCAGACCGATGATGAACAGGAAGATGACCACGCCGAACTCGGCGACATGAAGGATGGTCTCCGGCTCGCGGAACAGGGCCAGGCCGAACGGGCCGATGGCCGCCCCCGCCGCCAGATAGCCCAGCACCGAGCCCAGGCCGATCTTGCGGAAGACCGGCACCGCCACGACCCCCGCCGCCAACAGAGCCGCCACATGGCCCAGATCCAGTCCCGTCGCCGCCTCGGCCATCGCTCGCCCTTAAAGTTTGAGCCGCCATTGTGGGGGCGAAGCGTCGCGATGGCGAGCCTCCATCCGCGCCGCCGGAACCGCTCCTGCCCCTAGGGGTTCCCAAGGCCACGCCTGAACCGCTTGGAGAGACCCATGAAGATCCGCGACGTGATGAGCAAGGACGTGCAGGTGGCCCGTCCCAACGACACCATCCAGGAAGTCGCCGCCCGCATGGCGGCGGGCGACTTCGGCTTCATCCCCGTGGCCGACGGCGAAAACCTGGTCGGCGCCGTCACCGACCGCGACATCACCGTCCGCGCCGTGGCGACGGGTGCCGCGCCGACCGCGCGCGTGGTCGAATTCCTCAGCCGCGACGCCCTGGTCGTGCGCGCCGACGACGACCTGAAGGTCGCGCTCGACATGATGAGCTCGCGCCGCATCCGCCGCCTGCCGGTGGTCGACAAGGACGGTCGTCTGGTCGGCGTGGTGTCGCTCGGCGACCTGTCGACGCGGGTGAAGGAGAAGTACGCCGGCGAGGCCCTGGAAGAGATCTCCCGCCCCGCCTGACCCGGTCCTTACCGCGCGCTAACCACGTCGCGGAACCCGGCGATAACCGCTGCCGCGCCATGCTGATCCCTCGCAGGGGAGAATCCGCATGGCGCGCGCGCAGTTCCAGAAGGGCCAGAAGGTCTGGGTCGAAAGCGTCGGCGCCTGGGCCCAGGTCGAAAAGGTCCTGCCTGTCTGGGCCAAGGGCTTCGACGAACCCGTGCGCATCACCTACGAGGTCGGTCTGGGCCGCGAGTTCCAGGCCGCCGAGCTGCAGCTTCCGGCCGAGGACAATGTGGCCGCCACCGCCCTGGGCGACTGGCGCATCCTGCGCGCCCGTAACAAGTGGCAGGAGCCGGCCGACTGCGCCCACCATCCCTTCCCCGGCTCCTATCCGGTGGTGGTCACCGACAAGGCCGACTGGGGCGGCTGGCGCGTGCCGGGCGCCGAATACGACCGCGACCCCGAACGCATCGAGTTCCAGTCCCGCCTGATCGCCGCCGCGCCCGACCTGATGGAGCTGGCCCGCGAACTGATCGAGACGGTCTCCGAAGCTCCCGACGACGCCCCGCCGGAGAGCGTCCGCCTGGCCCGCCGCGCCCGCGACGTCCTGCGTCAGATCACCGATGTCCTGGCCGCGCCCGGCGACGTCCCGCGCGCCCCGAAGGCCGCCGCCGACGAAGCCGCCTGAGTCTTTCCTGCACCGGTTCGCCTCCAAGGTGAAAAGCCCGCCACGCCGGGCCTCGACAGGAATCCGCGACGCAGCCTAGATTCCCGCCTGCTGTTCAGGATGAGAGGGTCGGCTTGCAGGGCAAGGAGCGCCGCAGCTATCAGCCGGGCCGTCGGGCCACGGACCACACGCCGCGCGGCCGCCTGCCGTGGGTGCGCGCCCTGCTGCTCGCCGTCGCCCTGGTCATCACCGCCTACGCCCTGCTGGTCATTCGCGACGACAGCCGTCCGCATCGCGAGGCCGAGGCCGTCCGGGTCGAGGCCCTGACGCTGGACGCCCGGCGCGCCGCCGATCACATCGCCGCCCGCCTGGCCCTGACCGACCGCGCCCTCGACCTCGTCGCCCGCGATCTGGCCGAGCGTCCGTCCGAGGCCGTCGAGGCCCTGGACCGCGCCCGCGTCGTCGCCCCCGAGGCCGGCTTCATCGTCCTGAGTGCCGACGGGCAGGTCCTGGCGGCCGCGGGCGGCAAGACCGACGCCGCCGCCGCCCGAACCTCCGCCTACGCCCT
This sequence comes from Brevundimonas sp., assembly GCA_036744355.1. Taxonomy (GTDB): domain Bacteria; phylum Pseudomonadota; class Alphaproteobacteria; order Caulobacterales; family Caulobacteraceae; genus Brevundimonas. The sequence goes on from DAIOID010000127.1 coordinate 7,139, forward strand.
GCACGACGACGCCCTGGTGACCCGCCGCCCGCTCAGGGACGGACGCGCCGTCGTCGCCCGCACGCCCCTGCCCCCGCTCAAGGCCGAACTCAGCGGCGCCGACCTCAGCCTCCTGCCCGCCGGTCTGGCGCCCGCGGCCTCCGGCCGCCCGGTCAAGGACGCCGACGGTCGGCCGCGCCTGACCGCCTCGGCCCCCGTCGACGCGGCCAGTCAGGCGGTCGTGGCCTCCATGCCCGCGTCCGGGGGGCTATCGGCCTGGCTGGACGACGCCTGGATGCTGGCCGCTCCGCTGCTGCTGGTCTTGCTGATGCTGGCCGTCCTTGCTGTGCAGAACTGGCGTCAGGCCCGCGCGGGCCGCCAGTGGGCCGACACCGAGCGCCGCTTCCGCGTCGCCGTCGAGGCCGCCCGTTGCGGCGTCTGGGAATGGGATCTGGCGCGCGGCGAGGTCGTCCTGTCCGACTACATGGCCGCCATGCTGGAGGTCGAACCTGGCCAGGCTTTGACCACCCAGGCCCTGATCGAGAAGGTCCACCCCCGCTATCGCGAGACCCTGGTCGACGCCCTGGACCGGGCCGCCGCCAACGGCGCCTTCGACGTCACCTTCCCCGTGCCGCTGAAGGCCGGGGGCATCCGCTGGATCGACGCCCGCGGCCAGTCACGCCAGCCGCGCCGCGACGCCGGTTTCAGCAGCTTGCTGGGCGTGGCCCTCGACATCACCGAGGCCCGCCGCTCCAAGGCCCAGGCCCAGGCCGCCGAGAACCGTCTGCGCGACGGCATCGAGAGCGTGTCCGACGCCTTCGTCCTGTTCGACCGTCAGGGCCGTCTGATCCTGTGGAACCAGGCCTTCCAGGACGCCTTCGCCTTCCCCGCCGGCGTGGTCCGCAAGGGGGCCCAGAAGAACGCCCTCAACCAGATCGCCGCCGAGGCCATCAAGGCCGAGCACCCATCGGCCAGCGGGCGCGCCGGCGTGCGCGAGGTCGAGCTGAAAGACGGCCGCTGGCTGCAGATGGCCGAACGCTTCACCGGCGACGGCGGCACCGTGGTCATCGCCGCCGACATCACCGTGATCCGCCGCCAGGAGGCCGAGCGCCGCCGCGCCGCCGACGAGCTGCGCGCCATGGTCGTGGAGCTGGAGGACCGCGAGGCCAAGCTGTCGCTGCTGGCGCGCAAGTACGAGGTCGCCATGACCCGCGCCGAGGCCGCCAACCAGGCCAAGTCCGAGTTCCTGGCCAATATGAGCCATGAGCTGCGCACCCCGCTGAACGCCATCAACGGCTTCTCCGAAATCATGGCCGGCGAGATGTTCGGCCCCCTAGGCGACCGCCGCTACAAGGGCTACGCCGCCGACATCCACCAGTCCGGCCAACACCTGCTCAGCCTGATTAACGACATCCTCGACATGGCCAAGATCGAGGCCGGCAAGCTGACCTTGCACTACGAGGCCGTATCGCTGAACGCCCTGTGCAACGACGCCATCCGCCTGATGCGCGGCAAGGCGATGGAGGCCGGCCTGACCCTGGGCCTGGTCGCCCCCGAAACCCTGCAGGTCGAGGCCGACCATCGCGGTCTGAAGCAGGTGATGCTGAACCTCATCTCCAATGCGGTGAAGTTCACGCCCGAGGGCGGCGCGGTCACCGTCACCATCGCGCCCCACGACGCCGATCATGTCCGCGTCTCGGTGACCGACACCGGCATCGGCATCGCCGCCGCCGACCTGGAGCGCCTGGCCCAGCCCTTCGAACAGGTCGAAGGCCAGCACTCCAAGACCACGCAGGGCACCGGCCTCGGCCTGGCCCTGACCAAGTCCCTGATCGAGCTGCACCGCGGCCGCATGACCATCGAAAGCGAACCCGGCCACGGCACCACCGTCTGGTTCGACCTCCCCCTCCACGCCCCCGAAGGCGCCATGGCCCCCGCCGGCGCGCCCGTTCAACGCGTTCAGTCGCAGGCGGCGTGA
>DAIOID010000128.1:0-1644 GCA_036744355.1 Brevundimonas sp.
TGGACGAGGACACGCCGGGCACGGGTCTGGGCCTGTCCATCGTCGAGGACCTGACGCGGGCCTACGGCGGCCGGGTCACCCTGGCCGACAGCGACATGGGCGGGCTGAAGGTGCTGCTGGAGCTGCCGGCGGCGGAGGGGTGAGGGGCGAGGCGGGAAGCGGGCGTGTCGGGTGTCCGCTAGGGGTGGTTAGCGGACATCATTCGATGCCGGTGGGGACTTGGAAGAACGTCAACTCATAGTCGATGCTGTCCAAGCCTGGTTCATCGTTGAAATGCACTTCAAACGCCCGCTCGGGGTAATCGGCAGCGAGCTTCTGCTGATAGATCGCCCGTAGGACACGGCCGAGGTGACGAAGCTGAGTTTCGGAAACCGACGCCCCATAGTGGATATCCGCTATGTGAATGTGATTGATGACGGCTTCGATCCCTTTGCGATCGCCCCCGCGCTTTTCCCACTCTCGCAGATTGGCTTCGGTCGATCCTTGCCGAAGGACGTAGTCATCGATCACGACAAACTCAGGCCAGAATAGGAGGCTGTAGCCGACGGCAAGGTCGTAATTGCCGTTCATGGCTATCCAGCTCTCCAGATCAATCCCCCGGCCCTCGTTCTAAAGTTTCGCGTCTGGGATGAGGTCGCTTTTGCTAACCATCGCTAGTTTTCCCTTTTGTGGGGATACCTTTAGCCGGAGCGCCTGAATGTCTGCAAAGGGTGTTGCGCTCACCAGTTGAGCCCACCGTCGAAAGTGGTCATCGCCAAGTTTGCCACAAGCCCGGACGCCGGAAGGGACGATCTGGGGCCTAGGCGTCGAATCCAATGGCGTGGACGGAGACGCCTCAGGCGTCTGGGTTCGCTGCGCGCCTCGGAATGACGGAGGGGCAGGGGGCAAAATCCCCTGTTAACCCGAAGGGCGCACCCTGACCCCGATGGCCGGGATTCGGTTCGGCCCGAGGAGAATGCATGGCGGACCTGTCGGTCGCGCAAAGGGCCGCCCTGGCCCGGCTGATCGCCGCTTGCCCGGATCATCTGCTGTCCCAGCTGGAGGCGCTGGCGGCGGCGATGACGGGGGATCGGGCGTGGGCGCTGCGCGACATGGTCGAGGCCGAGGTGCTGGACCGGCGCCGACGGGATGCGGCGTTCGCGCCGCTGAGGCCGCTGTTCCGGCGCCGCGACGACGGGCTGGAGGGGCTGGGCTTTCCCGCAAGCGTCCCGGCGCGGCTGTGGCGGCTGGCCACGCGCAACGAGCCGGAACTGCTGCCGCAGCTGGACCGCGACGACGAGCTGTCGCGCATGGTGGCCGACCGTCTGTGCCTGAGCGCGGCCTCGGCGGTGCGGGATCAGGGCGAAGACCTGTGGCCCGGTGCGACGGCCGAGCAGGCGCTGGAACTGGCCGCCTGCTTCGATCTGGCGGGGCTGATGCGCCGCAGTCTGGACCATCTGGAGGCATGGATGGGCCGACCGGGATCGGCGGCGACGGCGGAACTGAAGCTGGCCTTGCGTCAGGCGGCCAGCATCGCGCCGGACGGGGCGGCGCGGCTGATGGAGATGCTGTTCGCCCACCTGCCGGACGCACGCATGATGCTGCGGGTTGTGGCCCAGGCGACGCCGACGGCCGGGCGCGAAACCCTGCTGGGCGAGAGCGAGC
>DAIOID010000128.1:1744-3794 GCA_036744355.1 Brevundimonas sp.
GTGGCCCAGGCGACGCCGACGGCCGGGCGCGAAACCCTGCTGGGCGAGAGCGAGCTGGCGGTCTTTGTCGACCGGGTGGTGACGGCGCTGGCGCACCGGGCGGCGGAGGCGGCGGCCTTTGATCCCACGGCGCCGGGGGCGGATGCGGCCCTGCTGAAGGCCGATCTGGACTGGTGCGCCGAGACCCTGTCGGAGATCGACATGACCCTGCCGCTGCGGCCGGACAGCGCCTGGGGCAAGGCGGTGCGGCAGGCGCGGGTGAAGATCGCGCTGCGGCTATCGGAACTGTTCAGCGCCGCCGAGAAGGCGACGGGCAAGGTGTTGCCGGTCGAGCGCACGGCCATGGCGGGGCGGATGACGCGCCCGGCGCCGCGGCTGGACGAGGCGGTGGACGCGGCGGCGGCGGACAAGGCCCGGGCCCTGGCGGCGGTGATCGGCCTGGTGCGGGGACCGGCCACGGTGTTCGGCTGCGAGGCGGAGCGACGCCAGACGGCGGAAGGCCTGACCGGACGGTTGGCGACCTGGGCCGACGAGGCGCTGGAACGGCTGAACGACGGCGAGGCGACGGACGAGGGGGTGGCGCGCAAGCGGATCGCCCTGACCGCCGAACTGCTGGGCCTGATCGGGGCCAAAGAGGCGCAGCGCACGGTGCGGCGGCGGCTGACGGTGGCCGGGGCGCCGCCCAGCGTCGCGGTCGAGGCTGCGACCTCGGGAGCCTCGCGTCGGCGCGCCTGATCCGCTAGAGCGGCGGACATGACGATCTTTTGGATCATGACGGGACTGGCCGCGGCGATGGCCGGGCTTCTGGTGCTGGCCGGCGCGCGACGCGGGGCGGACGCCGAGGCCGTGGTTGATCGCGACGCCGCCGGGCGCGAGCTGGCCGAGCTGGACCGGCTGAAAACACGCGGCCTGCTGGACGAGGCGGGCTGGACCGCCGCGCGGGCTGAGGCCGGGCGGCGCCTGTTGGCCGCGCGCCGCGATGCGCGGGCGCCGGTGGTCGGAGCCAGGGATCGGCTGTGGGTTCTGGGCGGCATCGGCCTGACGGCGGCGGTGTCGCTGGCGCTCTATCTGGGGCTTGGCGCGCCGGGCATGGCGGATCAGGCCTATGAGACGCGGGTGCGCGACTGGGCGGCCTCGCCCGAGACGCTGGAGCCGGCCCAGGCGGCGGCGGTGATCGGCCGCATCGTCAAGGACCGCCCCGACGATCATCGCGCCCTGACCATGCTGGGCGCGGCGCGCTTCGAGGCGGGCGACCCCATCGGCGCGGCCTCGGCCTTCCGTCGGGCGCTGGCGATCAAGCCGGACGACGCCCAGAGCTGGGCGCGGCTGGGCGAGAGCCTGGTGCGGGCCAACGAGGGCGCGGTCGGCGGCGACGCCGAGGCGGCTTTCCGCGAAGCCTTGAAACGCGACCCCGATCAGTTGGGCGCACGATATTTCCTGGGCGAGGCGGCGCTGAAGCGCGGCGACAAGGCGGGGGCGGCGGCGGTCTGGGGGCCGCTGATCGCGGCGCTTGAGCCGAACGATCCGCGTCGGGCGGAACTGCAACAAAGACTGGGCGGGGCTGGATGAGCCTTGCTGCAACCCTTCTGTGATGTCCTGAGATGAGCTGGCTTCCTAAATCGCCCAAGGCGCGGCGTCGCCTGTGGATCGTGGCCGCCGCGGCGCCCGTGCTGGCCCTGGCGGTCGGCCTGTCGCTGTGGGCCATGAAGGACAACGTAACCTACTTCTTCTCGCCGTCCGAAGTGACCGAGGCGGCCGCGCCGGCGGGCCGGGTCATCCGTCTGGGCGGGCTGGTCGAGGCCGGCAGCGTGGTCAAGGGCGCGGACGGGACGGTGGTCTTTGTCGTCACCGACAACGCCGGAACCGCAAAGGTCAGCTATCACGGGGACCTGCCCGACCTGTTCCGCGAGGGGCAAGGGATCGTGGCCCAGGGGACCTTCCGTCCCGACCGCGTGTTCGAAGCCAGTCAGGTGCTGGCCAAGCACGACGAGACCTATATGCCGCGCGAAGTCGCCGACCGCCTGAAGGCCAAGGGCGAGTGGCGGCCTGA
>DAIOID010000128.1:3894-9027 GCA_036744355.1 Brevundimonas sp.
ATGCTCTACAAGGTGGCCGCCGCCTGGGGCAGCCATGAAGGCTCGCTGGTGCTGTGGTGCCTGGTCATGACCGGCTTCGGCGGGGCGCTGGCCTTGGCGCGCGGCCTGCCGTTCGGGCTGAAGACCTCGAGCGTGGCGGTGCAGGGCGCGCTGTCGACCATGTTCCTGGCCTTCGCCGTCTTCACCTCCAACCCGTTCGCGCGTCTGGACCCGGCCCCGGTGCAGGGGGCGTCGCTGAACCCCCTGTTGCAGGACCCGGCTCTGGCGATCCATCCGCCGCTGCTCTACGCGGGCTATGTCGGGTTTTCGGTCTGTTTCTCGCTGGCGGTCGCCGCCCTGATCGAGAAGCGGGTCGATCCGGCCTGGGGCCGCTGGGTGCGGCCGTGGGCGCTGGCGTCCTGGGCCTTCCTGACGGTCGGCATCCTGCTGGGGTCCTTCTGGGCCTATTATGAGCTGGGTTGGGGCGGCTGGTGGTTCTGGGACCCGGTCGAGAACGCCAGCTTCATGCCGTGGCTGGCGGGCGCGGCCCTGCTGCACTCGGCCATCGTCACCGAGCGGCGGGGGGCGCTGGCGGGATGGACGGTCTTCCTCGCCCTCCTGGCCTTCACCTTCTCCATGCTGGGGGCCTTCCTGGTGCGCTCGGGCGTGCTGACCAGCGTCCATGCCTTCGCCGTCGATCCCGAGCGGGGGATGATGCTGCTGGCCATTCTGGGCGTGGCGGCGGGGGCGGCCTTCATCCTGTTCGCCTTCAGGGCGCCGGCGATCCGGTCGGGCGCGGCATTCACCCCGATCAGCCGCGAAGGCGCGCTGGTGCTGAACAACCTCTTCCTGACGGCGGCGGCGGCGACGGTGCTGCTGGGGACCCTCTATCCGCTGATCCTCGAGGGAATTTCGGGGGCGACGATTTCGGTGGGGCCGCCCTATTTCAACGCGACCTTCGTACCGCTTCTGGTGGTGGCCTGTCTGATCCTGCCCGCCGGGCCTCTGCTGGCGTGGAAGCGCGGCGACCTGAAGGGGGCCTTTCAGCGGCTGTGGCTGGCGGCGGGGCTGGCGGTCGTGGCGGCGTTAGCGGCCTTCGCGCTGTTCGATCCGAAGAAGGCGATGGCGGCGGCGGGCTTGGGCGTCGGGGCCTGGCTGATTTTCGGCGCCCTGGCCGAACTGGGCGTGCGCACCAAGGCGTTTCGCGCGCCGCTCGCTGAGACCCTGCGCCGGGCCAAGGGTCTGCCGCTGGGCGCCTGGGGCATGACGCTTGCGCACGCCGGTCTGGGCGTCTTCATCCTGGGGGCCGTGGTCGAGACCAGCTTCAAGGCCGAGGCGGCGGCGGCGGTGCCTCTGGGCGGCGTGGTGTCGTCGGGGCCGTGGCGGGTGCGTCTGGACGCGGTCGAGGTGATCGAGGGGCCGAACTACCTGGCCGAGCAGGGACGGCTGAGCGTCATGCCGGTTTTGGGCGATGCGGTCGATCGCGTCGTCACCGCCGAGCGGCGCTTCTTCCCGGCGAGCGGGCAGACGACGACCGAGGTCGGCCTCGACTTCCGCGGGCTGGACGACGTCTATGTGGTCATGGGCGAGCGCGCCGCGACCGAGAGCCACGAACAGGCCTGGACGGTGCGGGTCTATTACAATCCCTGGGCGCGGCTGATCTTCCTCGGCCCGGCGATCATGGCCCTGGGCGGGGTGCTGTCCCTGATGGATCGGCGGCTGCGGGTCGGGGCAGGATCGCGGCGCAAGACGGAGGTCAAGGCGTGAGGCGGCTGGCGGCGTTGGCGGGGGCGCTGGCTCTCGCGGCGGGCGCTGCGATGGCGGAGCCGCCCCCGGCGCCGGATCGCCCCTTGCCCGATGCAGCGCAGGAGGCGCGGGCGCGCGCCCTGTTCGGCGATATCCGCTGCGTCGTCTGCCAGCACGAATCCATCGCCGACAGCCCGGCGGGAATAGCCGCCGACATGCGCCGTCTGGTCCGCGAGGAGATCGCGGCGGGCAAGAGCGATGAGGCGGTGCGCGCCGATCTGGTGCGGCGCTACGGCGACTACATCCTGTTCCAGCCGCCGGTGCGTGCCGGGACCTGGCTGCTGTGGTTCGGACCCTTCGCACTTGTGCTGGGCGCGGGGGCGGTGTTCGCGTGGCGCGCGCGGCGTCGTGGGGGAGAGACCGCGCCGCTGACGGCCGAGGAAGAACAGGCGCTGGCTGAACTGACGGCCGTGCAGACCGCTCAGCCTGACGAAACGGAAAGCGTTTCGCCGCGATCCTGACGCAACCGCGCCTCACGGCGAACGCGGATCAGGATCAACCATCGCGAGGGCGTGCATTGGCTTAGGCCGAAAGCCCCTATATCCATGGGTGAACGGGGCTTTTGGAGCTCCGCCTTTCAGGACTGCAAGGACGACGATGCTGAAGCGCAAGGAGTTCATTCTGGGGGCCGCGGTCGGTCTGACCTTCGCCGCCGCCGCGACGGCGGGCGGGGTCATCAGTTGGCCGGGCGCGCACGCCTCGCCCGCCGCCGCACAGGCGGGACGGCTGGTCCCCTCGGCCGGGGCGGCAGGGCTGGCCTTCGCCCCGCCGCAGGGCGCGCCGCTCAGCTTCGCCGACATCTTCCAGCAGGTCGCGCCCGCTGTGGTGCAGATCGACGTCAAGACGCGGGTCCAGCGCCCGGCCGGCGTGCTGCAGATCCCCGGCTTCGGCGCTGTGCCCATTCCCGGCCAGCCGCGCGGCGGCGGCTCGGGAGAAGAGGGCGAGGACGACAACTCGACCACGGCCCTCGGCGCCGGTTCGGGCTTCCTGATCTCGGCGGACGGCTTCATCGTCACCAACAACCACGTCGTCGAGAACGCCGAGGAGATCAAGGTCAAGCTGAGCGACGGTCGCGAGCTGAAGGCGCGTCTGATCGGTCGCGACGAGGGCACGGACCTGGCGGTCATCAAGGTCGACGGCGACGCCTTCCCGTTCGTCAGCTTCGAGGAATCGGCAGCGCCGCGCGTTGGCGACTGGGTCATCGCCGTGGGCAACCCCTTCGGCCTGGGCGGCACGGCCACGGCGGGCATCGTCTCGGCCATGTCGCGCGACATCGATCCGGCCGGCTACAACGAATATCTGCAGATCGACGCAGCCATCAACCGGGGCAACTCGGGCGGGCCGACCTTCGACATCTATGGCCGGGTGATCGGCGTCAACACGGCGATCTTCTCGCCGACGGGCGGCTCGGTCGGCATCGGCTTCGCCATTCCGGCGGCGACCGCCAAGAGCGTGACCGACAAGCTGATGCGCGGCGAGACGGTCGAGCGCGGCTATCTGGGCGTGCAGATCGTGACCCTGTCCAGAGAGGCGGCGGCGGCCCTGGGCCTGCCCGAGAACACCAAGGGCGCCTATGTCGGCGACGTCACGGCTGACGGCCCCGCCGACAAGGCCGGGGTCAAGGTCGAGGACATCGTGGTGAGCGTCAACGGCGACGCGATCGACAGCTCGACCGAGCTGACCCGTCGCGTGGCCCGCGCCAAGGTCGGCGACCCCCTGCGGCTGGAAGTCTTGCGCGACGGCCGTCGTCAGACGCTGAACGTCCGCGCGGGCCGCCGTCCGTCCGAGGCGGAGCTGCGTGCGGGGGCGGGCGAGGACGAGGGCGCCCAGGCGGCGCCGTCGACGCCCGCCGGGCAGGCCGTTGAAGGCATGACCGTGACCGGCATCACCCCGGCCCTGCGTCAGCGCTACTCCATCCCGGAAGGCGTCAACGGCGTGGTGGTGACGGCGGTCGAGCCGCGCTCCAAGGCCGGGCAGATGCAGATGCCGGCGGGCACGGTGATCATGCGGGCCAACAACCGCGTGGTCTCTTCGGCGGCGGACCTGAAGGCGGCGGTCGATGCGGCCCGGTCGGCGGGACGCCCCGGGGTGCTGCTGCTGGTGCGCACGTCCAGCGGCAACCAGTCGGTCGTGCTGGAGCTGTCCAAGTCTGAATAAGGCGTAACTCACAGGATCGGCGGCGATGCGCTAACATCGCCGCCGAATCTTTTTCTGGAGGGGCCCATGCGTATTCTGGTGGTCGAGGACGACGCCGAGGCGGCGACCGCGATGGTGCGAGGCCTGAGCGAGGCCGGGCACGAGGTGACGCACGCGGTGGACGGCGCCTTCGGTCTGCTGGAATCGCAGAAGGGCGGCTACGACGTCTATGTCGTGGACCGCATGATGCCGCGTCTGGACGGCGTCGGCATGGTCGAGACGGTGCGCAAAGGAGGCGATCAGACGCCGGTCCTGTTCCTGTCGGCGCTCGGCGAGGTCGAGGACCGCGTGACGGGTCTGAAGGCCGGCGCGGACGATTATCTGGTCAAGCCCTACGCCTTCGCCGAGCTGATCGCCCGGGTCGAGGCCCTGGCCCGTCGTCGCGAGACGGGCGGGGTGCAGACCGTGCTCAAGGTCGGCGATCTGGAGATGAACCTGATCGGCCGCACCGTGCATCGCGGCGCGACCGAGATCGACCTGCAGCCGCGCGAGTTCCAGCTGCTGGAGTTCCTGATGCGCCACGCCGGCCAGTCGGTGACGCGCACCATGCTGCTGGAGAAGGTGTGGGAATACCACTTCGACCCCCAGACCAACGTCATCGACGTCCACATCAGCCGCCTGCGCTCCAAGATCGACAAGGGCTTCGACAAGGCCATGCTGCAGACCGTGCGTGGCGCGGGGTACCGGCTGGAGGCGTAGGATCGATTCTCCCTCCCCTTCATGGGGAGGGTGGACGGCGCGCAGCGCCGGCCGGGTGGGGAGGGCAGGAGATGGCGATCATCGCCAAGGCCCGTGCCATGCGAAAAGCGCTGACGCCGCCCGAGGCGCGTCTGTGGACGCAGTCGAAGCTGCTCCGCGCCCGAGGATTTCATTTTCGGCGGCAGGCGCCGTTTCGAGGCTATATCCTCGATTTCGTCTGTTTTGATCGGCGACTGGCCGTTGAAGTGGACGGCGTCACGCATACGGTCGAGGCGCAGGCAGCGAAGGACAGGGTGAGGGACGCCGTGCTGGCGAGCGAAGGGTTCACGACGCTGAGGTTCGACAACGCCGCCGTTCGCGACGAACTGGGCGGCGTGATGACGGCTGTCCTCGCGCGTTTGGAAGCCCTCCCCACCCGGTCGCTGCGCGACCACCCTCCCCATGAAGGGGAGG
>DAIOID010000129.1:0-8651 GCA_036744355.1 Brevundimonas sp.
GCCGGTGGCGGAGAGGGTGTCGGATTCCGGGCCTTTTCAGCCCTATTCACCGTTGTTCAGAGGTAGGTTGAACCCAGGTGTGGCTTGAGTTTGGTCGCTTCAGGACGTTGCATATTGTTGCACTCAAGCGCAGATTTTTTGATGGGTGAGTTGATGGGTTTTATGATGGGTTGTTGGATGGGTGGAAAATGCCCCGGAAAGCAGATGAATTAGGACCATTGGCGGTGTCGCGGCTAAGCGAACCTGGCCTGCATTTTGTTGGCGGGGTAGCGGGGCTAGCCCTGCAAGTGCTGTCAAGCGGCGGGCGAAGCTGGATCTTGCGCGCAACCATGGGCAAGCGGAGGAGAGACCTGGGTCTCGGGGGCTATCCCGATGTGACGCTGGCGCGAGCGCGAGAGGCCGCCCGCGACGCGCGGGAGCAGATCCGGCGCGGTATTGATCCAGTCGAAGCAGGTCGTGAGGCGCGCCGAGCGGTGAGAACGCCCGCCGTCGTTGCGATCTCGTTCCGCAAGGCCGCAGAGGCCTATATGGCGGCGCATGAGGCTAGCTGGAAGAATCCCAAACACAGGGCGCAGTGGGCGGCCACGCTTGAAACCTATGTCTATCCGGTGATCGGCGACCTGGGCGTGGAGGAAGTCGCTCTTCCTCATGTGATGCGAATTCTGGAGCCCATCTGGACGATCAAGACCGAGACCGCGAGCCGCCTTCGCGGGCGTGTGGAAATGGTGCTCGATTGGGCCGCGGCGCGCGAATACCGATCTGGTCCCAACCCCGCACGTTGGCGGGGGCATCTGGACAAACTCCTCGCCAAGCCATCCCGGGTCGCGAAGGTTGTTCACCACAAGGCCTTGGGCATCGACCAAATGCCTGCCTTCATGGCCAGGCTTGCTGAAGAAAAAGGGACAGGCGCGCGGGCGCTTGAGTTCACCATTCTCACCGCAGCGCGCTCGGGCGAAGTGCGGGGCGCCAGATGGTCCGAGATCGATCTTCCGGCCGCCCTGTGGGTCGTGCCGGGTGAGCGGATGAAGGCGGGGCGGCCGCATCGTGTGCCGCTTTCGTCAGGCGCGCTCGCGCTTCTCGCTGCGACGCGCCGGAATCCGGACATTGATCTGGTCTTCGCCAATATCGATGGCGAGGCGCTCTCGAACATGACCCTTGCTTCCGTGCTTCGCCGCATGAAGGTCGAGGCCGTGCCGCACGGCTTCCGGTCGACGTTCAGGGATTGGGTGTCGGAGAAGACCGCGCATCCTCAAGAAGCTGCCGAGATGGCGTTGGCGCACACAGTGAGCAGCAAGGTTGAGGCGGCCTATCGTCGTGGAGACATGATGGCGAAGCGATTTCGGCTGATGGAGGACTGGGCGGAGTTCTGCCTGGGTTAGCCCTGCGGCTAGCCTTCGCGCCTGTGTTTCCTTGTGGTTGTTCAGGTATCAATCGCAGTCGCCTGGGAACTGCCTGGACCCTGAATGAGGGGTGAGGGGGCGATGATCCACCCGGCTCCGGACGGCCTCGATGAGGGGGCGATCTAGCTTGAGCCGAGCTCTTCGATGACAGGACACCGGATTTGCCTGCCGTCGCCACAGTCGGCGACGGTCTGCCTCAACAGAGCTTGAAGCCGGAGCAGGTCGGCGATCTTGGCTTCGATGCTTACAAGGTGGTCCTGAGCCATGTCGCGCACTTCGCTGCAGGATTGGACCGTCGGCTCGCTTAGAGCGATCAGCCGCCGAATGGCGTCTATGCCGAACCCGAGTTCGCGTGATCGGCGGATGAATCTCAGTCGCTGGGCGTGTTCAGGCTCGTAACACCGATGTCCGCCGGGGGTTCGGGCCGGCGCAGGCATCAGTCCGATACGTTCATAGTAGCGCACGGTCTCCAGGTTCACCCCGGCGCTGAGCGCGAGGCGCCCGATGGTCAAATTCTGTCTCGACACGCTCTTGATCCCGTAGTGGCTACGGGTTGTAGCCTGTATCAGAAGTCAGACAGGATAGCCCATGGCGACCGACCCAAACCGCACCCGCATTCCAGAAGTCGCCGTCAGCGCCTCAGCGGCGGTCGGCGGGTTCGCTTCCCTTCTTGCATGGGCGGCCTGCTGCGTCCTGCCGTTGGTGCTGTCGATTGCAGGCGTATCCTTCGCGGGCGTCACCGTGTTCGCCGGCGCGCGCCATTGGTTGACCCCGATCGCCGCCGTGGTTCTGGCCGCCGGGTGGCTGCTGCACTGGCGCCGCTCTCGGATGTGCCGACGCGATACGGCCTGCGGACGACCTTCACCGCTGGCCTTCTGGCTGCTTGTCATCGCCACGCTGCTGATCGTGCTTTCTCTCGCCTGGGAGCCCTTTGTCGAGCCCTGGCTCCTGCCTCAACTGGCGGCCGTCAAATGAAGGCGCCCGTCCTGCTCCAGTCCACGCTGACCTGTCCGCATTGCGGCCATGTCGCGACCGAGACCATGCCCACCGACGCCTGCATCTGGTTCTACGACTGCCTCGGCTGCGGCGTGAAGCTGAAGCCCTTGCCCGGCGATTGCTGCGTCTTCTGTTCCTATGCCGACGTGCCCTGTCCGCCGATCCAGGAGGATGGCAAGGGCTGCTGGGGCTAGCGATAGTACGCATCTGGACCGAAGCCCCGCGTCGCCAAACCTGGTGAACGCGGGCGTTCCGTTTCTTCGTTGATCGCCAGTTTGCCTTTGGCGTTGAGCCGGCCTGAACGCGACGGCGGGCAGGTCATTGGCCGCGTCGATCGGCACGCCCGACGCCTTCACTCGGAATATCGGGCCACCAGTTGACTGGCATGGGCACGGGTCAAGGCGGTTGTCTTGGACGGTAGCAAACAGAGCCTAGTGTCTGTCGTGCAAGCATCCGCTATGGTCACCTAGGACCTCAATCACGCGGCAGTTTGCAGCCGAATCCTGGGCGCATTCCGTCATGCGCGCGACCTCGGTCCGCAAAGCGGTGAGCCGCGCGATCTTGTGGTCGATATCGGCGAGGTGGGACCGGGCGATGCTGTCGGCTGATAGACAGGGGCGGCTCGGGTCTCCTGCCAGCGCCAGAAGTTCACGGATCGGTTCGATCTCGAAGCCGAGTTCGCGCGCGTGTCGAATGAACCGCAGGCGTCGCAGATCATCGGCATCATAGAGGCGCCGGTTTCCTTCCGAGCGAGGCGGCGCCGGCAGGAGCTGAATCTGTTCATAGTAGCGGATCGTCGGCGCCTTGATCCCGCTCGCTTTGGACGCCTGGCCTATCGTCACGCCCTGGCTCATTTTATCGCTTGCTCCTCTAGTCGCTAGAGGAAGTAGCGTCGCCCGGCGTTCGAAACAAGGAGCTCTCATGCCGCCGGAAACTCTGGAAACCCGATATCGCGTGACCGGAATGGATTGCGCAGGCTGCGGCTCCAAGGTCGATACGGCGGTCCGGAAACTGCCGGGCGTCACAGATGTCGCGGTGGCCGTCTCTTCAGGCCTGCTGAAGGTCACACACGACGCCGATTTCGCAGGTGAGGGCGTGCTTCGCCAGATCCGCAATCTGGGCTACGGCGTGGAGGTCCTCATTCCGCTGGAACCTTCGGCGGGTTCGGAGATCACCTCATCGAGGCTGAAGGGCCCCTGGTGGTGGACCCGAAAGGCCAAGCTGACGGCGGCCTGCGGCGTCGCCCTGATCGCAGCCTATGTCTTGGGCTACCTGTTCCCCGCCGTCGAACGCGAGGCCTTTCTGGTCGCCCTGGCGGTCGGTCTTGTCCCGGTCGGCTGGCGTGCGATCACCGCCGCCCGGTTCGGGTCGCCGTTCTCGATCGAGATGCTGATGACGATCGCTGCGGTCGGGGCCGTGTTCATCGGGGCTCAGGAAGAGGCGGCGGTCGTCGTCCTTCTCTTCCTGGTCGGTGAAATGCTGGAGGGCGTCGCTGCAGGCCGTGCTCGCAAGAGCATCCAGGGGTTGACCGACCTGGTCCCCAAGACCGCCCTTGTCGAGGTCAATGGTCAGGTCAGCGAAGTTCCGGCTGAAGGCCTGGCGGTCGGCGTTGTCATCCTGGTGAGGCCCGGCGACCGCGTACCGGCGGATGGGGACATCGTTGAAGGCGAAGGCGAAATCGATGAAGCCCCGGTGACGGGGGAGAGCGTTCCCAAGCGGAAAATGGTCGGCGACCCTGTCTACGCCGGGACCATCAATGTAGGCGGCGTCCTGCGCGTCAGGGTCACCGCGGCCGCCGCCGACAACACCATTGCGCGGGTCGTGCGTCTGGTGGAGGAGGCGCAGGAATCCAAGTCGCCGACCGAGCGTTTCATCGACCGCTTCTCGAAGATCTATACGCCCCTGGTTCTCGTCGTCGGCGCCCTGGTCGCGACCGTGCCGCCGCTCGTGTTCGGGGCAGGGTGGGGCGAATGGATTTACAAGGGCCTGGCGATCCTGCTGATCGGCTGTCCCTGTTCCCTGGTGATCTCGACGCCGGCGGCCATCGCTGCAGGTTTGTCCGCCGGCGCACGGCGGGGGCTGCTGATGAAGGGCGGGGCCGTGCTCGAAACCCTCGGCAAGATCACCGCCGTCGCCTTCGACAAGACGGGAACGCTGACGTCCGGCAAGCCGCTGGTGACCGACATCGTGGCCGGCGCACGTCCGGAAGCCGAGATGCTCGCGCTGGCGGCGGCGCTGGAAACCGGATCGAGCCACCCCCTGGCCGTGGCCATACTCAATCGCGCCAAGGCCGAGGGCGTGTCCATCCTGCCCGCTTCGGCGGCCCGGGCGATCGCGGGGGAGGGCGTGGAAGGGACCGTGGGGGGCGAAGAGGTCTTCCTGGGCTCGCCTCAGGCCGCCGCGCGGCGGACTTTGCTCTCTGCGTCTCAGGATGAGGCGGTCGCGCGCTTCAATGCGCAGGGCAAGACCGTTTCGGTCGTCGTGATCGACGGCCGGGTCGTGGGCTTCCTGGCCATAAGGGACGAGGCGCGGTCCGACGCAGCGGCGGGCTTGGCTCGTCTGAAGGCCATGGGGGTTCGCTCTGTCATGCTGACGGGGGACAACCAGCGCACCGCCGAGGCGGTCGCCAGCGGCCTCGGCGTCGAAGCGCGCGCGGAACTGCTGCCGCAGGACAAGCAGAGGATCGTCAAGGAACTCCAGGCCCAAGGTCTTGTCGTCGCCAAGGTCGGCGACGGCATCAATGACGCGCCAGCACTCGCCGCCGCCGACATCGGCATCGCCATGGGCGGCGGCGCCGACGTGGCTCTTGAGACGGCTGACGCGGCGGTGCTGCACGGTCGGGTCCAGGACATTCCCGACATGATCGTCCTGTCGAACGGGGTGATGGGCAACATCCGTCAGAACATCACCATCTCCCTGGGCCTGAAGGCCGTCTTCCTGGTCACGACCTTGATCGGCGTCACCGGTCTGTGGCCGGCTATCCTCGCCGATACCGGGGCGACCGTGCTGGTGACCGCCAACGCCATGCGTTTGCTGCGATGGAAGCCGAGGTGACCCGCGACGTTTCACGTCCGTCGACGATCGGTCCTGAAACAAGGCTGGGCTTGCGGCGTTTGATGCCTCGTTCTCGTTTGCCGCTCGCCTGCGTTGTGCTAGGAAGTGATCATGTTTGAATGGTCGAACAGGACACTTCTGGCGGGGGCGCTTCTTGCGCTCATCATCGTCGTGTTCGGTTTCCTGCCGGCCGCGGAGGCGGCGACCTGCGCGCCGGAAGCCCAGGCTGATGCCGCGGCCTCATCCTTTTCGGCCTCGCCCGAGCAGAACCAGGAACAGGGCAAGGGCGGCGACCTAAAACACGGCGGCTGCGCCCATGGTCACTGTCACCACGGCTCAACCGGCATACAGCCTTTGTCGATCGCTGTTCCGGCCAAGCTGGACAAGACTGGCGGCCCCAAGGCGCCGAAGTGCGACCAGATGGCGTCCCGAACGCCGGCCGGCCCGGACCGCCCACCCAGAGTCTGACTCGAATGCCGCGCCTTCGTGCGCCCATCCGTCAGAAATCTGGGAAATGAACCATGTCTTCCTCACATCGTCGGTCGCCGCTCCTGGCGGCCGGCTGCGCCGTGGTCGCCGTAGCGACAGCGGCCGCTGCACCTGCCTGGGCTGATCCTGCGCCAAGCTATGAAACCCTGCTCGGACGCATCGGCCAGACGCCGGTCAACGTCGAGGCCGGCGCCTTGCTCGACGCCGCCGAGGCGCGCGTTCGTCAGGCGCGCGTGCGCCCCAATCCTCAACTCGGCCTGAGCGTCGACGGCGTCCTGGGGAGCGGTCCCTATGACGGCTACAGCAATGCCGAGACCAGCCTGGCTGTGACCCAGGACCTTGAACTCTGGGGGCGTCGCAGCGCCAGGGTGGAGGTCGCGCGCGGGGAAGCCGGCGCAGCCGCTCTTCGCCGCGATCTCGCCGGCGTAGACGCTGCGGGTCGGCTGGCGCTGGTTTACGCCGAGGCCGAGGCGGCTGATCGTCGATTTCAACTGGCCAAGGAGGCCTTGACCATCACCCTGGCCGACGCTCGCGCCGCCCTGTTGCTGGTGGAAGAGGGGCGAGAACCCCTGTTGCGCGGCATTCAGGCGGAAACCGAGGCGGCCTCGGCGCGTGCTTCGCAAGACGAGGCCGGCGCTGAACGCGAGGCCGCTTTCGCGCGGTTGACGGCGACGGCGATGTTGCCGACGGCCGTCACCTCCATCGACGCAGGCGTTCTGGATCGCACGCCATCGGCGTCGGAGCCCTCCGGATCGATTTCGCCCGTCGTGCGCGTGGCGGAAGCGGAGCGCGACACGGCCGAACGGCGTATCCGGGTGGAGCGGATCAATGCTCGTCCCAACGTCAGCGCTTCGGTCGGGGTGAGGCGCTACGAAGCCGAAGACGCCACCGCATTGACGTTCGGCGTCAGCATGCCCCTGCCGCTGTTCGATCGAAATCGGGGCAATATCCAGGCGGCCCAGGCTGAGTTCCGGGCGGCGGAAGCCCGTCTCGACGGCGCTCGCCTCGAAGAAGCCGCCGATCGAAGCGCGGCTCTGGCGCGCCTCAACGCCTCCGTCAGTCGCGTGGGAGCGACGGACGCCGGCGTGACCTCGGCCGAGGAGGCCTATCGCCTTTCTCGGCTGGGTTTCGAAGCCGGACGCATCTCCCAGCTTGAACTGCGCGCATCCCGCGCCGCCCTGATCTCCGCCCGCACCGCCGCCGTTGACGCCCGCCTCGCGCGCGTCCGTGCGGAAATCGACCTCGCGCGCCTGCAAGGCCGCATCCCGTTTGGAGCCGCCCTGTGAACACCCTGATCAAGACCAGAAAGACCTGGCTGATGGCCGGCGCCGCCGTTGCGGTCATCGTCATCGGCGGCGCGGCCTTCCTCATGACCCGCGACGGGCCTGCGCCCTCGCCGGCGGTTGAGGCGCCCGCAGAAGCCGGCCATGAAGGCGAAGCCGCGGGCGAAGCGGAGGAGGGCGTTATCAACCTGACCCCTGCGCAGATCGAAGCTTCAGGCATCACTGTTATGGCGGTCGGGCGCGGTGGAGGCGGGGAGACCCGCCTTGCCGGCCGTGTTGAACCCATGATCGATGCGCGCGCCGCCGTGGCCGCTTCAGTGGGCGGCCGGGTCGAGCGGGTTCTGGTGGCGCCGGGCCAGTCGGTACGCGCCGGCCAGGCCCTGGCGGTGCTGGTCAGCGGCGACGCCGCCACCTTCCGCGCCGACGCCGACGCCGCCGCTGCGGCGGCTGACGCGGCGCGGCGCGCCTATCAGAGGAACGACAGCCTGGCGTCCCAGGGCGTGGTGGCGCGCCAGGAGGTCGAAACCTCGCGCGCCCAATCGCTCAGCGCCGACGCCGCGGCCCGGGCCGCGCGCGCCCGCGCCTCTGCTGCAGGCGGGCCCAATGCCTCGGGGCGGATCAGCGTCTCCAGCCCGATCTCGGGCGTGGTGACTTCGGTTCTGGTCGGTCCGGGCGGGTTCGCGCCTCAGGGCGGCGTGGTCGCCGAGGTCACCAACCCGGCGCGTGTGGAACTGGTGTTCAATGCGCCGCCGGCCCTGGCCGCCCAGGTTCGGGCGGGATCGTCGTTGCGTGTTCAAGGTCCTGCCGGTGAATTCGATGCGATCGTCACGGGCGTAGCCGCGGGCGGCGCCGGCGAGAGCGGTGCGACGGTCATTCGCGCCCGGCCGGCCGGCGGAGCCTTGCCGCCGGCCGGTTCGCCGGTCAGCGGCGCCCTGGTGACGGGCGGCGAAGCCGACGGCGTGACCGTTCCTACCGAGGCCGTCCAGACGGTCGATGGCGGTACTGTCGTCTTCGTCCAGGTTGAAGGCGGCTTCCGCGCCGTTCCGGTCATGGTCGGCCGCCAGGCCGGCGGCCGGACGGAGATCGTGCGGGGCCTGACCGGCGCCGAACGCATCGCCGGGGCCAAGGCCTTCCTGCTCAAGGCGGAGCTCGCCAAGGGCGAAGCCGAGCACGGCCACTAGGAGCGACGGAATATGTTTAAAGCTCTTATCGAAGCGTCCGTCCGTTTTCGCTGGTTCGTCGTCCTGGCCGTGGCGCTCGTCGCCGCGCTTGGCCTGTTCGAACTGACCAAACTGCCGATCGACGCCGTTCCCGACATCACCAATCGACAGGTCCAGATCACGACCGTCGCCCCGGCGCTGGCGCCCGAGCAGATCGAACGCCAGGTCACCTATCCGCTTGAGACGGCCATGGCCGGCATTCCGGGACT
>DAIOID010000130.1:0-1513 GCA_036744355.1 Brevundimonas sp.
CGGCGTCAGTCATACTGTTCCCGATAGGCTTGCACGATGCGCATGGCGACGATGTTGAGCAGCAGGGTGACGACGAACAGGGTCAGGCCCAGACCGAAGGCGGCCAGGGTCTTCGGGCTGTTGAACTCCTGGTCCCCGGTCAGCAGGGTGACGATCTGCACCGTCACGGTCGTGACCGTGTCCAGCGGGTTCAGCGTCAGCTTGGCGGCCAGACCGGCGGCCATGGTCACGATCATGGTCTCGCCGATGGCGCGCGAAACGGCCAGCAGGAAGGCCCCGGCGATGCCCGGAAGGGCGGCGGGCAGCAGCACCTTCTTGACCGTCTCGGACTTGGTTGCGCCCATGGCGTAGGAGCCGTCACGCAGCGACTGCGGCACGGCGTTCATGATGTCGTCGGACAGCGAGCTGACGAAGGGAATCAGCATGATGCCCATGACCGCCCCGGCCACCAGGGCCATCTGGTTCTGCACCAGCAGCAGATATTGGCCCATGCCGTCCAGCGGTCCGCCGACCAGCCAGCCGCCGATGGTGTTGAAGAAGACGCGGAAGGCCGGCCCCACCGTCAGGGCGGCGAAGAAGCCGTAGACCACGGTCGGAACCCCGGCCAGGACCTCGAGCATGGGCTTGACCACGGCGCGGGTGCGACGCCCGGCGTATTCCGACAGATAGATGGCCGAGAACAGGCCGATCGGCCCCGCAACCAGCATGGCGATCAGCATGATCAGGAAGGTGCCGGCGAACAGGGGCACGGCCCCAAAGGCGCCGGACGAGCCGATCTGGTCGGCGCGGATCGCCATCTGCGGGCTCCACTTGGTCCCGAACAGGAACTCGGTGACCGGCACCGTGGCGAAGAAGCGCAAGGAGTCCCACACTAGGGAGAAGATGATGCCGACCGTCGTCAGCACCGCCACCGCCGAACAGGCGAACAGGACGATGCTGATCCAGCCCTCGACCCTGTTGCGCGCCCGCAGGTCGGGCCGGATGCGGACGAAGACGAAGACGCCGCCCAGAACGGCCGCGATCAGGGCCGCGACGCCGCCGCCCCAGTTCAGAGCCGACGAGATGCGATGGGCGCGGTGCCCCTCGGCCGGCAGTTCCTCGGCATAGGGCGCGGGCCAGATCTGCTGGGCCTCAAGCCCGTCGCCGATGCGGCGCGCGTCCGAGAAGAAGGCCTCGCGGCGGAAAGGTTCCAACTGGGTGACGCTGTCCGGCGCGCCGGCGGCCAGCATCTGACGCTCCAGCGGGGTCGAAAAAATCGAAGCGGCGATCAGCACGGCCAGGGCCGGCATGCCCACCCAGATCAGGGCGTAGAGGCCATGCTGACCGGGACGCGAGTGAGCTCTCACCCCCGCGCTGCGGCGCGTCGCCAGGGCGCGCCCGCCCAGATAGGCGAGCCCGGAGAAGGCGATCAGCAGTAACAGGAAAATCCAGAGCATCCGGGTCCGTGCACGTGAATCATTAACGTGCCGGGTCCGGCGCGTTTCGGCCGGGAAACTGCCTGCGATTGGCGAGC
>DAIOID010000130.1:1613-8590 GCA_036744355.1 Brevundimonas sp.
GGCCTTCATGGCGCAGGGTCTGCATCCCGCGCCGAGGCCAGGGGGAAGCTGGCGGCGAAGATCGCACCCTGCCCGAGGGCGCTGTCCACGGTCAGCCCGCCCCGGTGGCGAATGACGATATGGCGCACGATGGCCAGACCCAGCCCGGTGCCCTGACGCTCGCCGCTCTTCTGACCTTCGACACGATAAAAGCGTTCGGTCAGGCGCGGCAGGTGCTCGCGCGCCATACCCGGACCGTGATCGCGTACGGTGACCACCGCGTACTTCTGCCCGGCCTCGCGGTCCGGCGTGACCAGCGACAGGCGCGTGCCCTCCGGCATCCGCGCGGCCATGGCTTCGTCCAAGGTGCGATCACGGTCGATCGACAGTTCAACGACCCCGCCGTTGCTGGAATACTTCAGGGCGTTGTCGACCAGATTCTGGATCACCTGGACGATCTCGTCCCGGTCGCCCGCCACGGTCGCCCCGCCCCTCCCCGGTTCAGACTGGCCCAGGTCGGCCCTGATGGTTACGCCGCGCTCGCGCGAGATGACGCTGACGGCGTCCACCACGTCCGAAGCCGCCCGCGCCAGATCAACCCGGCCCAGCGGCGCGATATGCTCGTTCAGCTCGATCCGGCTCAGCGACAGCAGGTCGGCGACCAGACGCCCCATGCGGTCGGCCTGGATGGCCATGATGTCCAGGAACTTGTCGCGCGCCTTGGGGTCGTCCTTGGCGTGACCCTTCAGCGTCTCGATGAAGCCCGACAGCGAGGCCAGAGGCGTGCGCAGCTCGTGGCTGGCGTTGGCCAGAAAGTCGACGCGCATCATCTCCATGCGCCGGGCGTCGGTCTCGTCACGCAACGCCAGCAGAGCCAGGGCGCCGGCGCCCCACAGATGGGCGTCGCGCTCAGGCAAGGGCCGGATGAAGGCGCGCCAGTGCCGCTCCTGGGCCCCGCCGCCGACATAATCCACGGTGCTGCTGAAATCGCCGAACAAGGCCTCGTCCACCGCCTCCAGGACCTTGGGATCGCGGATCACCGAGACCAGCAGCCCGCCGCCGGTCCCCGTCAGCCGAAACAACTCGCGCGCGGCCGCGTTGGCCAGGGCGATACGGCGTCCTGCGATGTCGTCCGCCTCCCCGCCGCTGATGATCAGGATCGGATCGCCCAGGGCTTCGAAGACGTCCCCCAGCAGCGCGGCGTCCGGCGCCAGATCAGCCGGCCCGCCGCCGTCCAACTCGCTGATGCTGACCAGGGCCGGAGGGCGACGATTCACCAGCCAGGTCGCCGCCGCCACCGCCACCGCCCCCGCCGCCAGCCAGCCCGCCAGTTCCGGCTTCATCACCGCCAGCACCGCCATGACCAGAATAGCCACGCCGCCGCTGGCGCCGGCGGTCCAGAGCCGGGACGAGACGGTGGGGGCGACCGGCGATGGCGAATGCTCGTACGGCATGAAAATCGACGTTATCTCATTGTTCAGCGACCGGCCCTATGCTGGCCGCGACTCGAAAGACGACCGGATGGGCGAAGAGTCTCGCGCATAGCGTAGTTTGTTCACCGATTTGCGGCAGTCTTTTCGGCCAGTGGGAAGGGGCATGTGACGTGAATACGATCCTGAACTGCCTGGTTCAGCAACACGACTGGCGAATCCTGCCGTTCGCCCTGCTCGTATCCGTGTTCAGCCTCCTGATCGCCCTGTCCCTGTTCGACCGCGCCCGCAACGTCGCCCGGCGTTCGCGACGAGTCTATCTGATCGCCGTGCCCCTGGTCGCCGGTCTCGGCGTCTGGAGCACCCACTTCATCGCCATGAAGGCCTACGACGTCGGCGTGCCGATGCGCTACGATATCGGGGAAACCGTCGTCTCGCTGGTGCTCGTCGTCGTCGCCTTCTACGTCGCCATGCAACTGGCTCTGGCTGATGTCGGGCGTCTGGGGCGCGTGATCGCCGCTCTGACCTGCGGCCTCGGCGTCGCAGCCATGCATTTCATGGGTATGGCGGGACTTCGTCTTTCAGGCGCCAGCCTGTCGTGGAACGCCCCTCTGGTCGTGGTCGCCGTCCTGGGCGGCATGTTGCTGGTCAGCGCGATCGCCCTGTTACCGTGGCGTGTCGGCGCCAAACGGGTCGTCGTCGCGACCATCCTGGCCGCGCTCGGCGTCTGCTGGCTCCACTTCGTCGCCATGAGCGCCGTGATCATCACCCCCACGCCGGGCGTGCTGCTGCCGGTCGCCGCCGCCGCCGAGACCACCCTGACCCTGTGGATCGGGGCCAGCGTCGGCCTGCTGGCCATCATCGCCGCCTTCTTGACCGGCATGGTCTGGTGGTCGCGCCACAGCGCTCTGGGCCAACTGCGCGAGGCCATCGAGGCCATGCCCGACGGCCTAGGCTTCTATGACGCCGACGACCGGCTGGCGATCTGGAACCAGCGCTACGCCGAGGTGAACCCCGAGGTAGCGGCCGTCCTGAAGGTCGGCGTCACCTTCCGCGAAATCCTGGAGGCCGGGCTCAAGGCCGATCTCTATCCCTGCGCCAAGGGCCGCGAACAGGCCTGGATCGCCGAACGCATGGCCAATCGTCGCCGCCCCCAGGGCGCGATGGAACAGAAGATCGGCGACCGCTGGCTGCGGGTTCAGGACCGCCGCACGGCGGAAAAGGGCACGGTCACCGTCTGCTCCGACATCACCGACCTGAAGCGCGACGCCCAGGCCCTGGCCGAGGCGCGAGACGCCGCCGACGCCGCCAACCGCGCCAAGAGCCAGTTCCTGGCCAATATGAGCCATGAGATCCGCACGCCCCTGAACGGCGTCATCGGCGTGGCCCAGGCCCTGGCCCGAACCGACCTGAACGCCCAGCAGCGGGAAATGCTGGACCTGATCCATTCGTCCAGCCGCACGCTTCAGACCCTGCTCAGCGACATTCTGGACCTGGCCCGCGTGGAGTCCGGGCGCCTAGAACTGGGCGATGAGCCCTTCGACCTGACCCGCGCCGTAGAGGAAGCCGGACAGCTGTACGCCGCCGCCGCCCGCGACAAGGGGTTGCAATTCTTCGTCGAGGTCGCGCCCGAGGCTCGCATCTGGATGCACGGCGACCCGGTGCGCCTGAAGCAGATCCTGACCAATCTGGTCTCCAACGCCGTCAAGTTCACCGCCTCCGGCTTCGTCAGCCTGACCGTCGACGCCGGGCCGCAAGGACTGCGCTTCGTGGTTCAGGACACCGGCATCGGCTTCGACGCCGAGACCCGCGATCGTCTGTTCAGCCGTTTCGAGCAGGCCGACGGCGACATCACCCGTCGTTTCGGCGGTTCCGGTCTGGGCCTGGCCATCAGCCGCGAACTGGCCGCCATGATGGGCGGCGGGCTGGGCTGCGAAAGCGAGCCGGGCGGCGGCGCCGCCTTCATCCTGACCCTGCCGCTGCGCCTTGCGGAAGCCCCGGCTACGACGCCCCCGACCCTCGCCGCCGTAACGCCGACAGCTGAGACCCCGCGTCGCCTGCGCATCCTGGTCGCCGACGATCACCCCACCAACCGGCGCGTGGTCGAACTGATCCTGGATCAGGAAGCCGTCGATCTGGTCTCGGTCGAGGACGGGGCCCAGGCGGTCGAGGCCTGCCGGGCTTCAGTCTTCGATCTGGTGCTGATGGATATGCAGATGCCGGTGATGGACGGGCTGACGGCCACCCGCGAGATTCGTCTGCACGAGATCGCCATGGGCATGTCGCGCACCCCCATCGTCATGCTGACCGCCAACGCCCTGCCCGAACACATCACGGCGGGGACCGAAGCCGGCGCCGACCGCCATCTGGCCAAACCGTTCAGCGTCGAGGCCCTGCTGGCCATGGTGGCGGAGCTGACCTCGGACGCGCCTCAGGCCGCGGTTCAAGCGGCCTGAGGGTCTTTTCTTCCTATTCGTAGCCGTGCGCGGCTTCGTTGATGACCTGACTGGGCATGGACGAAAAATCCACGCTCATCGGCCGGGCAGCCTTGGACTGGAAGGTCTTGATGACGTGCTCCAGTCGACGGCGCACCTCGCGTTCGGCCTCGGTTGATCCATCCAGCGCCAGGGGCGCCAGGCAGAAGTCGATGATAGCCTGGGGTCGGGTCAGCGGTTCCATGAGGTTTCCTTTCCTGCGAAGCGTGGAACTCAGGCGGCGTGGAACTGGGCCGTCTCGGTCGAGTCCTTCAGGGCCGTGGTCGAGGACTGGCCCGAGGAGATGACCGTGGCGACATCGTCGAAGTAGCCGGTGCCGACTTCACGCTGGTGGCGCGTGGCGGTGTAGCCGATGGCCTCGTTGGCGAACTCGCGTTGCTGCAGCTCGGAATAGGCCGCCATGCCGCGATCGCGATAGCCCGAGGCCAGCTCGAACATGCCGTTGTTCAGGCTGTGGAAGCCCGCCAGCGTCACGAACTGGAACTTGTAGCCCATGGCCCCCAGCTCGCGCTGGAACTTGGCGATGGTGGCGTCGTCCAGCTTGGCCTTCCAGTTGAAGGAGGGCGAGCAGTTGTAGGCCATCAGCTTGCCCGGATGCTTCTTCTGGATCGCCTCGGCGAACTTCTTGGCGTCGTCCAGATCGGGGTGCGAGGTTTCCCACCACAGCAGGTCGGCGATGTTGGCGTAGGACAGGCCGCGCGCGATGCAGTGGTCCAGGCCGGTGCCTTCCTTCAGGCGGAAGAAACCCTCGGGCGTGCGGTTCTCGCGGTCGATGAAGGGCTGGTCGCGCTCGTCGATGTCCGAGGTGATCAGTTGGGCGCTCTCGGCGTCGGTGCGGGCGACCGTGATGGTCGGGGTGCCCATGACGTCGGCGGCCAGACGGGCGGCGACCAGGTTGCGGATATGGGCCTGGGTCGGGATCAGAACCTTGCCGCCCAGGTGGCCGCACTTCTTTTCACTGGCCAGTTGGTCTTCGAAGTGGACGCCCGCGGCGCCCGCCTCGATGAAGGCCTTCATGATCTCGAAGCTGTTCAGCGGCCCGCCGAAGCCGGCCTCGGCGTCGGCGACGATGGGGGCGAACCAGTCCCGTTTCGCGCCGCCCTCGGCGTGTTCGATCTGGTCGGCGCGCTGCAGGGTGCGGTTGATGCGGCGGCACAGTTCCGGCGCGGCGTTGGCCGGATACAGCGACTGGTCCGGGTACATGGCGCTTGCCGTATTGGCGTCGGCCGCGACCTGCCAGCCCGACAGGTAGATGGCCTTCAGACCCGCGCGGACCATCTGCATCGCCTGATTGCCGGTCACGGCGCCCAGGGCGTTGATGAAGGGCTCGTCGTGCAGCAGCTGCCACAGGCGGTTGGCGCCGCGCTCGGCCAGGGTGTGGGTGACCGGCACCGAGCCGCGCAGGCGCAGGACGTCTTCCGGCGAATAGGGGCGCTCAATGCCGTCGAAACGGCCGGCGGGCGAAGGAACCAGATCGGCGAAGGTCGTCATGTTCGTCTCGGTCTCGATAAGCCGCGGCCGCAGCCGCCGTCCCGAAGACCTGAACACGCATTCGTCACGAATGACACAGAGCTATAACCATCATTCAAGTCAAACAGTCACATCATGACACTTGCCACAAAGTCATGTTGTGACATGATCGCGCCATGAACGCCGCCGCTGATCGCAAACTCTTCCTCGGCGGCCGCCTCAAGCGGCTGCGGCGCGACCTCGACCTGTCGCAGACGGCGATGGCGGCGGACCTGGGCGTCTCGCCCTCCTATCTGAACCACATCGAGCGCAACCAGCGCCCCGTCTCGGCCCAGCTGCTGCTGCGTCTGGCCGAGACCTATGACGTGGACCTGCGCAACCTCGGCCAGTCGGGCGGCCCGGCGTCCGAGGCTGAACTGGCCGAGGTCTTCGCCGACCCCCTGTTCCAGGGCCTGGCCGTGCCTCGCCACGAGATCATGCAACTGGCCGAGGATCAGCCCGCCGCAGCCGACGCCGTGCTGCGCCTTTACCGCGCCTTCTCCGACCGCCGCGTGCGCGACCGCGCCGAGACCGAGGCCGGCGGCGGCGCGGCCCCGACCGACAGCCCGTCGGAATGGGTGCGCGAATATGTTCAGGCCCGCCACAACCACTTCCCCGAGCTCGATGCCCTGGGAGAGGCGCTGCACGACGCCCTGCGCGCGGAAGCCCCCGCCCCCGACGAAGGCTTCGAGGCCCTGGCCCGCGCCCGCCTGTTCGCCCGCCACGGCCTGACGGTCCGCACCCTGCCCGCCGAGGTCATGGTGGAGTGGACCCGCCGCTTCGACCCGCACCGGGGACGGCTGCTGCTGTCAGACACGCTTGGGCCGTCCTCGCGCGCCTTCGCCGTCGCCAGCCAGCTGGCCTTGATGGAGCACGGGTCTGAGCTTCAGGCCCTGACCGAGGCGGCGAACGCCCCTGACGCGCCGACCCGCAACCTGCTGAAGACCTCGCTGACCAACAGCCTGGCCGCCGCCGTCCTGATGCCCTATGCCGCCTTCCAGCGCACGGCCGAGGACACCGGCTACGACCTGGCCCGGCTGCAGGCGCGCTTCGGCGTCGGCTTCGAGCAGGCGGCGCACCGGCTGACCACTCTATCGCGACCGACTGCGCGCGGCGTGCCTTTCTTCCTGATGCGGGTGGATCAGGCGGGGAACGTGTCGAAACGCTATGCGTCCGGTGCCTTTCCCTTTTCGCGCTTCGGCGGGGCCTGCCCGCGCTGGCGGCTACACTCAGCCTTCCGCACGCCAGGTCGCATCGTCACCCAGATCATCGAGACGCCCGCCCAGGATGGGAAAGAAGGCGGTCGCTGGTTCACCCTGGCCCGCACCGTCGATCGCCAGGGTCAGGACGCCTTCACCGAGGGCCAAGACCTGGCCATCGGCCTGGGCTGCGAACTGAAGCATGCCCATCGCCTCATCTACGCCCGCGGTCTCGACCTGCAGAAGCCCGAGATCACCCCCATCGGCCCCGCCTGCCGCCTGTGCGAACGCCACCCCTGCGCCGAACGCGCCGCCCCACCGGTCGGCCGCGCCCTGACCGTGGACGACTGGTCGAAATCGGTGAG
>DAIOID010000131.1:0-3806 GCA_036744355.1 Brevundimonas sp.
GGAACCAGCAAGGCCAGCAGGGAGGCGAAGATGACGGCCACGCTGGCCGCCTTCAAGTTCAGGGCCGCGACTACGATCCACAGACCTATGCCGAACATCGCCACCGCCGAGGGCCAACCCATGCGGTTGATCAGCAGGCTCTCGCCCGTCTGCGGCAGGGCCTGTCGCCCGGCGTAGGCCAGCAGGCCGAGATAGAGCAGACCCCAGATCGAAAAGGCGTAGCCGGCTACCTGCAGGGTCTGGTTGCCGTCCGCGGCGAACTCGGCCTGCGATAGGCCGAAGCCGCCCAGGCTCTGCACAACGGGGACCACCACGGCGAAGACGGCGGCGGCCAGCACCACCAGGCGGCGAGTCTGTTGGCGGGGCGTGGGGCGTTCGATGGCGGACATGACGACGTCTCCGGCTCAGCTTCGCCGCATCTACGCACCGGGCGTCGGTTTGGTTCACCGGAACCGTGACGGCGGAATATCGCTTAGGTCAGGAAAGGCTCAACGAGGAGACCGCCATGGCCGACCCTGACGACCTGCCGGAGGACCCGGCCCTCGACACCGACGAGATCGAGACCAACCGCGCCCTGGAGCAGGGCCTGGGCGTCGGCGCCCGCGAACTGGCCGCCATCGGCGAGTCGGGCGCGGCGGGCACGCTGGAACGTCCGCTGGATGAAGACGGCGAACCGGTAGAGCCGGAGATCGAGGTCGACGAACTGGGCCGCAGCGCCAGCGTTCTGGACCGCAAGAAGCCGTCTCAGGTCGACGACAAGGAGCAGCTGGACAAGGAGTCCGACGCCTAGACCGTTCAGGCCGCGGCGTAGATGCTCTGGAACAGGACGGCGCCGTCGGCGCTGCCCAGCTCGGCTTCGAAGGCGCGATCGGGGTGGGGCATCATGCCCAGGACGTTGCCGCGCGCGTTCTGGATGCCGGCGATGTCGGCGACCGAGCCGTTGGGGTTGTCGACGTAGCGGAAGACCACCTGGCCCTCGCCCTCGATGCGGGCAAGCGTTTCAGCATCGGCGAAATAGTTGCCGTCGCCGTTGCCCTGGGTCATGACGACCTCGCGCTGGCCCTGATAGCCCGAGGTGAAGCGGGTCTGGCCGTTGGCGACCGTCAGGCTGATGGGCTTGCAGACGTATTTCAGGCCGGCGTTCTTCAGCAGGGCGCCCGGCAGCATGCCGGCTTCGCACAGGACCTGGAAGCCGTTGCAGATGCCGACCACGGTGACGCCGTCGTCGGCGGCCTTCTTGACCGCCTGCATGATCGGGGCCTGGGCCGCCATCGCGCCGCACCGCAGATAGTCGCCGTAGGAAAAGCCGCCCGGCAGGACGATCAGATCGAGGCCTTTCGGCAGCTCGGTCTCGGCGTGCCAGACCATTTGGACCTGTTCGCCAGTGGAACGTTCGACGGCGACCTTGCAATCGCGGTCGCAGTTGGAACCCGGGAAGACGATGACGGCTGCGCTCATGGGCGGGCCTCCTAGCATCAATTGTTCGGGCTGTCAGGCGTGGCTTTGGCCCGTCTTGCGTCCGGTCAGCCAGGCGACGACCCAGATTGCGAAACCGCCCAGCGACAGGCCCACGCCGACCCATCCGGTCGAGGTCCAGCCCCAGCCCGCCGCCACGGCCATACCGCCCAGCAGGGGGCCGATGGCGTTGGCGGTGTTGAAGGCCGAGTGGTTCAGGGCGGCGGCCAATGTCTGCGCGTCGCCGGCCACGTCCATCAGCCGGGTCTGCAGGATGGAGCCCAGCCCGCCGCCGCCGCCGATCAGGAAGACCACGATCAGCATGGCTGGCAGGTGCGGGGCGGCGAACGGATAGAGGGCCAGGGCCGCCGCGCTCCACAGCAGCAAGCCGCCCGCCGCCTTCATGCCGTAGCGGTCGGCGGCCCAGGCCCCCAGCAGGTTGCCGCTCATCATGCCCAGGCCGAACATGGCGAAGACCCAGGGCAGGACCTCGGGCCCCACGCCGGTCACGGCGGTCAGGGTCGAGGCCAGATAGGCGTAGACCGCGAACATGCCGCCAAAGCCGATGGCCCCGACGCCCAGCGTCAGCCAGACCTGGCCGCGCTTCAGGGCGCCCAGCTCGCGCAAGGGGCTGGCGTCGGCATGGGCCGGGTCGCGCGGCGCGAACAGGGCGACCAGGGCCATGGTGACGACGGCCAGAACGCTGACGATGGCGAAGGTCCAGCGCCAGCCGAAACTGTGGCTGACGGCGGTGGCGACCGGCACGCCGATGACGGTGGCCACGGTCAGGCCCAGCAGGATGGTCGAGACGGCGCGCGTCCTGAGCCTGAGCGGCACCAGCGACGCCGCCACCAGAGCCGCCACGCCGAAATAGGCCCCGTGCGGAATGCCGCTGAGGAAGCGGAAGGCCAGCATCCACTCATAGGTCGGGGCGACGGCGCTCAGCGCATTGCCGATGGCGAACAGGGCCATGAAGCCGATCAGCAGCAGCCAGCGCGGCGCGCGGGCGCCCAGCACCGCCAGGATCGGCGCCCCGACCACCACCCCGGCGGCATAGGCGCTGATGACGTGGCCGGCGGTGGGTTCATCGACGCCCAGACCGGCCGCGAAGTCGGGCAGGACGCTCATGGCTGCAAACTCGGTCACCCCGATGGCGAAGCCGCCCATGGCCAGGGCCAGCAGGACCAGCGCCACCTTGCCGGGCTCGGCCACCGTTTCCATCGCGGGCGACGGCGCGCAGACGCGGTCGTCGATACAGGCGGCGGTGTCGGTGGGAGCCATGAACTATCGCAATGCAACAAAAATTACAGTGCGTCGCAAAATAGGGTCCGGGGTCGAGGGCGCAACCTTGGCCGGACGATCAGTTCATCACGCTTTGTATGCGCCCTGCGGCTGTCACCCGCCGGTGTTTTCATAGGTGGCGGTGATCGAGGCCTTGGCCAGGGTGTGGAAGTGCAGGTTGAAGCCGAACACGGCGCCGGAATTGTCGGGCGTCACGTCCAGCCTGTCCGTGTCCACGGCGAAGACGGTGAAGATGTAGCGGTGGGGGCCGTGGCCGGGGGGCGGGGCGGCGCCGCCGAAGCCCGGCGCGCCAAAGTCGGTGCGGCCCTCGATCGCGCCGGGCGGCAGGGAGGCGCCGGCGGCCAGTGCGGTCACGTCAGCGGGGATATTGGCCACGGTCCAGTGCCAGAAGCCCGAACCGGTCGGGGCGTCGGGGTCGAAGCAGGTGATGGCGAAGCTCTTCGTGCCCTCGGGCGCGCCCGACCAGGACAACTGGGGCGCGGTATTGCCCTTCGCATAGACCTGGGCGTCGGGCAGGACGCCGCCATCCTGAAAATCGGCGGAGGTGAGGGTGAAGGTCATCGGCGGCGCTCCCTGTTCTGGTTCGCTGAAGGAACGGTCTGGCTTCGACACCGTTGCGCAGCGACAGTCTGTTCCTAGCCAAGCTTGATCCTGGTTCAAAGCGCGGAGCGCCGGATGCTGCAAGCCCTTCTCGATCAGACCTTTCTGACGCGGGCCGTGCGCGTGCGTCTGCCGGACGGGCGCGAGCTGACAGCGGGGCCGGGAACGCCCGAACTGACGGCCGAGATCACGGACATGAAGGCGGCCCTGGCCATCGCCGCCAACCCCGATCTGGCCCTGGGCGAGGCATTCATGGACGGGACCTTCCGGGTCGAGGGCGGCGACATCTACGACTTCCTGCAACTGACGACGTCGCAACTGGCGATCCGGCCGCGGGCGGGAAAACTCACCCTGCTGCAACGGATCCGGCGCGGCGCCGAGCAAGCCAACGACCGGCTGCACGCCCGCAGCAACGTCCATCACCACTATGACCTGACGGTCGACTTCTA
>DAIOID010000131.1:3906-8424 GCA_036744355.1 Brevundimonas sp.
CCGAACTATCAGGAGTATTTCGATACGGTCGCCCGGCTTCTGGCCGACGACGGGGTGGCGGTGATCCATTCGATCGGCCGCAAGACTCCGCCCAGCCGCACCCAACCCTTTATCCGTAAATACATCTTCCCCGGCGGCTATATTCCGGCCCTGTCGGAGGTCCTGCCCGCTATCGAGCGCGCGGGCCTCTGGGTCACGGACATGGAAGTGCTGCGCCTGCACTACGCCGAGACGCTGAGAATCTGGCGTGAGCGCTTTCTGGCGCGACGCGAAGAAGCCTTGGCGCTTTACGATGAAAGGTTCTGCCGGATGTGGGAGTTCTACCTCGCCGCCAGCGAGGTCGCCTTCCGCGAACTGGGCCACATGGTCTTCCAGCTGCAGCTGACCAAGCAGCAGACGGCCGTGCCGCTGAGCCGGGACTATCTGTGCGAGTGAGTGGCTGAACGGCTTTCCTCCCCATTCCATGGGGAGGTGGCGCGTCGCCGCAGGCGAGGTGACGGAGGGGGCGACTCGACGGTTGACGTTTGCGTCGCCCCCTCCACCACTTCGTGGTCCCCCTCCCCATAAAATGGGGAGGAAAGGAGGTGCGCCTCAGCCGAAGGCCGGGTGGTAGCGCACGTCGCCTGATCCCTCGACGGGACCGAAGGCCAGGGCCATGAAGTATTCGCGCGGCGGGCCGGGATAGGTCAGGCACGGGTCCTGAACAAAGCCGAAGCGACTGTAATAGGCCGGCTCGCCCATGACGACGCAGCCGCGCGCGCCGCGCTGGCGCAGGTCGTCCAGTCCGGCTTCGATCAGTCGGCGGCCTATGCCCTGGTTCTGACGATCCGGCGCGACGGACACGGGGCCGAGGCCGAACCAGTCGCCCTGACCGGGCCATTCAACGGGGGAAAAGGCGGCGTGGCCGACCGCCTGGCCATCGACCTCGGCCACCAGCGACAAGGTCAGGGCGCCGGCGTCGCGCAGGGCGTCGATGATGCGCGGCTCGGAACCGTCGCTGTGCGGATGGCCGTCAAAGGCCGCCGCCGTCAGAGCCCCGATCGCGGCCCGATCCGTTTCCGTTTCGGGCCGCAGGATCATGTCAGGCGACTTCGATCCGGTAGCTTTCGATGACCGTATTGGCCAGCAGGGTGTCGCACATGCGCTTCACCTCGGCTTCCTTGTCGGACACGCCGTCGTCGAGGTCGAACTCGATCAGCTTGCCGACGCGGGCGTTGGCGACGCCAGCCCAGCCCAGACCTTGCAGGGCGCCTTCGACGGCCTTGCCCTGAACGTCCAGGACGCCGGGCTTCAGGAAGACGTGAACTTTCACCTTGGCCATTAGTGCAGTCCCCCCTGGATCACGGTCGGCATGTCCTTCATGATGCCGAGGCGGCGGGCCACCTCGGTGTAGCTTTCGATCACGTCGCCCATGTCGCGACGGAAGCGGTCCTTGTCCAGCTTCTCGCCGGTGGCGGTGTCCCACAGGCGGCAGCTGTCCGGGCTGATCTCGTCGGCCAGGATGACGCGGGCGAAGTCGTTTTCCCACACCCGGCCGAACTCGATCTTGAAGTCCACCAGGGTGATGCCGACGGCGCCGAACATGCCGCACAGGTAGTCATTGACGCGGACCGTCATGGCCAGGATGTCGTCCAGCTCCTGGGTCGTGGCCCAGTTGAACGCCGTGATGTGCTCTTCCGTCACCATCGGGTCGTTCAACTCATCCTTCTTGTAATAGAATTCGATGATCGAACGGGGCAGGGGCGTACCCTCTTCCTGGCCAAGGCGCGTGGCCAGCGAGCCGGCCACCACGTTGCGGCAGACGACTTCCAGCGGAATGATCTCGACTTCGCGTATCAACTGCTCGCGCAGGTTCAGGCGCTTGATGAAGTGGTTGGTCACGCCGATCGAGTTCAGGCGCGACATGATGAATTCGCTGATGCGGTTGTTGATGACGCCCTTGCCTTCCAGCGTCGCCTTCTTCTGGGCGTTGAAGGCGGTGGCGTCGTCCTTGAAGTACTGGATCAGCGTGCCCGGCTCGGGACCCTCGTACAGGATCTTGGCCTTGCCCTCGTAGAGCTTCTTGCGCTTGGTGTTCATCACTCGGGTCCCGAACGGGAAGGAAACGGACGGCCTCAAAACGAAAAACGCGCGGTCCGGCGATCTAGGACGGCGCGGTTCTGAATCGATGGCGGCTATATAGGGCCGCACGCCCTTTAGCCGAAGGGCGTCTGTGACACAAATATCCTCCTGTAACCTGGCGTCAGGGCCGCGACCGCGAGTCCGGTTGCGTTCGTCCGCGAGGGGGCTATAGACGGCGATGCGGACCCCAATTTCGTCCGCCACTGGAGTGACGACGCGCATGACGACCTTTGACGATCGGGAAAAGGGCTACGAGACCAAGTACGCTCTCGATCAGGAACAAGAGTTCAAGGCCATCGCGCGTCGGAACAAGATGCTGGGCCTGTGGGCGGCCGAGAAGATGGGCCTGTCGGCTGACAGCGCCGAGCAATACGCCGCCGCCGTGGTCCGCGCCGACTTCGAGCAGCCGGGCGAGGAAGACGTCTTCCGCAAGGTCGCCGGCGACTTCAAGGCCTCGGGCATGACCGTGTCGGAAGGCGAACTGCGCTCCAAGATGGACGAACTGGCCTCGATCGCCCGCGAACAGATCCGCGCCGGCGAATAGGTCCCGGTTTCAACCGACCGAATCCAGAAGGGCCGCTGCCGGATACGGCAGCGGCCCTTCTTCTATTTCAGGCTGTCGGCGCGATTATTTCGGCATCAGCACCGTGTCGATGACGTGGACCACGCCGTTCGACTGGCCGACATCGGCCTGGGTGATGGTCGAGGTGCCGCCCTTGGCGTCGGTAATGGTCCACTTGCCGCCGCCGGCGTCCTTGACCGTCAGCTTCTCGCCCTGAACCGTGGTCAGGGTGGCGGCGCCGCCGCCCTTCTGGGCCTCGGCGGCGATGTCGGCGGCGGTCAGGCGGCCGGGCACGACATGATAGGTCAGGATCTTGGTCAGGGCCGCCTTCTGGGCCGGCTGCATCAGGCCTTCGCGCGTGGCGGCCGGAATCTTCTCGAAGGCGGCGTTGTCGGGGGCGAAGACGGTGAAGGGGCCGGGGCCTTCCAGGGTGGAGGCCAGGCCGGCGGCCTGAACGGCGGCGACCAGGGTGGTCAGGTTGGGCGCCTTGGCGGCGTTGACGACGATGTTGTCGGCGGGGCTCATGGCCACGCCGCCGACCATGGGCTCGGTCGTGACGGGGGCCATGGCGGCGGACTCGGCCGGCATGGCGTCGGCCGGCGCCTTCTCGACCTTGGTTTCATTATTGCCGCAGGCGGCCAGCGTCAGCAGGGCGGCGGCGGATACGGTGGCGAAGCTGGCGGTACGGATCATCTTCATGTCGTCTCTCCATCGACAGCCGCTCGAAGGGGCGGCGGGGTCGGGGAGAACTACGGGCGAGCAGGGCAAATGGTTCAAATTATCCGGCGCGGCGCGTGATCACGTTTGGACCTAGTCGGCGAAGACCACGGTCTTCCCGTCGTGCATCAGGATGCGGTCGTGCAGGTGGTGCGACACCGCCCGCGCCAGAACGCGGCGTTCGATGTCCCGGCCCTTGCGGATCAGGTCGGCGGGGGCGTCGCGGTGACTGATGCGCTCCACGTCCTGCTCGATGATGGGGCCTTCGTCCAGGTCGGCGGTGACGTAGTGGGCCGTGGCGCCGATCACCTTCACCCCGCGCGCATGGGCCTGATGATAGGGCTTTGCCCCTTTGAACCCGGGCAGGAAGGAGTGGTGGATGTTGATGCAGCGTCCCGCCAGCCGCGCGGCCAGATCGTCCGACAGGATCTGCATATAGCGCGCCAGCACCACCAGTTCCGTTCCCGTCTCCTCGATCAGGGCCAGCAGCCGGGCCTCCTGCGCGGCCTTGTCGCCGCTCATGGGCAGGTGGTGAAAGGGCAGGTCGCCCAGATCGACGTGGCCGATCAGATCGCGCGGGTGGTTGGAGACGATGGCCGTCACCTGCATCGGCAGTTCATCGATGCGCCAGCGATACAGCAGGTCCGCCAGGCAGTGGTCGAACCGAGACGTCAGGATCATCACCCTGCGCGGCTCCGGCCCGCGCAGGGTCCAGTCCATCTCGAAACGCTGGGCCAGCGGCGCGAAAGCGGCGCGGATGGCGGCCTCGACATCCCCTTCCGTCGGCTCGAACACCACCCGCATGAAGAAGTAGCCGCTCAGGGCGTCACCGAACTGCTGGGCGTCCGAGATGTTGGCGTCGCGTTCCAGCAGGAAGGCGGAGACGGCCGCCACGATGCCGTGGCGGTCGGGACAGGACAGGGTCAGAATCATCGAGCGGCCGACTTATTCGGGAAGGAAGTCGCCCAGTATGGCCCAGCTTCTCGCCTTTGCCGACAAGGATATTGCGTGCGCCGGACTGGACGACGGCAGGTCGATCAGGGCGACGCCCGCCAGATCGGCCAGGATGCGCCGCCCCAGCTTCGCCGCCAGCCCGCCGTTGAAGGCCACGGCGCGCA
>DAIOID010000132.1:0-8396 GCA_036744355.1 Brevundimonas sp.
AGCGGTTCGCCGGCCTGCCGCCCTGCAACCTCTGCCTCAAGCAGCGCGAGGTCTACTGGGCCGCCGTGGCCATCGCCGGGGCCGCCACCTTCTGGGCCGTGTTCAGCCGCGCCAGCCGCGGCACGCCGCGCATCGCCTCCTTCCTGCTGGCCGCGATCTTCTTCACCGGGGCGATCACCGCCGGTTTCCATGCGGGCGGCGAGCTGCATTGGTGGGCGCTGCCGGCCACCTGCTCGGGCGGCGATCCGTTGGCCTTCAATCTCGACGGGTTGAGCGCTCTGGCTGACGGCACGGCCGAGATGAAGCCTGTCGTCGGCTGCGGCGACGTGCCGTGGAGCCTGCTGGGGATTTCGATGGCGGGTTGGAACTTCCTGATTTCTCTGGCGCTGGCCATCTTCAGCCTGCTGGCGGCGAAACGTCCCAAGGACGCGCGCGCGCCGAGAGCGTAGAAGGGCGATCATGACCGAGGCATCCGACAACGTCGCCGCCGCCCGCCGCATCCCCCTGCCGCGCCCCGGCGTGGGCCAGACCCGCGCCCGCATGGCCGAGATGCTGCGCGTCGATCACGCGGGCGAGTTCGCCGCCGTCCACATCTACCGCGCCCAGCGCGCCGTGCTGGAAGGCCGCAAGGGCAAGGACGCCATCGCCGCCGACCTGACCGAGATGGAGGGCCACGAGGCCGTCCACCTGGCCCGGTTCGAGGCCCTGCTGACCGAGAACCGGGTGCGCCCCACGGCCATGATCCCGCTGTGGAAGCTGGCCGCCACGGCGCTGGGCGCCGGCACCGCCCTGATCAGCGAGAAGGCCGCCCACGCCTGCACCGAGGCGGTCGAGAGCGTCATCGAGAAACACTACGCCGACCAGATCGAGGAGGTCCGCGAGCGCGACCCCGAACTGGCCGCCGAACTGACCAGGTTCCGCGAAGAGGAACTGGCCCACCACGACCACGCCATCGAGCACGGCAGCCGCGAAGCCCCGGCCTACCGCCTGCTTTCCAGCGTCATCAAGGTGGGCTGCAAGGCCGCCATCAAGATCAGCGAACGGATTTAAAACCCTTCTCCCCTTGAGGGAGAAGGTGTCATGCGGAGCATGACGGATGAGTGGTGACGACGGCGTCGTCGATAGTCAGGCTCGACGTCAGCACTCTTCATTTCTAGACGCCCCGCCGACACCCCTCATCCGACCGCCTGCGGCGCCCACCTTCTCCCTCAAGGGGAGAAGGATCACCGCACGTCAAACGCCAGCATCATGGTCCGCTGCACGGCGTTGAAATTGTCGTCCGACAGGATGTAGAGCCGCGTCCGGTCGCCGCGCTTCTCGGCCGCGATCCCCTCGAAATTATCCGTGGTCCCCGGCAGTTTCAGCTCGACCAGTACCGGCCCCAGGGTTCCGTCCTGGGCCATGCGCCGCACCCGCGCACGCACGTCGATCGGGGCGCGATAGGACCGCTGCACCACGAACCAGCCGCCCGCGGGATCGCGGTCCATGCCAGTGATGCGATAGTCGCTGTCGGCCAGAAGCGTCTCGGGCGGCGCGGCTGCGACGGCGCAACGCAGGGCCGAGCAGTCCCATACCCCGCCGGACTCGCCCGCCACGCGCCAGCCGTCGCCGGAGGCCGCCAGCCCCTCCATCCCGTCGTTCTCGGGGAAGGGGACGTCCGGCCTGCGCACGGCCTGCGGCGTCCGCAGCGCGGTCAACGGGCCATAGTTCCAGATGCGGTGGTCGCGTTCGAAGCTGACCAGCAGGTCGCCGCCGGCGGTGATGGCCAGCCCCTCGGCGTCGCCCTCCGTCTTCTGGCTGATCGGCGTCCCGTCGGTCAGGGTCAGGCGGCGCACGCTCAACCCCTCCAGCCCGATCAGCCGTCCCCGCGCGTCCAGCGCCAGCCTCCCGCGCGCCAGGTCGCCCACGTCCGACACGGCGATGAAGCCGCCGTCGCCGGTCAGCTTCAGGTCCGACAGGCTGTGCAGGGGAGAGGCGGGATCGGCCTGCAGGGTCACACCGCCGGCGTAGCGCACGTCCCTGGCCAGCACCGCGCCGCCCGGGATCCCCAGACCGACGGCGCGGCTCGACGCCTCGGCCCGGGTCCAGCCGTCCACCTCGACCGGCGGCGTCCACGGCCGCGAGGTCACGACCGCGCTGGCGCAGGCCGCCAGAGTCAGCGCCGCCAGCGCCGCGACATAGACCCGTCGATTCACGCCGCGCGTTTCCTCGCAGACCGCGCCACCATCTTCGGCTTGGCCTCGAACAGCTCGGCCAGCTTCTCGGTCATGACTCCGGCTAACTGTTCGACGTCGACGATGGTCACGGCGCGGCGGTACCAGCGGGTCACGTCGTGGCCGATGCCGATGGCGATCAGTTCGACCGGCGACTTGGTCTCGATCTGCTCGATCACCTGACGCAGGTGCTTGTCCAGATAGAGGGCGGCGTTGGCCGACTGCGTCGAGTCGTCGACCGGCGAGCCGTCCGAAATCACCATCAGGATCTGGCGCGACTCGGTGCGTCCCAGCAGCCGCTCGTGCGCCCAGGTCAGGGCCTCGCCGTCGATGTTTTCCTTCAGCAGGCCCTCGCGCATCATCAGGCCCAGGTTCTTCTTGGCTCGGCGCCACGGCGCGTCGGCGGACTTGTAGATGATGTGGCGCAGGTCGTTCAGGCGGCCCGGATTGGCCGGCTTGCCGGCGCTGATCCAGGCCTCGCGCGACTGCCCGCCCTTCCAGGCGCGGGTGGTGAAGCCTAGGATCTCGACCTTGACCCCGCACCGCTCCAGCGTCCGCGCCAGAATGTCGGCGCAGACCGCCGCCACCATGATCGGCCGCCCGCGCATCGAGCCCGAGTTGTCGATCAGCAGGGTCACGACCGTGTCCCGGAACGGGCTCTCGCTCTCCATCTTGAACGACAGAGGGCTGGTCGGGTCGGTGATGACGCGGGTCAGACGCGCGGTGTCCAGCACGCCTTCTTCCAGATCGAACGACCAACTGCGGTTCTGCTGCGCCATCAGCCGACGCTGCAGCTTGTTGGCCAGCCGCGAGACCACGCTGGACAGGGTCGCCA
Organism: Brevundimonas sp.; assembly: GCA_036744355.1. Lineage (GTDB taxonomy): Bacteria > Pseudomonadota > Alphaproteobacteria > Caulobacterales > Caulobacteraceae > Brevundimonas. The sequence goes on from DAIOID010000132.1 coordinate 3,049, forward strand.
GTTGGGCGTCCAGCAGGGACCGCAGCCGGTCCAGCTCCATCGGGTCGCACAGCTCTTCGGCGCCGATGGTCTCGTCATAGGCGGTGGTGAAGACGCGATAGGCGTCCACGGCGCGCCCGTCGTCGAGGCTGTCCTGACGATTGGGCAGGGCGCCTTCGTTCAGTTCGGGGCCGTCGTCCGAGGCCTCGCCGTCGGGATCGGCGGGGGCGCCGTCGGGGCGGGTCTGGCGCTCGTCCTCGGCGGACTGGTCGTCGGCCGTGCCTTCCAGCGACTGACCGCCTTCGCCGCCGTCCTCTTCTTCCTGTTCCTGCTCGTCGGGCTGATCCTGCTGCGACTGATCGGGCTCGTCCTCGCCCTCCTCGTCGTTGGCGTCCTCGGCCTGACCGTCGCCGGGGTCGAGGTCCAGCGCCCGAAGCACGTCCTTCAGCCGGGCCGCAAACGCCGTCTGGTCGTCGGCCACGGCGGCCAGGGCGTCCAGTTCGGCCCCCGCCTTCAGCTCCATGTTGGAGCGCACCAGGTCCAGCATGGCCTTGGCCCCGTCCGGGGCGGCCTCGCCCGTCAGCCGTTCGCGCACCAGCAGCGCCGCCGCCTCGGCCACCGGCACCCGCTCGGCCTCGGCCCGCAGAGCGCCCGACTTCTCCAGCCGGGTCAGCAGGGCCGCGTTCAGATTGCTGCGCACGCCCTTCAGTTCGCGCGCGCCGACCGCCTCGACCCGCGCCTGTTCGACGGCGTCGAAGACCTCGGCCGCCGTCTGGTCGACCGGGCGCAGCCGGGCGTTCAGCCCTTCGTCGTGATTGGCCAGCCGCAGCGCCAGCCGGTCGGCCTGACCGCGCAGGGTCGCGCTCTCGGGCGCGGCCGGATCGCGCGGCGGATGGGGCAGGGTCAGGACGCCGTTGGACAGCCTCGGCCCGTCCGAGCCGAAATGCACCTCCAGCTCGGCCTGTTCGGCCAGCGCCCGTGCGGCGTTCGCCAACGCGCGTTTGAAAGTCTCGGCGGGGGTCTCTGCGGCGGCCATGGCTCACACATAGACCATGCCGCGCGGGGGGGAAGGGGGCGGCGGTTCTTACTTCGGCTTCACCCTTACCCGCATGGCCCCGCCCGCCCCGGCTTCGACGTCGAACCGGCCGGTGGCGCGGATCAGGTCGGACAGCTTGGCGTGGCCATAGGTGCGCTGGTCGAAGTCGGGATAGGCGTTCCTCAGCCGGTTGCCGATGCCGCCGATATTGACCCAGCCGTCGCCGTCCTCGTCCATGTCTGCGATGGCGGCGGCGATCAGGCGCACGGCGTCCGACGGCTTTTTCTCGGCGACCGGCGCGGGGGTCGGCTCTTCGCTGTCGTCGCCGCCGCCGCCCCGTCCGGTCAGGTTTTCGGTGTAGATGAAGCGGGTGCAGGCCTGGCGGAAGCTCTCGGGCGTCTTGCGCTCGCCAAAGCCGTAGACCGGCACGCCCTGCTCGCGGATACGCGCCGCCAGCCGGGTGAAGTCGCTGTCCGACGACACCAGGCAGAAGCCGTCGAAGCGCCCCGAGTGCAGCAGGTCCATGGCGTCGATCACCAGGGCGATGTCGCCCGAGTTCTTGCCCTTGGTGTTGGCGAAATTCTGCTGCCACTGAATGGCCCAGCGGGGCAGGACCTCAATCCAGCCCTTCAGCGACGGACTGGCCGCGTCGCCGTAGATGCGCCGGGCCGAGGCCTCGCCCAGGGTGGCGATCTCGGTGAAAAGGGCCTCGGCGATGCGGGCCGAGGCGTTCTCGCCGTCGATCAGCACGGCCAGGCGCGGCGCGCGGGCGGCGGTGGGCAGGTCGGTCGGCATGGACGGAAGCCTTCTCGTTTTACACGTCGCCAGCCTCGACCCCCATGCAGGCGCGGTCAACCGCCGACGGGCATGCTACAGGGCGTCCATGACCCAAGCCCCGCTCCGCCGCCTGATTGACCTGCCCGGCGTCGATGATCTGGAACTGAAGGCGCTGATGAAGCCGCGCTACGCCGATCCCGACGCCCGCGACGAGTTCCCCGAGATTGACGCCCTGACCCAGGCTCTGTTCGGCCTGACCGGCGCCGCCGCCGAGGCCGTCGCCCTGCCTGACGACTGGGACGACATCCACCGTCTGGAAGGCGCCGACTTGGCCGAGGCTTTCGAGGCCCTGGGCTGGGACGTGACCGACAAGCGCCGCAAGCCGCTGCGCCTCATGTCCCACTACGCCCTGCCTTTGGCGCTGGCCGTTCGCGGCGTGGCCGGTGACCTGCCCTTTGTGGCCGAGCCCGATCATCCCGCGACCGATTGGGGTTCCAGTCTGGCCGCCGAGGCGTCGCGCTTCAGAAAACGATAGGCCGAGAAAAAAGGCCGGCGGGTCGCCCCGCCGGCCTTTCCGCTTGTTGCGACTGACTGGTCCTACTGGGCCGTCGTCGGGGCCGCGGCCGAGCGGACCTCGACCGGCAGGCCGAGCGCGTCCAGCTGCGGCTTGACCACCGAGGCGTCGCCGACCACGACCCAGACGAACTTGGCCGGGTCGATGGCGGCGCGCGCGGCGGCGTCCATCTGTTCCGTCGTCAGGGCGTTGATGCGGCCGGCCAGGGCCTCCTGATAGCCGTCGGGGCGGCCGTAGAGGGCGTTGGTGCGCAGGGCGCCGAGCACCTGGGCCGAGGTCTCATAGCTGCCCGACAGGGCGCGGGTGTCGCCCAGGACCGTGCGCTCGCGCTCGGCCGCGGTCACGCCTTCAGCGCCCAGGAAACGCTCGTACTGGCCGATCAGGGCCGCGATCGACTCGCCCGTCCGGTTGGCCTGAACCGGGGCGTTGATGATGTAGGGCGAGCGGTTCTGCAGCGTGCTGACGGTGCCGCGCACGCCGTAGGACCAGCCCTTGGTCTCGCGCAGATCGGCGTTGATCCGCGACAGGAAGTCCGTGCCCAGCACGGTGTTGGCCGTGTTCAGCGTCAGCAGGTCGTCGGTGCCCGACACTGGCAGGACCTGGCCGCCGTAGATCAGCGACTGCGGCGACTGCGGACGGTCGATCAGGACGATGCGGGCCGAGGTCTGGGGCAGGGCGGCGTTGAAGGCCTTGGTCCCCTTGGCCGTCGTCGGCGCGCGCCAGTCGCCGAAGGCGGCTTCCAGCTGCGGCTTCAGTTCGGCCAGGGGCAGGTCCGAGACCACGAACAGCTTGGCGTTGTCCGGGCGGATCCAGGCGGCGTGGTCGGCGACCAGATCGGCGCGCGTCAGGCCGCGGATCACCGCCTCGTCGCCCGAGCCGCTGAAGGAACGGCCGTAGGGGTGGCCTTCGCCATAGATCAGCGGCGGCAGGGCGCGGCCGGCGATCGAGGCGGGCTGGGTCTTCTCATTGGCCAGGGCGGCCAGACGCACCGCGCGGAGGCGTTCGACCTCGGCCGGGGCGAAGGCGGGGTTGCGCACCACGTCCGACAGCAGGGTCAGCGACGGCTGCAGGTTGGTGGTCACGGTCGACAGACTGGCCGTGGTGCGGTCCATCGACGAGGCGACCGAGACGCTGGCGCCCAGACGTTCCTGGGCCTCGGCCAGGGCCTTGGAATCGCGCGTCGTGGTGCCTTCCTGCATGACGTTCAGCATCAGGGTGTGGGCGCCCAGGCGGTCGGCGCGGTCGGCCGCGACGCCGGCGTCGAACTCCAGCGCCACGCGGGTCACCGGCACGGTGGTCGAGCGGGCGTAGACCACCTCGATCCCGTTCGACAGGGCGGCGCGCTCGACCGAGGGGAAGTCGACGTTGGCGACCGGGCCGATGGCCGGGGCCGCGTCGCGGGCCACGCGCTGGATCGGCGCCGCCGGAGCCGGGGTCGCGCCCGAGGGGGCGGCGGCCGCCTCGACATAGGCTTCGCGATCGCCCGGCACGACGATCTGGCTGTAGACGGGGCGGCTCAGCCACTTCTTCATCGCCGCCTGCACCTGGGCGGGGGTCACCGCCGCATAGGCCGCCAGCTCCTTCTTGTAGAAGTCGGGGTCGCCCGCATACAGCTGACCTTCGGCCAGGACCGAGGCCTTGCCGTTGGCCATTTCCAGACCCTGGATGCGGCGCGAGGCGTATTGCGTCACCACCCGGTCGATCTCGTCCTGGGTCGGGCCGTTGGCGATCAGGTCGGCCAGGACCTCGTCCATGCGCCTGGCCACGGCGTCAGCGTCGGCGCCCGGCTTCACCATGGCCGAGTAGCTGAACATGCTGACGCGCTGGAACACCTGATTGCCGGCCGAGACGCTGGAGGCGATCTGCTCGTCGCGCACCAGCACATTGTCCAGACGCGAGCTGGCCAGGCCGCCCAGCACCGAGGCGCCGACGCTCAGCGGCACGGTGTCCGGATCGCCCAGGCCCGGCACGGCCCAGGTGCGGCTGATGCGGGTCTGGGCCACGCGGTCATGCAGCACCTGCTCGACCGGGGCGGCCAGGGTCGGAATGGGCGCCGGCAGCGGCGTATGCACCGGGCCGCGCGCGATGGCGCCGAAGTATTTCTGGCTCAGCTCGCGGGCCTTGGCCTCGTCGATGTCGCCCGACAGGACCAGGACGGCGTTGTTGGGGCCGTAGTTCTCACGGAACCAGTCGCGCACCGTCTCCATGCTGGCGGCGTCCAGGTCGGCCATCGAGCCGATGGTCGAGTGGCGATAGGGGTGACCCTCGGGGAAGAGGGCTTCCAGCGTGGCGTAATAGGTCAGGCCGTAGGGCTGGTTGTCGCCCTGGCGCTTCTCGTTCTGAACGACGCCGCGCTGCAGGTCCAGCACCTCCTGGCTGACCTGCCCCAGCAGATAGCCCATGCGGTCGGATTCCAGATAGAGGGTGTAGTCCAGCGCCGGGGTCGGCACCGTCTGGAAGTAGTTGGTTCGGTCGAACCAGGTCGTGCCGTTCAGGCCCGTGGCCCCCGCCGCGTTCATCGTCTGGATATGGCTGGACGGCGAGTTCTCCGACCCGCCGAACATCAGGTGCTCGAACAGGTGGGCGAAGCCGGTCGAACCCTTGGGCTCGTCCTTGGAGCCGACATTGTACCAGACCGACACCGCCACCACCGGCGCCTTGCGGTCCTCATGGACAATGACGGTCAGGCCGTTGTCCAGCTGGAAGCGCTTCCACGGAATATCGACGCGGGCGACCAGTTCCGACACCGGCGCCCCGCGCAGCGGCGTGGCTGACGGCGCGACAGCGGCGGGCGCGGCGACGGGCGCCGAGGTATGGGCCAGAACGGGCGAAGCGACGGCCACAAGGGCGGCCAGCGCGACGGAAGAGGCGGCAAGGCGCATGGATTTCAGTCCCCAACAGAAAATGCTGGGCCGAACCTTAACTGTGCATCACCGAACGGCAACGCGACACATGGGTCCATGAACGATTGTTCATGTTCAG
>DAIOID010000133.1:0-8332 GCA_036744355.1 Brevundimonas sp.
GGCACCGTGGCCTTCAAGCGGTAGGAGTAACCTGCCGTTGGTCCGGCTGATGCGATCTGCGGCGCCAGAAGAGCAGTCAGGCCGGCGGCGATAGCAAGAAAACTGCGGCGTTTTGCCGGGAACAGCTTGGTCATGACGTCCTCATCACCCTTGGTTTCAATGGGACGATACTTGGCGGCTCTTAACTTCACGCGATCAGACAGGCTTAGCGGGCGCTTAAGCGCCATCGTAAACCGTCGCTAACCTTGTTGACCTGGGAGCGCCTGATGCGGCGACGGTCGGGGTCTGGAACGCATGAAAAAGGGGGCGCGATCCGAATCGCGCCCCCGATAAGATGGGTTAGCCTGAATGGGTGGCGTCAGGTCTTGGCGCCCGCCCGGCCGCGGCCCAGCTCGCGGTTCAGCCACAGGGCCAGCAGGGTGCAGACCGCGCCCGACAGCAGATAGCCGCCGCCCGCGATCAGGCCGAACTTGCCCGACAGGGCGAGGGCCGCCAGGGGGGCGAAACCGGCGCCGAACAGCCAGGCCAGGTCGGACGTCAGGGCCGAGGCGGTGTAACGGTTGCTGAGGCTGAAGCTGGAGGCGATCGAGCCCGAGGCCTGGCCGAACGACAGGCCCAGCAGGACGAAGCCCAGGATCATATAGGCCAGCTCGCCGGCGGGGCCGCCGTCCAGCATCTGCGGCGCGAAGCCCGAGAAGGCGGCGATGCCGGCGGCGGTGACGGCCAGCAGGGCGCGACGGCCGTAGCGGTCGGCCAGCCAGCCCGAAGCCAGGATGGCGGCCAGGCCGAAGACGGCGCCGACCAGTTCGATCATCAGGAAGCGGCTGGGCGCCTCTTCGGTGTAGAGGAAGACCCAGGACAGCGGGAACACCGTCACCATGTGGAACATGGCGAAGCTGGCCAGAGGAGCAAAGGCGCCGATGACAATGCCGCCGCCTTCCTCACGCACAGCCTTGGTGACCGGGGCGGGGTGCAGCTCCAGCGTCTCGAAGGCGGCTTGGAAGGCGGGCGTCACCACGATGCGCAGACGAGCGAACAGGGCCACCATGTTGATGGCGAAAGCCACGAAGAAGGGATAGCGCCAGCCCCAATCGAGGAAGTCGGCGGCCGACAGCTTGCTGAGGAAGTAGGCGAACAGGGCGCTGGCCACGATCAGGCCGAAGGGCGCGCCCAGTTGCGGCACCATGGCGTACCAGCCGCGACGGTTCTCAGGCGCGCTGATGGCCAGCAGGGAGGCCATGCCGTCCCAGGCGCCGCCCAGGGCCACCCCCTGACCGATGCGCAGCACGATCAGCATGACCGCCGCCCAGTGTCCGGCCTGGGCGTAGCTGGGCAGGAAGCCGAGGCAGACCGTGGACAGGCCCAGCAGGAAGAGGGCGATGGTCAGCTTGGTCCCGCGCCCGAAACGCCGGTCGATCTCGATGAACAGGGCTGTGCCGACGGGGCGGGCGATGAAGGCCACGGCGAAGACGGCGAAGGACAGCAGGGTCCCGCCCAGCGGTCCCGCATAGGGGAAGACCAGCTGCGGAAAGACCACGACCGAGGCGATCGCATAGACGAAGAAGTCGAAGAATTCCGACGTCCGGCCGATGATGACGCCGATCGCAATTTCTCCGGCGTCGATTTTGCCGTGTCGCGCGTTGATCTGGCTGGCGTCCCGCTCGAGGGACTCTGAAGAAGGCGCGCCGCTGGTGGCGTTCATGACCGATGACGTTCCCTGGACCCGGGCGCGACACGCGCGCCGACATGGTAAGAATGACGAAAGCCGCCATTTGCTCCCGATCGGCGTCGGGGGGGATAGGACGGATTGTCCAATGTCGCTCCTCGGCGGCCAGGGGTAGGGGCGGCGCACAATGACCGTGCCAGAGCCCCATTCCCGGACAGGAACCGCCGTGCGCCGCCTGCGACCCCTTCTGCTGTTGCCCTTGCTGGCTCTTCTGCCCGGCTGCGAAGCCGTGGTGCTGTCGCCCGCCGGGGACATCGCCGCCCAGCAGCGCGACCTGCTGCTGATGTCGGTCTTCCTGATGCTGATCATCATCATCCCGGTGATGGCGCTGACCGTCTTCTTCGCCTGGAAGTACCGGGAGTCGAACAAGGAAGCCCGGTACGAGCCTGACTGGGATCACTCGACCCATCTGGAGCTGGTGATCTGGGCCGCGCCGCTGCTGATCATCATCTGCCTGGGCGCCATCACCTGGTCGGGCACCCACCTGCTGGACCCGTACCGCTCGCTGGACCGGGTCAACAAGGGCCAGGCCGTCGCCGCCGGGGTCGAGCCGCTCCAGGTCAACGTGGTCGCCATGGACTGGAAGTGGCTGTTCATCTACCCGGAATACGGCATCGCCACGGTCAATGAGCTGGCGGCGCCGGTGGACCGGCCGATCCGCTTCCACATCACCTCGACCGGGGTGATGAACTCCTTCTACATCCCCGCCCTGGCCGGTCAAATCTACGCCATGCCGGGCATGGAGACGAGGCTGCACGCCGTCATCAACCGTCCGGGCGAGTACGTCGGCTTCTCGGCCAACTATTCCGGCGACGGCTTCTCCAACATGCGTTTCGCCTTCCACGGCCTGGACGACGCCGGCTTCGACCAGTGGGTCGCGGGCGTCCGCGCCGACAGCAAGAGCCTGGATCGCGAGACCTATCTGGAGCTGGAGAAGCCCAGCGAGAAGGTTCCGGTTATCCACTACGCCTCGGTCGACGAGGGTCTGTTCGACGCCGTGTTGAACATGTGCGTCGAGCCGGGCAAGATGTGCATGGGCGAGATGATGGCCATCGACAAGAAGGGCGGCCTGGGCCTAACCGCTGTTCACGCCACCTGGCCGCTGGCCTATGACAAGTACGCCCGTCGCGGCGAGGCGGTTCTGGGCTCGGGCGACTCCTATGTCATGGCCGTCTGCACGCCGCTGGAGGCTGAGAAGGCCGCCGTCGACGCCGCCCGTCGTCGCCAGGAACTGGCCGCCGAGATGACCCGTTCGGCGCTGACCGCCCGTGTCATGGGGGCCGGCCTCGCACGTCCGGGCCAGGCGACCGAACTGGCCCAGTCCGTCCCGTCCCTCGTCTCCGCCTTCACCGCGCCGACCGCCGCCGACGCGTCCGCGTCGCAATCCTGAGCGCCTGACCGACATGTCTATTGATCAAATCGCATCCATGATCTTCGGAAGGCTGACCTGGGACGCCTTGCCGTTCCACGAGCCCATCCTGGTGGTCACCTTCGCCGTCGTCGTTCTGGGCGGCCTGGCGACCCTGGCCCTGATCACCCGTTACAAGCTATGGGGCTACCTCTGGACCGAATGGTTCACGACGGTCGACCATAAGAAGATCGGGATCATGTACATGATCCTGGGCCTCGTCATGTTCCTGCGTGGCTTTGCTGATGCGTTGATGATGCGCCTGCAGCAGGCCATGGCCTTCGGCGGCGCCGAGGGCTACCTGAATGCCCACCACTACGACCAGATCTTCACCGCCCACGGCGTGATCATGATCTTCTTCGTGGCCATGCCCATGATCACCGGCCTGATGAACTATCTGGTGCCGTTGCAGATCGGGGCGCGCGACGTCTCCTTCCCCTTCCTGAACAACTTCAGCTTCTGGATGACGACGGCGGGCGCGATCGTCGTGATGATGTCGCTGTTCGTCGGCGAGTTCGCGCGCACGGGCTGGCTGGCCTATCCGCCGCTGTCCGGCATCGGCTACAGCCCCGGCGTCGGGGTCGACTATTACATCTGGGCCCTGCAGATCGCGGGGGTCGGGACCACCCTGTCCGGCATCAACCTGATCGCCACCATCGTGAAGATGCGCGCGCCGGGCATGGGCCTGATGAAGATGCCAGTCTTCACCTGGACCTCGCTGTGCGCCAACGTTCTGATCGTGGCCTCCTTCCCGGTGCTGACCGCCGTCCTGGCCCTGCTGTCGGCCGACCGCTACATCGGCACCAACTTCTTCACGAACGACTTCGGCGGCAACCCGATGATGTACGTGAACCTGATCTGGATCTGGGGTCACCCCGAGGTCTACATCCTGATCCTGCCGCTGTTCGGCGTCTTTTCGGAAGTCACCTCGACCTTCTCCGGCAAGAAGCTCTTCGGCTACACGTCGATGGTCTATGCGACGGTGGTGATCACCATCCTGTCCTACCTGGTGTGGCTGCACCACTTCTTCACCATGGGCTCGGGCGCATCCGTGAACTCCTTCTTCGGGATCACGACGATGATCATCTCGATCCCGACAGGGGCCAAGTTGTTCAACTGGCTGTTCACCATGTACCGGGGCCGCATTCGCTTCGAGCTGCCGATGATGTGGACGGTCGCCTTCATGCTGACCTTCGTGATCGGCGGCATGACGGGCGTCATGCTGGCGGTGCCGCCGGCCGACTTCGTGCTGCACAACTCGCTGTTCCTGATCGCGCACTTCCACAACGTCATCATCGGCGGCGTGCTGTTCGGCCTGTTCGCCGCCATCAACTACTGGTGGCCCAAGGCCTTCGGCTTCAAGCTGGACAAGAAGTGGGGCCTGGTCAGCTTCTGGTGCTGGGTCGTCGGCTTCTGGGTCGCCTTCATGCCGCTCTACGTCCTGGGCTTCATGGGCGTGACGCGTCGCATGCGGGTCTTCGATGATCCGGCCTATCAGATCTGGTTCGTCATAGCGGCGGTCGGCGTCGGCATCATCGCCGTCGGCATCCTGGCCATGCTGATCCAGTTCGCTGTCTCCATCATCAACCGCGACAAGCTGCGCGATGAGACGGGCGATCCTTGGCACGGCCGCACGCTGGAATGGGCCACGTCGTCGCCGCCGCCGGACTACAACTTCGCCAGGACGCCGATCATCCATGACTCGGACGCCTGGTGGGACATGAAGGCGCGTGGTTACGAGCGACCGACCGGCGGCTATCAGCCGATCCACATGCCCGCCAACACGGGCGCGGGGGTGATCCTGGCCGGCCTGTCGACCGTCGTGGGCGTCGCCCTTATCTGGTACATGTGGTGGCTGGCGGCGCTCGGCTTCTTCGCCCTCATCGCCTACGCCATCTTCCATACCTTCAACTACAAGCGCGACTACTACATCCCGGCCGAGACGGTGCAGGCGACCGAGGACGCGCGCTCCAAGGCCCTGGCGGCCGCAACGTCGCAGGGATGATCCGATGAGTCACGCTTCTTCCCTGAACCCCGACTACGTCGACGAGGCCGGTCGGCCGATCTACCACCCGGTCGAGGAGCCGCATCATCCGGAAGGCCACAGCACCATGCTGGGCTTCTGGATGTATCTGATGAGCGACTGCCTCATCTTCGCGATGCTGTTCGCCGTCTATGCGGTGATCGGCGGCAACTACGCCGCCGGCCCGTCGCCCAAGGACCTGTTCGACCTGCCGCTGGTGGCGCTGAACACGTCCATGCTGCTGCTGTCGTCGATCACCTACGGCTTCGCCATGCTGGCCATGGTCAAGAACCGTACGGCGCAGATGCAGACCTGGCTGGCGATCACCGGTCTGTTCGGTCTCTGCTTCCTGGGGATCGAGCTCTATGAGTTCGCCCACATGATCCACCTGGGCGCCACGCCCCAGCGCAGCGGCTTCCTGTCGGCCTTCTTCTTCCTGGTCGGCACCCACGGCCTGCACGTCACCTTCGGCTGCATCTGGCTGGTCACCCTGATGGTCCAGGTTTGGCGCAAGGGCCTGATCCCGGCCAACAAGCGCCGCCTGATGTGCCTCAGCCTGTTCTGGCACTTCCTGGACGTCATCTGGATCGGCGTCTTCACCTTCGTCTATCTGTTCGGGATGCTGCGATGAGCGCCGAGGCCCATAACGATCACGCTGTGGATCATCATGACGATCATCATCACGGCGACGACCACGACCACGGCTCGTTTAAGAGCTACATGATCGGCTTCCTGCTGTCGGTCGTGCTGACGGCGATTCCGTTCTGGCTGGTCATGACCGAGGCCTTGGCGCCGCAGACCACGGGTCTGATCATCACGGCTTTCGCCGTGGTGCAGATCGTGGTGCACATGGTCTTCTTCCTGCACATGAACCACAAGTCCGAGGGCGGGTGGAACATGCTGGCGCTGATCTTCACCATCGTCATCGTGGTGATCGCCGTCGCCGGTTCGGTCTGGGTGATGTATCACTTGAACACCAACATGATGCCCACCCACGACATGCAGACCATGGGCTGAGCCTGATCGGGCGAGGCAGGGGAGAAGCGCCATAGAGCCGTCGTCGCGACCCGCCCGGCCGCCGCGCAGCATGACCGCCCTGATCCTGGGCGCGGTCATGTTCGCCGTGCTGTTCGCGGGCTTCTCGGCCCTGGGCGTCTGGCAGGTGCAAAGGCTGGCCTGGAAGCAGGACCTGATCCGTCAGGTCGACGCCCGCATCCATGCCGCCCCCGTCGCCGCGCCGCCGCCGGAGCAGACCATCACGCGTCAGGCTGATCAGTATCGTCGGGTCGTCGTCAGCGGCCGCTTCGATCATCAGCGCGAGGCCCTGGTCAAGGCGGTGACGGACCTGGGGCCCGGCTATTGGGTCATGACGCCGCTGGTCACGGATCGCGGCTTCACCGTCCTGATCAACCGGGGCTTCGTCCCGCCTGAGCGTCAGAAGCCGGCGGATCGCGCCGAGGGCCAGGCGGAGGGGCAGGCGACCGTCGTCGGCCTGCTGCGTCTGAGCGAACCGGACGGCGGCTTCCTGCGCGCCAATGATCCGGCGGGAGACCGGTGGTTCTCGCGCGACGTGACCGCGATCGCGAAGGCGAGGGGGCTTTCCGGGCCGGTGGCGACCTATTTCATTGACGCCGACGCCACGCCCAATCCCGGCGGCTGGCCGCGCGGGGGCCTGACCGTGGTGCGGTTCGCCAACAGCCACCTGATCTACGCCCTGACCTGGTTCGGGCTGGCCTTGATGTCGGCGGCGGGCTTTGTCTTCTTCCTGCGTGAGGAAAGGAAGCGCAGGCGATGAGCGCGCTAGGGTTCGCACGCAGCCTGCTGGGTCTGGACGACCGGCCCGAGGCGCCGGTGTCGCCGGGCGCGGCCGGGCGGCGCAACATGCTGCTGCTGATCCAGCTGCGCTGGCTGGCGGTGATCGGTCAGGTGGTGACCATCGCCGTGGTCCACTGGGGGCTGAAGATCCCCCTGCCGCTGGGGATGTTGCTGCTGGCCCCGACCGGGCTGGCGCTGATGAACCTGGCCAGCGCCCCGGTGGCGCTGCGCCGTCAGAGCGTGACGGATCCCGAACTGCTGTTGGCCCTGTTCGCCGACGTCGCCGCCCTGACTTGGCTGCTGTTCTTCAGCGGCGGAGCCAGCAATCCGTTCGCAGCCCTCTATCTGATGCAGATCGTCCTGGCGGCGGTCTTGCTGCGCCCGCCCTACGCCTGGGGCTTCGTGCTGGTGACCAGCGCCTGTCTGGGCCTGCTGGCCGTCTGGCATCAGCCCCTCCTGCTGCCGCCCAGCGCGGACGCGCGCCTGGGGCTGATCCAGGCTGGAGCCCTGGTCAACTTCATCCTGATCGCGGTGCTGCTGGTCGCCTTTGTCACCCGTACGACCCAGAACGTGCGGGCGCGCGACGCCTATCTGGCCGACGCCCGGCAGCAGGCGGCGGAACAGGACCATATCGTCCGCATGGGCCTGCTGGCCTCCGGCGCCGCGCATGAGCTGGGCACGCCGCTGGCCTCGCTGTCGGTCATTCTCAGCGACTGGAAGCGGATGCCCGACCTTCAAACCAACGCCGACCTGATGTCCGATATCGCCGACATGCAGGCCGAGGTCGAGCGCTGCAAGACCATCGTCACCGGCATTCTGATGTCGGCGGGCGAGGCGCGGGGCGAGGCGCCGACCGTCACCACCCTGGGCGGATTCCTGTCTGAGATCGTCGCCGAGTGGCGCGACAAGTCGAACGACGCCATGGCCGTGGTCTTGCGCGATCCGGCGCCACGCGATCCACGCATCATCGCCGACCCGGCCCTGAAGCAGGTCTTCAGCGCCCTCCTGGACAACGCCCAGGAGGCCGGGGCCGAGCGGATGGTTATCACGGCGGCGCTGGACGATGATCTGCTGTCGGTCGAGTTCAATGACGACGGTCCGGGCTTCGCCGCCGATATTCTGGAGCGGCTGGGCCAGCCCTATCAGTCGACCAAGGGCCGGGCAGGGGCGGGGCTGGGCCTCTTCCTGCTGGTCAATGTGATGCGCAAGCTGGGCGGCGGGGTCGTCGCCGCCAATCGACGCGACGGCGGCGCCTGTGTCCGCCTGACCCTGCCTTTGGAGGCCTTGGCGCCTAAATGACCGATGTGACCGACGCCCCGCGCCAACTGCTGATCGTCGAGGACGACGAAGCCTTCGCCAA
>DAIOID010000134.1:0-2473 GCA_036744355.1 Brevundimonas sp.
TCGCGCGTCGCCTCGTCCAGCTGGAAGGTCAGACGCTCGCTGTCGGCGTTCATCCGCTGGAAGGTCTGCTCCACGTCGGCCAGACGGCGGTCCATGATCTGAAGCTGGCCCTGCATGGCGACGACCTCGGGGTCGGGCTCGACCAGCACGGGCTGGCCGGCGGCGTTCCTCTGGGTCAGGGCGCGCTCCAGACGGCGGACGTTGCGGTCCAGTTGGTCCAGACGGCGCTTGTCCCACTGGACCGGCTCCATCGGCGCGACCTGGGCCACGACCGCGCCCCCGATCAGGGTCAGACCGATGGCCGTCAGGGCGGCGGATTTAGAAAAAGGCAGCTTCAGCATGTCTCAAGTCGTCCCATCGATTTGCGGCGCTCGCAAGGCCGAGCTGGTCAGTGGCCGAGGCCCAGATAGATGATCGACACGATGAACAGGGTCGCCGCGATCTCGCAGAAGATCAGCAGGGCGATCGTCCGCCACAGGGTCGAGAAGATCTTCAGGCTGTAGGCCCCTTTCAGTTGGGCGAACATGTGCACCGGCACGATCAGGCTGGCCACAAGCCCCGCCGCAGGTCCCGCCCCCTTGATAGACGTCGCCAGCACCACCACCGCCATCAGCAGCAGCGACATGAAGGTCAGCGAATAGAGGACGAAGACCCCGTGGTCATAGAGGGTGAAGCCCCGCTTCCACAGGAACATCAGGGCGACGAACGGGATCGACAGCGGCACCAGCAGGAAGGCAAACTTGTAGATGGTCTGTTGCAGCTTGTAGAGCGCCAGGTCCGGGTTTTTCAGCTTCTTGGCCACCGTCTTGGTCAGGCCGTTGGCGTTCCCGTCCTTGCCCACGTCGGAGGCGATGTCGGCCACCTGGGCCTGCCAGCTGCCGGGCGTCAGGCCGTCCTTGCGCCCTTCGACGGCGTCATGCTCCAGACGCTCCAGCTTGGCCTTCTCGCTGATCACCCCGGCCTGGGCGGCGGCCAGAACTCCGGCGGCGACCCCGGCCCGCGCGCCGCTGTTGGGCGCGGGGGGCGTGCCGTCGGCGGGCTCCATGGCTGCGGCGGCCTCATCGACCTCCTTCTGGGCGGCCGCGACCACCTGCTCGGCCTCGGCGATCGCCTCGCGCTGGGCGGCGATCTGCTCCGGCAGGCCCTGCAGCTTCACCTCCGAATGCGGCATGAAGCTGAGCGCGAAGAACATGACGAACAGGGTGAACAGGAACATGGCCAGGGGCGAGACGTAGCGCGTCCGCTTGCCCTGAACCCATTCGCGCGTCAGCCGACCCGGGTTGAGGATCAGCAGCGGCAGGGTGCGCCAGAAGCGGCCGTCGAAATGCATGACCCCGTGCAGCAGCTCCTCGCCCAGGTGCAGCAGGGTCCGGTGCACGTGCGCCGCCTGACCGCAGTTGGAGCAGAAGTTGCCGGTGACCTCGGCCCCGCAGTCGGCGCAGGTCGTGTGATGCTCGCCCGCCTGCCCCGTCGGTTTTTCGATGGCCCCTGCGATGATGCCGCCCGTCATGGCGCCGCCCGCTGTTTCCAGATCAATCACTCAGCTTCCCCCCGGATTCGGCGCGGACTTTGATCCGCTACGCCCTCAAAGAAAAGAGGCGCCGGCTGCAAAGCCGACGCCTCCATTCATTGAGCCGTTGAGGCCTGGCTTAGCGCGGGGCGCCCGACACGATGGCGGTGTGGGCGTTGCGGTTCTGAGCCCAGGCGGACTCGTTCGAACCTTCGGCGATCGGACGCTCCTTGCCGAAGCTGATGGTGTCGATGCGGCCGGCGGGAACGCCGCGCTGGATCAGATAGGTGCGGACGGCCTCGGCGCGGCGGGCGCCCAGGGCCAGGTTGTATTCACGCGTGCCGCGTTCGTCGGCGTTGCCTTCGATGCGGACCGTGACCTGCGGGTAGCGGGCCAGCCAGGCGGCCTGGGCGTCCAGACGCGGCTGGGCTTCCGGGCGCACCGAATAGCTGTCCAGGTCGAAGTAGACGCGGTCGCCGACGTTTACCACGAAGTCCTGCTCCGAGCCCGGCATGGGAGCGCCGACGTTGCCGCCTTCCACGGGGCCGGTGGGGGCGGTCGGGTACTGCGGGCCGGTCGGCTCGGTCGGGGTCGTCGGCACGGCGGGCTCGACCTTGGGCTTGGGCGCGCAGGCGGCCAGGGCGGCGACGGCGGCGCTGACGGTCGCCAGTTTGATCAGGGTCGAGGAATTCATCGGGTCGTCTCCTTGGTTCGGTCTGAGGACGGCGGCCTCAAGCTTGGCTGTTGTTGCGGTCAGCTAGACTGCGGCGCCGCGTCGCGCCAGACGCGATAACGCACAGTTTATGGGAATGGCTCCGCTCGTGATGTCACGAAGCCGTAACTCCATCAGGCGGGGCAGGAATCCGGTCCCTGACCGATGCCCAGGCTGGCCGGCGGGGCGTCCAGAAGACCCGACCAGGCCGGGTCCGAACCGCGACCGTCATAACCCGCCTGCGCCACCAC
>DAIOID010000134.1:2573-4293 GCA_036744355.1 Brevundimonas sp.
CCGCGCGAGATCGGGCGCTGGCCCGAGCCGTCCGCCCGCATCGTATAGAGGCGCGCCGAACCCGAGCGATCCGAGGTGAAGACGATCTGGTTGCCGTCCGGGCTGAACGAGGGCGAGGTGTCGATGCCGGGGTCCGAGGTCAGGCGCGACAGCTGACGCGTGCGCAGGTTCATCACATAGACGTCGGTGTTGCCGCCGCGGATGATCGAGAAGGCGATCTTGGACCCGTCGTTCGAGAAGCGCGGCGCCAGCACCTGCCCGTCGAACTCGCCCAGGCTTTCACGGCGCCCGGTCGACAGGTTGTACAGGTAGATGCGGCTGTAATCCCTGCCCAGGGCCACATAAGTGACCTCGTCCGGGTTGGACGCCGAGAAGCGCGGCGACATGATGATCTCGTCGCCCTGGGTCAGGAAGACGGGGTTGTAGCCGTCCTGATCGACGATGGTCAGCCGCGACAGCTTGTTCAGCTGGGTGCCGCTCTCGGACACGAACAGCACGCGCGAATCAAAGAAACCCGCCTCGCCCGTCATGCGCTGATAGATGACGTCGGAAATCTTGTGCGCGATCCGGCGCCACTGCTCGCTGGTGGCGGTGAACTGATAGCTGACCAGCTGGCACTGGCGGTACGGGTCGTACAGGCGGAAGCCCACGTCCACCCGGCCGTCGGCGCGCGGCGTGACGCCGCCGTACAGCACCGCCTGGGCCCCGATCGAGGTCCACTGCGGGAAGTTCGGCGCATTGGCCAGGGTCAGGCCGGTCTCGATGAAGCTGGCCGGGTTCAGCGGATCGAAGAAGCCCGAGCGCTTCAGGTTGCCGCTGATGACGTTCGAAATCTGCGGCCCGTTCTGACCGGTGAAGGGCACGACGGCGATCTGCAGCGGACGCAGCACGCCCTGATCGATCTCGACCTCGACCGGCCCCGTCTGCTGCGCCGGCATGGTCGGCTGCGTCTGGGCCGTCGCCGGACCCGCCATCAGGACCGCGGCGGCCGAAGCGAGAAGAAGGTGCAGACGCATAGGGGAACTCCCGGAAGTTGGACGGCTCGTCGGTCCTTATCGCCAGACCGTATGACAAAAACCAGTTTGCGAAAGACAAGCTTGCCCCGGAATGGGGCGACTTTCAGACTTTGAAGGCAAGCATTCCAGCGCCTCCGCCGCCTTGCTCCCTTCTCCCGATGGGAGAAGGTGGCCCGGAGGGCCGGATGAGGGTCGTTCGTCGCCGTCGGCGTAAGCCGCCTGCGCCACGGCTAGCGCCGACCGACCCGCTAGCCCCTCACCCTTTCGCCCAGCGGATCGCCTTCGGCTCTCCGGGGCTCAAGCCCTCTCCCGCCGGGAGAGGGAAGCAGCCTTCTCTACCGATTGGCGCAGGCCCGTTCGGTGTTGAATGTCGGGCGATACTGGCCGCCGGGGAAGCCTGCCGGCACGTCAAACGGCGCCGTCTGACGCAAGGCCCGCAGCGCCCCGTCCGCCGCCGCGCGATAGACGGCGCTGGACTGCGGGTTGACCAGGGTCGGTCCGCGCGTGATCCGCCCGTCCGCCGACAGGGTCAGATCGACCTGAATCCTCAGCTCGTCGGCCCCCGGAATGTCGCAGGGCAGGATCCAGTTCGGATAGACCTGATTGAAGATGGCCGTGATCTGCGGCCCCGTCGCCTGGCTGGCCTGACCCGAGCCCTGCTGACCCGTCGCGGGCCTGCCTCGGTTCGGCGTCGGGCGCGGCGG
>DAIOID010000134.1:4393-8313 GCA_036744355.1 Brevundimonas sp.
TGGGCTCCGGCGGAACCGGCTCGGGCGGCGTCTCGACCGGGGCGGTGGCCCCGTCCTCGGGCGAGGGCTCGGGCTGCGGATTGTCCGCAGGCGCGGCGGCGATCTCGATGTCCGAGACGATCGACACCGGCACCGAGTTCACCAGCGGCTTGGGCTCGTCCTTCGACGACCACGAGACAAGCGCGAGCGCCACCACGCCGGCGTGCAGCGCAAGCGATCCGACAATGGCGGGACTGGGTCGACGCAAAGCCGTCAGCCCTCCGCCGTCTCGTCAGCGGCCGTGTCAGTGATCAGGTTCAGCTTGGTGAAGCCCGAGGCCGACAGGCGCGCCATGACGCGGGCCACGGCCTGATAGGGGGCCCGGCCGTCGGCGCGGATGAAGACGGCCTTGTCGCGCGCCTTCTCGCCGCCCTCTTCGGCCACGCGGATCGCCAGGTTCTCCCAGCGGACCTCGCCCTCGCCGATGAAGATGGCCCCGTTCTGATCGATCGAGACCGTGATCGGCTTGTCGGTCGTCTCGACGGCGCTGGCCTCGGTCTTGGGCAGCTCCACCGGCACGCCGACGGTCAGCAGCGGCGCCGAGATCATGAAGATGATCAGCAGCACCAGCATGACGTCGACCAGCGGCGTGACGTTGATTTCGCTTAAGGGACGCTTGCGCGCGCGGCGTCGGCCGCGTCCGCCCGCGCTGCCGCCTCCTCCTCCGCCCAGGGCCATGGATCAGGCGCCCCGACGCAGGTTCAGGTCAGCAGACGGCGGCGGGGGCGGCGGCGGAGCCGAAGGCGCGCCCAGACGCCGCGCGATGGCCGACTGAAGGTCGTCGGCGAAGGCCTCCAGACGGCCGGTGAACTTGCCCGCCGACACCGAGAAGGCGTTGAAGGCGATATAGGCCGGGATGGCCGCGGCCAGACCGATGGCCGTGGCGAACAGGGCCTCGGCGATGGCCGGCGCCACGGTCGTCAGATTGGTGTTGCCCGCCGCCGCGATGCTGTCGAAGGCGTTCATGATGCCCCAGACCGTGCCGAACAGGCCGATGAAGGGCGAGGCGGTGGCCACCACCGACAGGACGCCCAGACCGTTTTCGATCTTCTGGCTCTCGCGGGCGATGACCGAATCCAGCGCCCGGTCGATGCGCGCGATCAGCATCGAGCCTTGCGTGTCCGTCATGGCCCCGCGCGAGCGCGCCTCACGCCAGTCCTGCAAGGTCAGGACCAGCATGCGCGGCAGGGGATCGGCAGGCTGGGCGCCGGCCTGAGCCGCCACGTCTTCCAGCGACCGCCCGCTCTCGACCTGTTTCTCGAACTCGGTGGCGCGGGCGTTCATGCGGGCGAAGCGCACGCCCTTGTCGATGATGATGGTCCACGACCAGACCGAGGCCGCGGCCAGGCCGATCATCACGGTCTTCACCACCCAGTCGGCGGTCATGAACAGCTCGATGGGATTCAGCAGCGAAGCGTCGACTGGGGCGGTCATGCAGGGTCCTTGGATGGGTCCGGTGTCGTCCGACCTTATCGAGCGGGCGGACGTGGCGGTTTCATGGCGGCGGGTCTAGCGGTCGTCGCGCCCCGCGTCACGGGGGCCGCATCTGACAACCTCGTTATTGCGAGGCTTGAGCATTCATCCTTCGCCCCTTGAGGGAGAAGGTGGACGGCGAAGCCGGACGGATGAGGGGTGCGAAGACACAACTCTGCGGCTTCCCATCAACCCTCGCGCCGACACCCCTCATCCGGCCCTGACGGGCCACCTTCTCCCTCAAGGGGAGAAGGGAGGATCAGGCGCCCTCCCCCGACAACCATGGCCCCACCAACTCCACCAGCCGCTTCGTCGGCCGTCGCGGCCGCCCGTCCAGATGGATGCAAACCGCCGTCACATCGGCCCGGCACAGCACCTCGCCGTCGCGCTCGACCGTCTGCCGGATGATCAAGCGCGGCCCCTTGATCGCCTCATAGCGGGTGCGCACCACCAGGGCGTCGTCGATCCGCGCGGGCTTGGCGTATCTTATGTTTAGCTCAGAGACGACAAAGGCCAGCGGCTCGTCCTGCTCCAGCAGTTCGGCGTGACCGACCCCCGCCAGCCGCAGGAAGTCCGACCGCCCCCGCTCGAAATAGCGGACATAGTTGGCATGATAGACCAGCCCGGTGAAATCGGTGTCCTCGTAATAGACCCGCACCGGCAGCAGGTGATCCAGCCCGTCGAAACGGCCGGCGGTCGGTTGGTCGGTCATGGGTCAGCCCTGAGCGGAAGTCGTCGTCGAGGCCTTAGCCGTCGTGGCGGCCACGTTGAAGCCCGGACAGAACTGCGCCTTCATCTCCGCGAACTCGGCGCCCAGAGGATCGTCCCCCATCAGGATGCGATTGGGCCGCGAGACGAAGGCCACGGCCTGCCTTTGTCCGGCGATCCCGGCGTAGCCGCAGACCGCGCGGCGCTTGCCGTTTTCCAGATAACGCACCTCGGCGTTCGGCCCCATCTGCGCCTTCACCTGAGCCAACGCCCGCTCGGCCGAGGAGGGCTGCTTCGGGCCGAAGCGCGCGCCCTGACTGACGGCGACCAGGCTCAGCGCGCCGAGCAGCAGCACCGCCGCGCCCAGCACGACGATCATCTGGTCCTTGCCGATCCCGCCTCGCGCCATCGCCCGTCTCCCTTCGCGGCCAGCATGGCCGGGTTTGGCGAACGGGTGAAGCCCTTTTGCGAATCGCTTGCGCCTTCTCCCGCTCATACATGGTGAGGGTGGCCGCGAAGCGACCGGGTGGAGAGGACGAGGATACGAGTCAGCTCACCATCTCAAGGCGTGGAAACATGCTTCGAAACATGCGCACCAAATTATACGTCATGGCTTCCAGCCCGATACACGGCGGTATCGCTCAAGTCTCGATATGAGAGCATTAACTGCCTCAATGCTCTCGTTGTAGCCGGGCGAGTATTGCGTCATGCCAGCCGCTTTGAGCGTCTGATCCCACCTCGCAAGGCACACGTTGGACCACGTTTCTTTCATCGTAGCTGCATCACCAACCCACTCTCGCTTTTTGCGATGCCAAGCAAAGCGGAGGGACTGAGCGATATTCTCTAGTTTTTCAGCGGAGACTGGGTCGTTCTCGCCGAACTCTAGGCGAGATGCAGCTGACGACAATGCGCTCGCGTAGCGATTGATTGCGCTTTCCAGCTTAGCGTTCCGCTTATCCCAGAAGTAGTATGCCACGAACAATGCGATGGCTATAATTGTCCCGATTTCCATAGCTTAAGCTTTACTGGCGAGACATGCTGACGTCCAGAGCGACCAGCGGTCCATGAAGACACCTCTGTCTGCTGCGCAGAAACAAGCCCATACTGCACCTTCCCCTCGAGGGGAGAAGGAAGTCCTACTTCCCGAACAGGTCCGGCGGCGGCGCTGCCTGCACCTTGGGCGCCTCTAGCCCCAGATGCTCATAGGCCTTGGCGCAGGCCACCCGCCCGCGCGGCGTGCGCATGATGAAGCCCTGCTGCAGCAGATAGGGTTCGATCACGTCCTCGACCGCATCGCGCGCCTCGGCGATGGCCGCCGCCAGGGTGTCCATGCCCACCGGGCCGCCGCCATAGTTCTCGATCAGGGCCTTGAGGAAGCGCCGGTCCAGACTGTCCAGCCCCTGCTCGTCGACCTCCAGCCGCGCCAGCGCCCGCGCCGCCGCCAACCGGTCGATCGTTCCCCCCTCGGCGTCGGCGAAGTCCCGCACCCGGCGCAACAATCGCCCGGCGATGCGCGGCGTGCCCCGCGCCCGACGTGCGATCTCCATGGCTCCGTCCTCGGTGATGGCCGCGCCCATCTTGCGCGCCGCCCCTCGGATCACCGCCGTCAGCTCCTCCGGCGTATAGAACTCAAGCCTGAGCGGAATGCCGAACCGGTCGCGCAGCGGCGTGGCCAGCAGCCCCGCCCGCGTCGTCGCCCC
>DAIOID010000135.1:0-8192 GCA_036744355.1 Brevundimonas sp.
CGCAGCCGTGGCCCGCGTGTCCGCCGGCCGATTCCTGCACCGGGTTCAGGGTCTGCGACAGGCCCGGAAGGGCGTCGTATTCCGCCAAAACCGCGATGACCGGGCCGTCGCCGGTCTTGAAGCTGGCCAGGAAGGCGGTGGGTTCGTTGGCGATGCCGGGCGTGACCTGGAAACCGGCCTCGCGCAGCTGGCCCTGCAGCAGGGTCGAGCTCTGCGTTTCCTGATAGCCCAGCTCCGCGAACTTCCAGATTTCGAGCGCGGCGTGATCCAGGGCGGGCTGATTGCGCTCGACCGTGCCGGTGATCTGGGTGCGGGCCTGCGGCGACAGTTCGCCGGCGAAGGCCGGGGCGGTCAGGCCGGTCAGGGCGGCGGCGAGCGCCAGGGCGCGCATCGAGACGGGTTTCATCGGGAACTCCACTGCAGGCGTCAAAACAGAAGAAGGGCGGAAGGCGATGGCTCGCCTCCCGCCCGGTCAAGATCAAGAGCGATCAGAAGCTCTTGCGGATGCTGGCGTACCAGTAGCGGCCGTAGGGCTGGTGAACCGTTCCGAGGTAGCCGTCCAGAGCCAGGGGCGGGGCCTCGTCGGTGATGTTGCGCACGCCGACGCGGACGGCGGTTCCGGCCAGCTGGCCGTCATCCCATTCGTACTCGCCGTACAGGTTTCCGGTGATCTGCGAGTCCACGGTCCAGACCTCGCCGGCCGCGTTGGTCAGGGAGTCCTGTTCAACGCTGCCGATATAGGCGGTGTAGGCGCCGACCGTGATGTTCTGATAGCGCCAGGTGGCCGAGCCGGACCACTTCCATTCCGGACGGCCGCCCGAGCGGATCAGGTCGCCCGCGCTGCCGCTGAAGCCGATGACGCTGTCGATCTTGCCTTCGGCCTTGGCGGCCATGAGGGCCTGAACGGCGGGCGAAGGCTCCAGATAGTATTTCAGCAGGTGCGAGACGTTCAGATTGGCGCTGAAGTCGCCGAAGCGGGTGCCGCGCAGGCTCCACATGACGCCCAGATCAATGCCCTGGACCTCCTGCGGCTGCAGGTTGTCGTAGAGATCCTTGACGTAGAGAATCTCACCGGCCGGAGCCATGCCGGCGGCGGTGAAGACCGCCGCGTCTTCGGCGCTCGCCGCGGCGCGCACCACGTTGGGGTTGAAGCTGCCCTGCTTGCGCAGCAGGTAGTCCAGCGTCAGGGCGTTCTGGCCGCGGAAGACGCCGACCATCCCTTCCTGCTTCACGTTCCACCAGTCGATGGTGATGGTGAAGTCGCCCAGTTCGGCGGGGGTGAAGTCCGGCTGGATCACCGTGCCGAACGACAGGGTTTCGGACTCTTCCGGCTTCAGGTTGGGGTTGCCGGCGCGCTGCTCGGCGACGTTACGACGGATGCGGACGCTGTTGATCGTGCCGCCGGTGGCGCCCACGCACTTGTCCAGCCCGGTGATGGCGCCGGTGACGCGCAGGGCCTCGCAATAGGCCCAGTCGGTGCTGCTGTTCGAGCGGGTGACGATGCTGGCGTTGATCTGCTCCAGGTTCGGGGCGCGGAAGCCCTGGGCCCAGGAGCCGCGCAGACGCAGGCCCTCGGCCAGATCCCAGGCCACGGCGACCTTGGGCTTGGCGATGTCGCCGAAGTCCGAATAGTGCTCGTAGCGGCCGGCGACCTGAGCTTCCAGATTATGGACGAAGGGGATGTTCATCTCGGGCGAAACGACGGGAACGGCCAATTCGGCGTAGGCCGAATAGACGGTGCGGTCGCCCTCGGTGTCCGGGTTCATCGAGGAGTTGATCAGGTCGCCGTAAACCGCGCCCGAGGCGTCAGTGAAGGTGATGGTCCCGTCGATGCGCGCGTCGCGGTCGTCCAGCTGGGTTTCACGACGCGCCTCGATCCCGGCCGCCATGCCCAAGTCGCCGGCGGGCAGGGTGAAAAGGTCGGGACGCGAGACCTTGAAGTCCCACAGCGCCAGGGTCGTCTCGGTGTAGCGCCGCATCTTCTGGCGGATGGCGTCCAGGGCGGCCTGGCTGCTGGGCGTGCCGTCGCCGAAGCTGGGGTTGCTCAGGTCGCCGCCGTTGAACGGGTTGTAGGCGTCGGGCGTGGACAGGGCGAGTTGCTTCTGCAGCGCCGTGGTCGAGACGTTGTCGCTGATGTCCTCGGCGCTGGCTTCGGAATAGAGCAGGGCGCTTTCCCAGTCCCAGCCGGCGAACTCGCCGCGCAGACCGCCCAGGGCGCGGTATTGCTTGTTGGTGACGTTGACCTCGATCGGGCCCAGGTCGTCAAAGCGATAGCCGCTGAGCAGCAGGTCCACGCCGCCGGCCGGGGCAGTGATGCCGGGCAGACGGTTGGGGTTGGCGGCGCCGCCCGGCAGGGTCGTGGCGCCGAAGGGGTTGTAATAGTTGGTCTTGGGGATGGTCAGGACGATCGAGGACAGGGTGCTGATCGGCGCCTGCCAGGCCGTGGTTTCAGCGTGATAATAGCCCAGCTCGCCGAAGGCCTCGATGCTGTCGTTCAGCTTGTACTTGCCGGTGACGAAGAGGTTGAGGCGTTCGACCTCGGGCATGACGGTCAGGCCCTAGGCCGCCGAGTCCGAATACAGGCGGGCGTCGATCGCCGTGCCGGACTTGAGGCACAGGCCGTTGCCAAGTGCGGCGCCGCAGCCGCTGAAGGTCGAGGGCTGGGTGCTGAAGGCGGTCAGGTTGGATGTCGCGCCGGGCAGACGCACCGTGCCGCCGGTCGGACGGAACAGACCCCAGGGCGTCAGCGACGAGCGGCTGTTCAGCGAGGTATTGCCTTCGAAGCCGGTGCCGGCGAACAGCGGGCGCTTGTCCAGCGAGGCGGTGTAGTCCTGATCCGTGGTCGAAAGCTCGGTGCGGTGGTCGTAGTTGAGGAAGGCCGACAGGTTGGCGCGACCGTCGAGGAAGTCGCGGCCGCCGTAGGCGCTGAAGTTGGTCTCGCGCATGCCGGTGCCCTCGGCGCCGCCGTACTGGGCCGAGACGGTCAGGCCGTTCAGGTCGTCGCGCAGGACGGTGTTGATCACCCCGGCCACCGCGTCGGCGCCATAGATGGCGGCCGCGCCGTCGCGCAGGACTTCCAGACGCTTCAGGCCCGTCACCGGAATGGCGTTGGTGTTGTAGGTCAGGACGGGAACGAGGTGTTCGTTGGCCTGCGATGTCGGGTGGCCGACCACGCGGCGGCCGTTCAGCAGGACCAGGGTGTTGCCGATGCCGAGGCCGCGCAGGTTGACCGAGCCGGTGTCGCCGCGCGCCGAGTTCGAGCTGGCAGGCAGATAGCTGGCGTTGAAGGTCACGTCGCCCATCTGGGGGATCGACCGGATCAACTCGTCGCCCGAGGAGGCGGCGGTGGCCAGGATCTGTTCTTCGCCGACGACCGTGACGGGCAGGGCGGCGGTCACCTTGGCGCCCCGAATCTGCGAGCCGACCACGACGATCTCATCGACCTGGGTGGCTTCCGGCTCAGGCGCGTCCTGAGCGACGGCGGCGGTGGCGGCGCCGAACAGCGCCGTGGTGGCCAACATGGCCGTCTTCAAGCTTCGACGCGCGAAGGCTGCACGCATGGTCATACTATCCCCGTTGTTGGTCATCGAACCCGGTATCCCCCCGATGCTCGTCCGGCGGCGGCCGGATTTTCTGGCAGAGCGAGGCGCTGGTCCAAGATCTGCGCACGATCAGATTGCGGCAGGTCCGGAGGATTCACCTCAATGCGGACTAGAAACCGACACAATCGCGGCGTCAATCGGCTAAGGTTAAATATTGCCGTTATATAAGAATGAGAGCAACGTAATCGCCTATTGGTGCTCTTGAGTTCGCTGTTTTGGCAATGCTATCGCTTATTTTCTGGCGCGCTTCCTCTGGGAGGAGATCGGGCTTTCCGTATGTTGATCCGGAGGCGCGCGAATTGTGACGGGGTGGCTATGCGTTCTCATCTGAAGATTCTGGCGGTCGCCGCGGCGGCGCTGTTGGCGGCCGCGCCCGCGCTCGCACAGGAAACGGCGGTCACGACCCGGCCCGCGGTCGGCAGCGGCGGCGACATCGTCAGCTACGGCCAGATCCACAGTCCAACCATCGGGCGCGGCGGCATGGTGGTGAGTCAGAGCGCCCTGGCGACCCAGGTCGGCGTCGACATTTTGAGACAGGGCGGCAACGCCGTGGACGCGGCGGTCGCCGTGGCTTTCGCGGAAGCTGTGACCCTGCCGCGCGCCGGCAACATCGGCGGCGGCGGCTACATGATCGTGCACATGGCGGCGACGGCGGATCGCCCGGCACAGGATATCGCCATCAACTATTACGGCACGGCGCCGCGCGCTGTGACGCCGGATTTCCTGCTGGACGACAGCGGCAAGTTCGAC
This sequence comes from Brevundimonas sp., assembly GCA_036744355.1. Lineage (GTDB taxonomy): Bacteria > Pseudomonadota > Alphaproteobacteria > Caulobacterales > Caulobacteraceae > Brevundimonas. The sequence continues at coordinate 4,353 of DAIOID010000135.1, forward strand.
CGCCGCGCGCCGTCCAGCTTCCGCAACGTCTCGGTGCCGGGCACGGTCGCGGGCATGTGGGAGGCGCACAAGCGTTTCGGCGCCCTGACCTGGGCCCAGGTGGTGGCGCCTTCGGTCAAGCTGGCCGAGGACGGCGTCATCCTGTCGGACGGCGAGGCGGACGCCACGGCGGGTCGCGCCACGGTTCTGGCCACCGACCCCGGCGCGCGCGAGGCCTATCTGAAGGCGGACGGCACGCCCTATCGCGCCGGCGAACTGTTCAAGCAGCCGCAGTTGGCGTGGAGCCTGCGTCAGGTGCAACAGGGCGGCGCCGACGCCTTCTATCGCGGCGAACTGGCCAAGAAGATCGTCGAAGGCGTGCGCGCCGGCGGCGGGATCATGGATGAGAAGGATCTGGCCGATTACCGCGCCGACGTGACGGCGCCGATCTGGTCCACCTATCGCGATCACCGCATCGCGTACATGCCGCCGACCGCCTCGGGCGTTAGCGTGGCCGAGGGGCTGAATCTGCTGGAGCACTTCCCCATGCGCGAGCTGCGCTGGGGCAGCGTCGACAGCCTGCACCTGATTTCGGAAGCGATGAAGATCGTCTCGTCGGACCGTCGCCTGATCGGCGGGGCGCCCCAGTGGACGACGCCTGCGCAAGGTCTGGCCAGCAAGGAATTCGCCGCCGAGCGGGTCAAGCTGATCCAGATGGATCGCTCGCTGGCCGCCGCCGACATCCCTGAGGGCAACCCCTATCCCTATGAGAGCCAAGATACGACCCACTATTCGGTGGCCGACGCCCACGGCAATGCGGTGTCGAACACCTATACCCTGTCCAACTCCTATGGCGCGCACGTGGCTCCGGTGGGGACGGGCATCCTGCTGAACAACTCGCTGGACAACTTCTCGTGGGGCACGCGGGGCGAGCCGAACTCGCCGGCGCCGGGCAAGCGGCTGGGCTCGACCATCACGCCGATGATCGTGTTTGACGACGACAAGCCCTGGCTGGTCACCGGCACGCCTGGCGGCGGCTACATCATCGCCACCATGGTCCAGCTGATCTCCAACGTCATCGACCACCAGTTGAACATCGCCGAGGCCGCCATGCGACCGCGCCTGAACCAGGTCGGCGGCGACAGCCCGCTGGAGCTGGAAGGCGGCTTCTCGCCCGACGTCGAACGCCTGCTGCGCGAGCGCGGCCACACGGTCCGGCCGTCCATGACAATGGGCAGCACCCAGTCCATCATGATCGAGGGCGATCGATTCCTGGGCGCGGCGGACACGCGTCGGCCTGACGCCCTGGCGCTCGGCGTCCAGTAAGGCTTTCAGTCTCAGTCATCCGCGGGGGGCGGTTCATGTTGCGCAAGGTTCTGCTGGCGAGCGTCGCCGGTCTGGTCGTGGCCGCGGGGGCGGCGCCGGTTCTGGCCCAGACGGGGGCTCCGGCCGCTGCCGCGTCGTCGGCCTCCGCCTGGCAGGACGGCCTGTTCGGCGTGAAGCTGGATCGGCAGAAGGGCAAGGCGACGGTGCGTCTGCCCGCGCCGGGCGCGGACGGGGTTCTGGGACGCTACCTCTATCAGCCGGGCCTGTCGGCGGGGCTGGGCATGGACGGGGCCGGGCTGGACCGTTCTGGCCTGGGGTCGGCCCAGGTCGTGGCCTTCCGCAAGGTGGGCAACCGCGTCTTCGCCGAGTTCGAGAACACCCGGTTCCGCGCCGTGGACGCCGACCCCGATCAGGTGAACGCGGTCGCCGCCTCCTTCGCGCCGTCGGTGGTCTGGTCCGGCGAGGTGGTCGAGACGGGGGCGGACGGATCGGTCAGCGTCGACCTGTCGGGCTTTCTGGAGCGGGACGCGGTCAACGCCGTCGGGCGTCTGAAGCGGGCGCGGCTGGGCACGTTCAAGGCCGCGCCGGCCCTGGGCTATCTGGACGCCGATCAGACCCTGGTCTTCCCCGACAACGTCGAATTCCAGACGGTGCAGACCTTCACCAGCGATGAGCCGGGAGCCGAGCTGTCGCGGGTCTCGCCCGAATCGCGCTCGGTCACCCTGACGGTGCGTCACTCCTTCATCCGCCTGCCCGACGAGGGCTTTCAGACGGTGCTGCATGACCCGCGCTCGGGCACCTCGGCCCAGGTCATGGTGACGGACTTCGCCGCCGATCTGGATCAGCCGGTGGTCAGCCGTCTGGCCCGCCGTTTCCGGCTGGAGAAGACCGATCCCGCCGCCGCGCGCTCGACGGTGAAGAAGCCGATCGTCTTCTATGTGGACCGCGCAGCCCCCCCCGCCATCCGTCAGGCCCTGATCGAGGGCGGCAACTGGTGGGCGCAAGCCTTTGACAAGGCAGGTTACATCGACGCCTTCCGGGTGGAGCTGCTGCCCGAGGGGGCGCATCCGATGGACGCGCGCTACAACATCGTCTCCTGGGTCCACCGCGAGACGCGCGGCTGGTCGACGGGGACCAGCGTCAACGACCCGCGCACCGGCGAGATCGTGCGCGGCGTGGTGCAACTGGGCTCGCTGCGCGACCGTCAGGACAAGATGATCTTCGAGGGTCTGGTCGGCGCCGACCGCGCCGGCACGGGCGGCGAGGACGATCCCGACCGTCTGGCCTATCAGCGCCTGCGCCACCTGTCGGCGCACGAGATCGGTCATGCGCTGGGGATCTCGCACAACTTTGCAGCCTCGACCTTCGAGGACCGGGCCTCGGTCATGGATTATCCGGCCCCCTGGGTGATCGCCGACGGCGAGCGTCTGGACTTCAGCCGCGCCTATACGACGGGCGTCGGGGCTTGGGACCGCTATGTGGTGGACTGGCTGTACGGCGACGCGCCGGGTCAGGACCCGGTCGCCCGGCGCGCCGCCCTGGCGGCGGAGACGCAGGCCAAGGGCTATCGCTTCGTCAACGACACGGACACCCGGCCGCTCGGCAGTCTGCAGCCCTACGCCGCCATGTGGGATAACGGGACTGACCCGGTCGCCGAGTTCGCCAACGTTATGGCGGTGCGGCGTATCGCCCTGTCGCGCTTCGGCCTGGCCAACCTGCCGGCGGGCGCTCCGGCGGCGGACCTGCGGCGGGTGATCGTGCCGATCTACCTCTATCACCGCTATCAGACCACGGCGGTCGGGCGGCAGATCGGCGGCGTGGACTATGGCTACGCCATCAGCGGCGACGGCCATGAGCGGGCCGAGGTCGTGCCCGCCGACAAGCAGCGGGCGGCCTTGGAGGCCCTGATGCAGGCGTTGGCGCCGGCCGAGCTGGACCTGCGCGACGACCTGATCGACCTATTGTCCTCGGCCCAGTCAGGCAATCCCGACCGGCAGATGCAGATCGAGCTGTTCGAGGGCAAGACCGACGCGGTGTTCGACCCGTCATCGGCGGCGGCGGCGGCGTCAGAGGTTGTGTTCGAGACCCTGCTGGCGCCCGAGCGGCTGAACCGCCTGGTCGAGCAGCAGCGCCGCGATGCGGGGCAGCTGGGTCTGACCGAGGTGCTGGACCGGGTGGCGACGGCGGTGGGGCCGGGCGCGAGCCTGAGCCCGCGTCAGGCGGAGCTGCGCCGTGTGACGCGCGCCCGCTACGCCGCCTATCTGGCCGCTCTGATCCAGGGCAAGGACCTGTCCTCGACGGCGCAGGGTGCGGTGCGCGACAGCGCGCGACGGTTCGGCGAGCAGTTGAGGCGTTGCCGCGGCGACCGGCTGGAGACGGCCCAGTGCGCCTGGCTGGCCGAGGCCCTGACCGGGCCGGTCGAGGGGCTGAAGACGCTCAGCGAGACCCTTCCGGTGGCTCAGGCCGTGCCGCCCGGCGCCCCGATCGGCGGCGGCGAGTGGCATTGACCTGATTACCTAACCCTCTCCCGGCGGG